>NZ_QFDQ01000185.1 GCF_003270085.1 Streptomyces triticisoli | reverse complement strand
CGACATCCATGACGCCTTCCTGCAGTTGGCTGTCTGCCTCATCCTGCACCGGCGCGTCCGAGCACTCTGTTAGGACCTCTAAAACTGTGGAGCCGACTGCCCCAGCTGTGACGTACCCCGTCTCTGGCGCAGGCAGCTGATTGCTGGGTGCGCGCGCACGGACGCCGGCCAGGCTGGAGCGGGGCTGAGAGATGAGCGCAGGCCCGGACGGGGGCCGGGCAGCGCGCGGGGGGCGGAGCGAGCCGTCTTTGAAGCGGACTTGGCGGCGGTCCTTACAGCCCCTGACGCTGTTCCTGGCTGACGGCAATCCTGACGGCAACGACGGTACACAGAGACCGTCGAGCACGACCATCAGCGATCGGCTTGGCTGAAGGCGGAGGCTCCGCCCAACAGGCCGCCCGATCCTACGGATCAGAAGGTTGAAGGCTCGAACGCTGCCAACCGCGCGGTGATTCTGAGACTGGTGGCGGCGTCCCCTGGAAGGCGTGCCGTGGCCCACTGCTGTCCGTTGCCTTGGATCGATGGCCGGATTCCCGGCTCGCAGGCAGGCCGCACAGCGTGGTGATGGCTTGGTCGGTGATCACCGTTCCCCACCCAAGGCAGACCTCCCCTTCGCTCCGTGACAACGTCGGTGGTCTTCCTCAGCGGGGTTGCGTAACCACACTGACCAGGTAAACCACTCCACAGCTCGGACCTATCCGTTAGTGTGCGCATCACGCCTGACCGTATGGACGCTCAGGGGACCTTCACACGCGAAGCCCTTTCCAGGAGCCCTTTCCAGGAACCCATTTCCACGGGGGACAAACGTCCAGTGTGCCCTACTCGCGCACGGTCACGGCTGGTCGTCCGCGAGCTCGGCCACCCCCGTGACCCGGTGCAACGGGTAGGTGCGGACCTCGTCCGCCGTGTGGTCGTACGCCGTCACGAAGCCGCCCTCGACGCGGATCGGCGCGATGACGCGCTGGCTGGCGGCGCCCTCGGCGTTGACGTAGCCGATCCACAGGGCCTCGCCGGTGAGGACGGCGGCCTGCATGGTGGCGAGGGTCTCGGCGGAGCCGGTGCGGGGCAGCTCGCCGTCCGCGACCGGGGCCGCGGTCGGTTTGCGCGGGGTGGTGGAGGCCAGGTCGCCCGCCCGGATCGCGCGGATCGCGGCGGCGAGCAGGGTGGCGTCCGGGGGCGGCGGGCCCTCCGGGACCGGTTCGGGCGCGGCGCGCGGCGGGGTGCGGTGGGAGTCGGCCCGGGTGACGAGGACGTCGCCCTCGGCGGACTCGGCGGCCGGGGCGTAGCCCATGGCGCGCAGGCCCTCCAGCAGCGTGGCCGGGTCGGCCTGCGCGGCGAGCACGGTGGGCGCCAGGCGGCGCAGGCGCAGTGCGGCGGACCGCTTGTCGGCCAGGATCTCGTTCAGCACCGCGTCGTCGTCGCAGCGCACGTACGCCGAGGCGGCGCCGATCCGCAGGTGCCCGTGCCGGCGGGCCACGTCGTCGATCAGGTAGGCGAGCGGCTGCGGAACCGGCGTGCGGGAGTGCGCGGCGAGGAAGGCGTGCAGGTCGGCGGCGGTGCGGCCGGCGTCCAGGGCGCGGCGTACGGAGGCGGGGGTGAAGCGGTAGACGGTCGCACCGCCCTTGGACTCCACGTCCGCGAGCACGTCCAGCAGGTCGGCGAGCGGCCGCTGGAGCGGGCCTGGCGCCACCGCCGTGAGGTCCGCCTGGAGCAGGACGTGGTCCAGGGGTTCGGGCAGGAGCGGGGCGAGGACACGGGCGGCCGCGGCGGTGGCGGCGGCCTGTTCGGCGGGGGAGAGGGGTTCCGGCAGGCCGGGGGCCGGTTCGGGCCGGTGGTGCTTGTGGACGGGGAGCTTGTCGCCGGGGCCCGCGGGCCCCGGCCCGGCGTGTTCCCCGGCGACCGGTGCGGGCGGCGGCGCGCCCAGCAGTGCGCGCCCGTGCGCGGACAGCGCGCCGCGTCCCGTGACGCCGAGCTGTTCCGCCTCGGACAGCGTCCACCGGGCCAGCCGGCCGCGCAGGTCGTCCTCCTGCCGCGGTCCGCGCGAGGGGCGTTCCCAGTGCAGCCGGGCCAGCACCGACTCGGCGGAGGGCGTGGTGCCCTGCGGCAGGCGGGCGAGCAGGGTGAGCACCCGGTGCCGCACCTCCGGTGCCGCCGAACGGTCCAGTCCGGGGCCGAGCGCCGACAGCGCGCGGTCCTTGGCGTCCCGCCCGCCGACCAGCCCCGGTGTGCGGGTGGCCGCCAGCCAGGCCGCCGCCAGGTGCGCCCAGCGTTCGGCGGCGGGCCGCTCCCGCCACTCGTCGTAGGCGGGGGTGGCCGCGTACCGCTCGTCCACCTCGCCGTCGGAGGCGATCAGCCCGGCCGCGTGGGCGAGCTCGACCCAGAAGGCGGCCACTGGTTCGGGCACGTCGAGGGCGACGGCGGTGCGCTTGAGGTCGCGCACGCTCAGGCCGCCCGCGCGCAGCACGTTCGGCCCGCCCTCGTCCCAGTCCTTCAGCAGCTCCTCCACGGTGGCCAGGGCGGTGTACGCCTGCCCGGCCGCGGTGGCGTCCACCACCTGTGGACGGTGCGTGGCGACCGCCTCGACGGCGGGCGGCACCGGCTCGGGCGTGCGATGGGCGCGGCCCTGGCGCAGGTGCAGGGCCACCTCGCGGGGCAGTACGACGGTCCCGGGCGCAGTGGGCAGCAGCAGCCCGCGGTCGAGCAGCCGGCGCAGGCGCGGCGCCGGGTCGTGCGTGACCTGGCCGTAGGGCGGTCCCCACACCAGGCGGTCCAGTACCTCGCGGGAGTCGGCCGGGAGCTCGGCGAGCAGCGCGGCCGTCCGCTCGCGGTCGGTGAACAGGGCGGTGAGCGAGGCGACCGCGGAGACGGAGTCGTGGGTGGAGGGCAGGCCGACGGTGGTCAGGATCTGCTGGATCCGCCCCGGTGACATGCCCGCCGTCGCCTCCCGCACGGTCGGGCCGAGCCCGGTCGGGGAGGGGTGCTGCGGCTGCGGGGCGAGCAGTTCGCGGGCCGTGCGCACCAGGCGCAGCCGGTCGTCGCCGCCCCAGACGAGGGCCTGCTCGCGCAGGGTGCCCAGGGCGCGGGGCAGCGCGGCGGCGACGACGGGGTCCCGGGCGTCGGAGGCCATCAGACCGAGCAGTTCCCCGTACGTCGCCGGGTCACCGGCCACCGCGAGGGCCTGGGCCGTCTGCAGGGCGAACCGGTCCAGCCGCTCCAGGGCGCGCACCACCGAGGCGCGGGTCCCGGCGCGGGTGGCGAGCTGGGTGAGGTCGGTCGGGACCGGCGTGATGAGATCGGGACGGCTGCGCAGGAGCGCGGCCAGACAGGCGTCGTCGCGCGCGCGAAGCGCTTCCGCGAGGGAACGCGGAGCCGACGGTTGCTCATCGCTGCTCATCCGACCCACGGTAGCGGGTCGCGGCCCCCGGGGGCCGCGACCCGGACCCCCGTCGGCCTGAACGGCCGCGCCCTCAAGAGCCGGACGGACTGCTCGGACTCGCCCTGCGATACCTTCTCCCCCGCGGGGTAATCGGCCAGCCACCCCGGAGGGGTTCCGTGGGGATCGAGAGCGATCAGGTCGTCTACGAGTATCTGAGCCGGGTCGGAGACGTCGCTCAGCAGCGGCAGCTTTCCTCGGCCACCCGGATGCGCCTGGTCTCCCAGTTGCGCAACGAGATCGACCGGCACCGCGCCAGGGCCGCCGTGGACAGTCCCGCCGCCGTCCGCCGCATCCTCGACCGGCTCGGCAGCCCGGACGAGGTCGTCTCGGCCGCGGGCGGCAGCGGCGAGGCGGGTCCGCGGGCACCGGGGCCGACCGTACCCGTGCAGCGGGACTCCAAGGCGTCCGGGGCGTCCGAGGCGGATCAGGAGCGGCCGAAGGGTCTGCGCAGGGTCGTACCACGGCCCCGTCCGCCGCGGCCGAAGGCGGACCCCGCGCCCTTGGACGGCCCGTCCCCGCCGCATCTGGCGAGCGCCGAGGAACTCGGCGACTCGGCCACGCGCCCCGACTGGTGGCGCCTGGACAGCAGCCCGTTCGGGATCGGCGACGACGTGCCCGGCTTCGTGGGCGGCGTGGAGATCCCGGAGCTGCTCAAGCCCCCGCCGCCGAAGGAGCCCGCCGAGCCCGGTCCCGCATTCGGGACGGCCGCCGATGCGGATGCGGATGCCGACGCCGACGTGGACGCGGCAGTGGTGGAGGCGGCCGGCCCGGAGGAGGTGCCGGCCGCGCGCCGACGGCTCGGCCTGCCCCTGCTCAGGGGGCGCTGGAGCAACCCGCTGCTGCTGCTCGCGGCCGGGCTGCTGGTCGCCGGCGCGGTCCTCGGCAAGTGGTTCGTGCTGCTGCTCGGCTGGCTGATCGCGTACGGCTCCCGCCGGCTGACCCCGACGGAGTCCAAGTGGGCCGTCATGGGCATGCCGGGCCTGGCGCTCGCGGCCGGAGTGGTGTGGCTGTGGGGACGTACCGACGACCGCTGGGGCACCCCCATCGCCCAGGGTCACATGAACGACGCGGTCCAGCAGACCTGGCCGTGGGTGGTGCGGGCCGCGGCCGTGCTCTCGGCCCTGTTCCTGCTCTGGCGCTCGCAGCGCCGACGGTAGACGCGGACCGGAGATGGTTGTACGTCACACGGACCGGAGGGCTGCCCGCCCACCCGCCTGGGCACAATGGCCCATATGACCTCGCGCCTCCTGACCGTCGGTTTCGACCTCGACATGACCCTCATCGACTCCCGCCCCGGCATCCGCGCCTGCTACCTGGCGCTGTCCGAGCGGACGGGGACGTACATCGACGCCGACCTGGCGGTCACGCGACTCGGGCCGCCGCTCGAACAGGAGCTGGTCAACTGGTTCCCGGCCGACCAGGTCGAGGCCGTGGGGAACCTGTACCGGGAGATGTACCCGACGTACGCCGTCGCCGCGGCGCTCGCGCTGGCCGGCGCCCGTGAGGCGTTGACGGCCGTACGGGAGGCCGGCGGGCGGGCGATCGTCGTCACCGCCAAGTACGAGCCGAACGCCAAGCTGCACCTGGAGCACCTGGGCATCGAGCCGGACGCGGTGATCGGCGACCTGTGGGCCGAGCAGAAGGCCCAGGCGCTGCGCGAGTACGGCGCGAGCGTGTACGTGGGCGACCACGTCGGCGACGTGCGCGGCGCCCGTACGGCAGGCGCTCTCTCGGTGGCGGTGGCCACCGGGCCGTGCGACGGGCGGGAGCTGCGGGCGGCGGGCGCGGACGTGGTCCTGGCGGACCTGACCGAGTTCCCGGACTGGCTGTCCGGCTACCGCGAGTCGCCGCGTGCCTGACGGCGTCCCGCCGCGACCGACCGGAGCACGCCGATGCCGGCGATCAGGAAGCCGACGCCCATGAGCATGCTCAGGCCGAACATGTACGTCGGGAAGGGCTTCGTGCCGAGGAACAGCGGCGCGACCGTGACGAGCGTGGCCACCGCGCCGGCGAAGAACACGATGGCGCCGGCCCGGATCAGCCCTTCACCGGCGGTGGGGGAGTTCGTTTGGGTTTCTTCACGCACCCGACCAGGGTAGTTCCCCGCGCGGCTCGTGCCGGCGCTGGTCAGGAGCGTGCCCCTGGAACGCCTGCTGGAACGTCCGTTGCAACGCCCGCTGCAACGCCCGCTGCAACGCCCGCCGGGCCCGGAATCGGGTTGCCGCCACATGCTCCTCGTGTGCTGAGATATCCCTTGTCTCCCCCGCCCCGGGCGAGCGTGCCCACACTGATCAGCCAGGTTCGGCCGACTGGCGTGGACGGGCTTGACGAGGGGTAAAGAGCTGGGGAGGCTTCGGGACAACGGCAGGCACGAGCGAGCGCTAGATAGCCTGACCTGCGGCAACAGTGGTTCGGCTGACCGGTGAGATGGGGTGCGTGCTTTGCCTACCGGCAAGGTCAAGTGGTTCAACGCTGAGAAGGGCTTCGGCTTCCTCTCCCGCGACGACGGCGGTGACGTCTTCGTCCACTCCTCGGTGCTCCCCGCCGGAGTGGACACGCTCAAGCCGGGACAGCGAGTGGAGTTCGGGGTGGTGGCCGGACAGCGCGGTGACCAGGCCCTTTCCGTGACGCTCCTGGAGCCGACCCCGTCGGTCGCGGCCGCCCAGCGCAGGAAGCCGGACGAGCTGGCCTCCATCGTGCAGGACCTGACCACGCTCCTGGAGAGCGTCGTGAACGAGCTGGGGCGCGGCCGCTACCCCGACAGGGCCCACGGCAAGAAGGTCGCCGGTCTGCTGCGCGCGGTCGCCGACCAACTGGACGTCTGACCCGGCAGGCGGAACCGTAATCGGGACAGGGACAGGGACAGGGACAGGGACTACGGGAAGTCGAGCGCGTCCGGGCCGAGGGGCGGTACGAGCCCCTCGGCCGCCGCACGCGTGAGCAGCCCGCGGACCGCCGCGTAGCCGTCCTCGCCGAGGTCGGCGGTGAACTCGTTGACGTACAGCCCGATGTGCTGGTCGGCGACGGCCGGATCCATCTCCTGGGCGTGCTCCATGACGTACGCCCGGGAGGCCTCGGGGTCGTCCCACGCGGCGCGTACGGACGTACGGATCGAGTCGGCGAGCCGCGTCAGCGTCTCCTCGCCCAGCGACCGCTTGGCGATGATCGCGCCGAGCGGGATCGGCAGCCCGGTGGTGGCCTCCCAGTGCTCGCCCATGTCGGCGAGCCTGTGCAGACCGTAGTTCTGGTAGGTGAAGCGCGCCTCGTGGATGACGAGTCCCGCGTCCACCTTCCCGTCCCGTACGGCGGGCATGATCTCGTGGAACGGCATGACCACGATCTCGCCGACCCCGCCGGGGACGGTGTCCGCGGCCCACAGCCGGAACAGCAGGTACGCCGTCGACGTCTCGCTCGGCACCGCGACCGTACGGCCCTCCAAGCCGGCGTCCGGCTCCTTCGTCAGCACCAGCGGCCCGCAGCCCCGGCCCAGCGCGCCGCCGCACGGCAGCAGCGCGTACTCACCGAGGACGTACGGCAGCACGGCGTACGACACCTTCAGCACGTCGTGCTCGCCGCGCTCGGCCATGCCGTTGGTGACGTCGATGTCCGCAAAGGTGACGTCGAGCGCGGGCGCGTCCGGGACGCGGCCGTGGGCGAGGGCGTCGAAGACGAAGGTGTCGTTGGGACAGGGCGAGTAGGCGATCCGCAGTCGCCGGCTGTCAGGGCTCGTCCGGCTGGCAGGGTTCGTCCGGCTGGCAGGGCTCGTCCGGCGGTCAGGGCTCATGGGGGTTCCACCTCGTGAGGACGTGCGTGAGCTTCCCGAAGCCCTCGGTCAGGGCGGTCAGGGCGTCGCCGATGCGCCAGGCGGCGCGGTCGCGCGGGCCGACGGGGTTGGAGACCGCGCGCAGCTCCAGCACCGGGACGCGGTGCACGGCGGCCGCCTCGGCCACCCCGAACCCCTCCATGGCCTCGGCCAGGGCGCGGGGGTGGCGGGCGCGCAGGGCGTCGGCCCGGGCGGCGGTGCCGGTCACGGTCGAGACGGTCAGGACGGTGCCGGTGCGGGCTCCGGTGGCGGTCGCGATCGCCTCCACGAGAGCTTCGGGCGGACGGTGGGTGACGGTGCCGAAGCCGAGCTCGGTCACCGGAAGGAAGCCGTCGCCGGTCTCGGCGCCCAGGTCGGCGGCGGTGATCTCGTCGGCGACGACGAGCGAGCCGAGGGGCGCGGCGGGCGCGAAGCCCCCGGCGATACCGGCACAGACGACGAGGTCGTAGGGGGTGCCGCCGAGCGCGGCGGCGGTCAGGGCGGTGGCGGTGGAGGCTGCGGCGAGGGCGGGGCCGACGCCGGCGGCGATCAGGTCGTGACCGCCGCAGCGGTGCACGGTCACCCCGGGCAGCGGCAGCTCACGCACGGGCTCCGGGAACGCCTGTGCCACCGCGTCCCGTTCGACCGGGACCGCGGCGGCGACGAGCACGCGTACGGAGGGCACCGGGTGCGTGGTCAGGATTCCTTCTGCAGCTTGAAGGACCACACGCCCAGGGTGCTCTTGTCGCCCTCCTTGATGGAGACCCAGGTGGAGTTGCCGCTGGCGCCGTAATTGGCGTTGAAGAACACGCTGCCCGGGATGGTGCGGTACGTCTTCGTGCTGGAGTCGGTGAGCGGCTGACCGTTCATCAGGATGGTCCAGCCCTTGTCCGCGATCTCCGGGTCGACACCGAAGCGGACGGTCTCGTCGGGATCAACCTTGATCAACTTGTCCGACTTCAGGCACTTCAGCAGATCGGTGCTCTTGATCGCCTTGCCGTCGTTGTAGCAGGTGGCCTCCGAGTGCACCGAGTTGTCGCCGACGGTGATCGTGGCCATCGGCGTCGGCTTTTCGCAGGCCGTCAGGAGAAGCAGTCCGGCAGAAACGGCGCCGGCGGCGGCGACAGCGCGGCGGCGTCGCACAGCGCGGTGTTCAATAGCGGCTTCGCCGCGGGGCAGCGTGGTCATGTCCGAAGGTTATCGGGCACGTCGGGCAGGCCGTTTACGCGGGGGTGCGGCGGGTCGTGGGCTGAGGGGCACGAGGCTGTGACACCGCCTGGTCAGGGGCGGCACCGCCCGGGCGGGGACGGGTCACGCCACGCGGGGCCGGGTGCTGCCGCCGCGCCGGGCCGAGAGGAGCAGGCCGCGGACCGTGGGCACCCAGCCCGCGGCGACGATCGCGGCGCCCACCGACAGGCCCAGCGCGCCGTTGAGCGGCAGCACGATGCCGATCGCGCCACCGAGCACCCAGGCCATCTGCAGCAGCGTCTCGGAGCGGGCGAACGCCGAGGTCCGCACCGGCTCCGGTACGTCCCGCTGGATCAGCGCGTCCAGGGACAGCTTGCCCAGCGCCTGCCCGAAGCCGGCGACCGCGGCCAGGCAGGCCACCAGGAACGCGCCGAAGAAGATCGCGGCCATGACGGCGGCCCCCAGCACGATCGCGACGACCGTGACGATGATGACCTCCGGCGCCCGTGACCGCAGCCATGCCCCGACCGCCGTACCGAGCGCGTTGCCCGCGCCCGCCGAGACACCCACGATCCCCAGCGACACCGCCGCGCTCTCGCCGGTCAGCGGGTGTTCCCGGAGCAGGAAGGCCAGGAAGAAGATCAGGAAGCCGGACAGACAGCGCAGGGCGGCGTTCGCGGCGAGGGCGTGCGTGACGGCCGTGCCGACCGTGCGCAGACCCGGCCGCTTGAGCGGCTCGCGGTGCGGGCCGCGCAGATGCTGCTCGTCCGCGGCGAGCAGCGCCCGGTCCTCGCCCTTGGCCGAGTCGACCTTCGGCGGCAGGGCGAAGGACAGGAACGTTCCCGCGATGAAGATCACAAAGGCGCCGTAGAGCGGCCAGTGCGCGCCGACGGCCTGCAGCCCCGCCCCGATGGGTGCGGCCACGCCGGTGGCGAGCAGCCCGCCGAGGGTCACCCGGGAGTTCGCCTTGACCAGGGAGAAGCGGGGCGGCAGCAGCCGGGGTACGACGGCGCTGCGGATCACGCCGTACGCCTTGGATGCGACCAGTACGCCGAGCGCCGCCGGATACAGCTCCAGGCTGCCGCCGGCCACCGCGCCCGCGATGATCAGCGCGAGCAGCGCCCGGGCGAGCATGGCGCCGGCCATCGCGGCGCGGCGGCCGTGCGGGAGGCGGTCGAGCAGGGGGCCGATCACGGGGGCGAGGAGGGTGAAGGGCGCCATGGTGATGGCGAGGTACAGCGCGACCCGGCCGCGGGCCTCGTCGGTGGGCACGGCGAAGAAGACGGTGGAGGCGAGCGCCACGGTGATCATGACGTCACCGGCGCCGTTCACCGCGTGCAGCTCGATCAGCCTGCCGAGCCCGGACTCGCCGGCGCCGTGCGCGTTGGTCGCCCTGCGGATGCCGCGGACGGTTTTGGTGACGGGCAGCCGCAGGGCACGCCCGACCGCGCGGACGGACCCGCCGAACCGGCCCGAACCGCTGCCCCGGCTGCTTCCCTTGTACCCCTTGTCCCCATGGACCCCGGTGGTCCCCGGGGGCGTCCTCGCGGCTGCCACCCCGTCATACTGCCCCGAGACGGCGACCACTGGCGCCATTACGCCCCGGGCGAGCCCCGACGACCCTGGCTGAACCCCCGATGAGCCAACCGGGGCGCCGGAGCACCCGGAGCACCCGGGCGCCGGGGGACGCGCCTTGCCCCGCACACGTCGGCGTGTCTCCGGAGGCCGTCCGACCCCCCAAGGGCTGTCCGATTCCGCCCGCTCCTGGTGGTCCCGGACCGGCCGTCCCACTCTGCGAGACAGGCGGGCGGGGGGAAACCACCGTCGGTGTAGGCCCAGCGCCGACGAGAAGGTAGCGTGCGTAGCGCGTCGTGGCGAACGTTCTCGGCCGCGCGCCTTACGGGCATACCGCAGAATGGATGACGTAGGTGCGCCCGAGCGCGAGCGGGCGCGGACGTCGACGCGGTCCAGGGTCCGCTCCGTCCGCCCCGCCGCCTTCAGGCCGGCGCACCCGTACAGACGGCGTAGGAGAGAAGCGATACCTGTGAAGGCAGCGACCACGCGAAGCCGCACCCCCGACCGCCTGTGCGCCGAGGCCGTCGACCTCGCCCGGGCCGCAGCCGAGGAGGCGGCCGCCCCGGGGGTCGTCGGCGAGCACGCAGGCATGGTCACCGAGGGTGATCGCGTCGTCACGCACTTCTTCGAGTGCAAGGAGCTCGGCTACCGCGGCTGGCGCTGGGCCGTCACGGTGGCCCGCGCCTCCCGCGCGAGGATCGTCACCATCGACGAGGTCGTCCTGCTGCCCGGCCCGGACGCGGTGCTCGCGCCCGAGTGGGTGCCGTGGAGCGAACGTCTGCGCCCAGGCGACATGGGCCCCGGCGACCTGCTGCCCACCAACGCCGAGGACCTCCGGCTGGAGCCCGGCTTCTCCGGCGAGGACGAGCCCGCCCCGAACTCCGCGGTCTCCGAGGACATGGCCGAGCTGGCGGAGGCGGAGGACGCCGACGTCACGGCGGGCCCGCCGAGGAACCTCCCCACCGTCCCGGCCCGCGGCTCGATCCCGGCGGTCGCCGAGGAACTGGGCATGCGCCGCGCCCGGGTCCTGTCACGCTACGGCCTGCATGCCGCCGCCGACCGCTGGGAGGAGGCGTTCGGCGCGAAGACCCCCATGGCCCAGGCGGCCCCGGCGGCCTGCGTGAGCTGCGGCTTCCTCGTGCCGATCGGCGGCTCGCTGGGCCAGGCCTTCGGCGTCTGCGCCAACGAGTTCTCCCCGGCCGACGGCCGCGTGGTCTCCCTGACGTACGGCTGCGGCGGCCACTCCGAGGCCGCGGTCATGCCCAAGCCCCCGCAGCCGGCTCCGCCGGTGATCGACGAGACCCGGGTGGACCCGTTCCCCCTCCGCCCGGCCGCCGACTCCGGTTCGGTCCCGGCCGTCTCCGACGAGGAGACGGCGGAACTGGGGCACTCCTAGCACTCCCAGCGGAACCCGGCAGCCGGTCGCGGCGGACTTCGGGCGACCGGCTGCCGCTTCTCCGATCCACGGCTGTCGTCCGGCTCAAGCGCGTACTGCCTTCACGGCTTCGTCCAGGACCGTGGCCAGCTCTCGCAGGGCTTCCTGGGCGATGCCGAGGTCCTCGTGCTCCAGGTTGCCGGTGGCTCTGGCGTGGCGGGTGGCGAGGTCGGGGCGGCGGGCGATCTCGATGTCCCTGGCCCAGGCCAGGACCCAGCTCCGCACCGGGCTGAGTGACTGCCACGCCACGACCTTGGCGAACGCCTCGTCCTTTGTCCGCTGCATCTCCGGCAGGCGCCCGGGAGCGACGACGGCGAGGGCGGCCCGCAGGGCATCCGGGGTCTGTTCGGGGCGGGGAACCAGCTCGTGTCCGTGGTCGGCCTGCGTGCTCATGGAGCCTTCCATGAGTTGTCCGGTGGCCCGGAAGGGCCGGATGCCGCTGCTCGGCAGTCGGCGCAGCGGCTTGGTTCCGGGGCGCGGAAGGCGCGGTCGCAGCCGTCGCAGTTCTGGAGGGGGTGCCGGACCGGTGGTGGGGCGGCCGGGGCTCGGAACGGGGGCGGGGGCGGCAGCTGGGTGGTAAGGCGGTGGGCGAGGAGGGCGGCGGGGCGGCGCAGGCCCTCGGGTGGGAGGTCGGTGGTCAGGGCGTGGCGTACGGCGGTGGGGGTGACGTCGTGTTGCAGCCAGGCGGCGACGCCGGGGGCGAGGTGGGCGGTGTCGCAGGCGGAGAGGAGGAGGCGGGGGTCCTCGCGGTGGAGGGTGGCTAGGAGGTCGGTGGCCTGCTGGAGGAGGGTGGGAGAGGGGTGGGCGGGCTGGGGGACTGGGGGAAGGGGATGCTTTTTGCGGGGGGCGCGGGGTTTCCTACGGGGAGAGTGCTCCTCGGGGGTTTCGGGCGGCTTCGGTGTCTCGGGTGCTGTCGGGGTGGGCTGTTTGTCGGTGGGGGCGGAGTCAGGAGCGGGTACGGGGGTGGTGGCGGGTGCGGGGGTGTGGTGGCGGGGTGCCTTGGGCTGGTTGCAGCTGATGGTGCGCGTGACGATGTGGCCGGTGGGGGTGCGTTCGCATTCGCGGCGGAGGTAGCCGTGGGTTTCCAGGTCGCGCAGGCCGGCGGCGATGCGGGTGCGGCCCTCGGGGAAGCGGGTGGCGAGGGTTTTGATGTCCACAGGGGTGTTGGCCGGCAGGGACTGGATGTGGGCGGCCAGGCCGATGGCGACCAGGGAGAGTTCCGGGTGCTGGGCGAGGTGGTTGCCGATCACCGTGAAGCGGGTGGTGTGGCGGATGTTCTCGTGCGTGACGCCATAGGCACGCGGGCGGGCAGGGGTGCGTGGATTCGCCCGGGAGTGGGGTTCGTTCGCTTCGTTCGCGGCAACGGCTGACTGGGCGTGCGGGGGCACGCTAGGGTTCTCGGTACCCATCGGGAAGCCCTACTTCCTCGGTGGTCAGGCCCTCGATCGGGATCGCTACTCCCGGCCGGGGGCCGACGCATGTGTGGGGTTGTCGCGCTGAGCGTAGGGCCGTTGGGGGGCCGGAAATCCAGCCGAGCCGGTGATGTTCACCCGGCCGAG
>NZ_QFDQ01000184.1 GCF_003270085.1 Streptomyces triticisoli | reverse complement strand
GACCGGGCCGCCCCGCCGGCGTGGCTCCTCCGGCGGCAGGTGCGGCGGTCCGGCCGTGCGGAGCCCCGCGGCGGCGTCCTTCGCCCGGGCAGACGGCCCGGCGCCCGTTACCTCTGTTCCGTAGGGGTCCGTCAGTGCCTCGCGCAGGTGGGCCAGGCAGCGCGCCAGCAGCCGGGACACGTGCATCTGCGAGATGCCCACGGCCGAGGCGATCTGCTGCTGGGTCCGGTCCTCGAAGAACCGCAGGTACAGGATGCGGCGCTCCCTGTCGGGCAGCTCGTTCAGGAGGCGTATCAGCGTGACCCGCTCGACCAGGAGTTCCAGGGCCGGGTCGCAGCCGCCGATCACCTCGCTCGGGGTGGGTCCGGGCAGGTCCGTGCCGTCGGCCGGAGCGTCCAGCGGGCGCGGGCGGCGGACGCTCTCCGAGCGCAGTGCCTCCGTCACCGCCTCCGTGGGCAGGTCGCAGTACGCCGCGACCTCCGCCCGTGTCGCCGGCCGCCCGTTGAGCTGCTCCAACTCGCCGCGTGCCCGATTCACTCGCTGCCGGGCGTCCTGGACGGGGCGCGGGATCCGCAGCGTGCCCGTCCGGTCCCGCAGGTGACGTTTCACCTCGCCGGCGACCGTGGGCACCGCGTAGGACAGGAACGCGTGCCCCCGGTCGGGGTCGTAGCCGTCGACGGCCCTGACGAGCCCCAGGCAGGCCGCCTGGAAGAGGTCGTCCTGCTCCTCACCGGCGATGTTGCGGTACTTGGCGGCGATACGACGGGCCAGGGGGACGAGACGGCGGATGACGCGCTCCCGGGCGGCTTGCCTTTCCGGTCCCGGAGGGATCGCGCAGACGTCGCGCACCAGGCCGTCGATCAGCTCGGACGACAGGCGCGGTTCTTCTCCGGCCTGCCCGGCCGGTGGACGATGGCTGCTGAGGGGCGTCATGCAGTCCTCTGACTGTGGGCGGGACCTCGCAACGGACATGCTGGAGGTTCCCCTTTGCCTGTCGACCACGCAAAGACCACTCGACCGGCCCAGGCGGCGAAAAAAGGGGTGATACGGGGATACGCGCAGGAGGTCCGCCAGGGCGCCGTGGAGTGAGACGTGCGGGCGTGGCGTCCGGCCCTCCTGGTGGAGGCGGGTCGGCGGGTGGCAAGCGGCTCGGCTGCCGGGATGCCCGTGGGTGCGGCCTGGCGTTGAGCCGTGCGGCTGACAGGGGTTTCCCGGCCCGGGCCGTGGGTTATCCCCCGCATTCCCGCACCGGCACCGGCACCCGAGGTGATCCATGCGTCTGCTGCTCGTCCATCCCAGTGCTCTGATGTACTCGGAGATCTTCCTCAAGCTGGAGCCGCTCGGACTGGAACGCGTGGCCGCGGCGGCCCGGGACGCCGGACACGACGTGCGGGTGGCCGACCGGGATGCGGCCGGCGAGGGGCAGTAGCCCCGGACCCGGCCCTGCGGCACGGAGGCCGGTGCGCCGGCGACCGCCGGAGGAGTGGCCTCAGTGGGCCGCCAGGCCGTGCGCACGGAACTGGCCGCGGACCCGCTCCACCAGCGCAGCGTCGGGGACCGGGGTGTCCCGCAGCGGGAAGGGGATGCCCAGGGCCTCGTACTTGGCCGCGCCGAGCTTGTGGAACGGCAGGATGTCGACCCGCTCGACGCTGCCCAGGCCGGCCACGAAGCGTGCCAGCCCCTCCACCGCCCGCTCGTCGTCGGTCCAGCCGGGGACCAGCACGTACCGGATCCACATCGGTTTGCCGAGCCGGTCGAGGCGGGTGGCGAAGTCGAGCGTAGGGGTGAGTTCGCCACCGGTGAGTTCGCGGTAGGTCCTGGCGTCGGAGGACTTGATGTCCAGGAGCACCAGGTCGGTGTCGGTGAGGAGCTCGTCGGTGGCACGGGCGCCGAGGAAGCCGGACGTGTCCAGGGCGGTGTGCAGTCCGGCCTGCTTGCAGCGGCGCAGGACGGCGCCGGTGAAGGCGGGCTGGAGCAGGGGCTCCCCGCCGGTGACGGTCACCCCGCCCCCCGCCGTGGTGACGAAGGCCCGGTACTTCTCGATCTCCGCCATCACCTCGTCCACCGTGGCCCGCCGGCCGTCCCTCATGCGCCAGGTGTCGGGGTTGGCGCAGTACAGGCAGCGCAGCGGGCAGCCGTTGACGAACAGCACGAACCGGGTCCCGGGACCGTCCACTCCCGTGGACAGGTCCCAGGAGTGGACACGGCCCGTCACCGGCTCGACGACGGTGTTCACAGCGATCCGTGGAAGGTGCGGCTGATCACGTCGAGCTGCTGCTCACGGGTCAGACGGACGAAGTTGACAGCGTATCCGGAGACCCGGATCGTCAGCTCCGGGTACTTCTCCGGGTGCTCCATGGCATCCTCCAGTACGGCCCGGTTCAGCACGTTCACGTTCATGTGGAAACCGCCGGCCGCCATGTAGGCGTCGAGGATGCCGACCAGGTGGCCCGCCCGCTCCTCGGGGAGGTGGCCGAGCCCCTCGGGGGTGACGGTCGTCGTCAGCGAGATGCCGTCGCGGGCCTGCCCGTAGGGCAGCTTGGCCACCGACAGCGCGGAGGCGGCCACTCCGTGCCGGTCACGGCCGTTCATCGGGTTGGCGCCGGGCGCGAAGGGCTGTCCGGCGCGGCGGCCGTCGGGGGTGTTCCCGGTGTGCTTGCCGTAGACGACGTTGGAGGTGATGGTCAGCACGGACTGGGTGTGCTCGGCGTCCCGGTAGGTGGGGTGCTTGCGCACCTTCTCCATGAACGACTCCACCAGGCCGACGGCGAGGGAGTCGGCCCGGTCGTCGTTGTTGCCGTACGCCGGGAACTCGCCCTCGGTCCGGAAGTCCACGGCCAGACCGGTCGCGTCGCGGAACACCTTCACCCGGGCGTACTTCACGGCCGACAGGCTGTCGACGGCCACGGAGAGGCTGGCGATGCCGCAGGCCATGAAGCGGTGCACGGGGTGGTCGTGCAGGGCCATCTCGATGCGCTCGTAGGCGTACTTGTCGTGCATGTAGTGGATGACGTTGAGCGCGTTGACGTAGGTCTGCGCCAGCCAGTCCAGCACCCGGTCGTAGGCCGCCGACAGCTCGTCGTAGTCCAGGTACTCGCCGGTCAGCGGTGGCGTCTCGGGGGCGATCTGCTTGCCGGTCATCTCGTCCCGGCCGCCGTTGACCGCGTACAGCAGTGCCTTGGCCAGGTTGACGCGCGCCCCGAAGAACTGCATCTGCTTGCCGACCGCCATCGCGGAGACGCAGCAGGCGATCGCGGTGTCGTCGCCGGTGCGCGGCCGCATGAGCTCGTCGGACTCGTACTGCACGGCGCTGGTGTCGATGGAGGCCTGCGCGCAGAACCGCTTGAACCCCTCGGGCAGCCGCGGCGACCACAGCACCGTGAGGTTCGGTTCGGGGGCCGGGCCCAGGTTGTACAGCGTCTGCAGGAAGCGGAACGAGGTGCGGGTGACCAACGGCCGGCCGTCGGCGCCGATGCCGCCGATGGACTCCGTCACCCAGGTCGGGTCGCCGGAGAACAGCGCGTCGTACTCGGGGGTGCGCAGGAACCGTACGATCCGCAGCTTGACGACGAAGTCGTCGATCAGCTCCTGGGCGCGGGTCTCGTCGATGATCCCCTCGTCCAGGTCGCGCTGGAGGTAGACGTCCAGGAACGTGGAGGTGCGGCCCAGCGACATCGCGGCGCCGTTCTGCTCCTTCACCGCTGCCAGGAAGCCGAGGTAGAGCCACTGGACGGCCTCGTGCGCGGTGGCGGCGGGGCGGGAGACGTCGCAGCCGTACGTGTCCGCCATCTCGGCGAGTTCGCCCAACGCGCGGATCTGCTCGGCCAGTTCCTCACGGTCCCGGATGACGTCCGGGCTGGAGGGCCGCGCGTCCAGCAGGGCTCGCTCGGCCCGCTTGGCCGCGATGAGCCGGTCGGTGCCGTAGAGGGCCACGCGCCGGTAGTCACCGATGATCCGGCCGCGGCCGTAGGCGTCCGGCAGGCCGGTGATGATGCCCGCCCTGCGGGCGTCGCGCATCTCGGGGGTGTAGGCGTCGAAGACGCCGTCGTTGTGGGTCTTGCGGTAGGTGCCGAAGATCTCGGTGACGAGGGGGTCGGGTTCGTAGCCGTACGCCTTGAGGCCGCTCTCCACCGTGCGCAGACCGCCGTTCGGCATGATCGCGCGCTTCAGCGGGGCGTCCGTCTGCAGGCCCACGATCAGTTCGCGGTCCCGGTCGATGTAGCCGGGGGCGTGCGAGGTGATCGTGGAGGGGGTGGCGGCGTCGACGTCGTGGATGCCCCGGCGCCGTTCCTCGGGGAAGAGCCCGCTGACCTTCTCCCACACGGCGCGGGTGCGGTCCGTGGGCCCGGTCAGGAAGGCCGCGTCGCCTTCGTACGGGGTGTAGTTGGCCTGGATGAAGTCGCGCACGTCGATGCGCTCACGCCACTGCGTCCCGGCGAACCGGCGCCACGCTTCGGCGGTCCGGGGGCCGGCTGTCATGGTCGCGGTCGCGGTCATCACGAGGTCCTCTCCCTGGTCGGGTCCTGTCGCTGTCGATGTTCGTCGTCCGGGGCGGCGGCGGGGAGTGCCGACGGGGCACCGCACCGGTTCCGTCCGGCCCCGGCCCGCCGGGACCTTCGGCCCGGCCCCCGCCCGGCCCCCTGGACATCGCGTTCGGAGGCTCCGGCCGAAGGGGAACCCGGGGCGGACGAGCCGGGCGGACGAGCGGGGCTCATGGCCGGCGGGCTCAGGCGTGCGGGACGACGGCGACGGGGCAGCCGACGTGGTGCAGGACGGCGTGTGCCACCGGACCGGTGTGGGCACCGAGCCGGCCCCCGCTCGTGCGGCGCCCCACCACGAGCAGCCCGGCGTCCCTGGCGGCGTGCACCAGGGCGGCGGCTGCCCGGCCCGCGGTCACGGTCTCGGTCACCGGGACCGTCGGATACTTCCCGCACCAGGGGCGCAGTGCCGCGACCACCGCGTGCTCCTGGGCCGCGAGCGCTTCCGCCTCGGCCTCCGGAGCCGGCGGGGCGGCCGGGCCCACGATCCCCGACGAGTCGACGACGGGCCGCGCCGGCGGCCTGAAGGCGTGCACGACGTGCAGGCGGGTGTCCCGCAGCCGCGCGGCCTCGAAGGCGAACCCGATCAGCTCGTCGCACGGGTGCCGGACGTCCAGTCCCAGCACGACCGTACGGTAGGGCGTCTCGGGAATCTCCTCCGGGGCGACGCCGTCCACCGCCGGCAGATGCTCGTCGGCGACTCCGCGCCCCGCCCTCACCAGCACCACGGGCCGCGCCGAACGGGCGACCACCCGCTGGGACACGGACCCCGTGACGAACCCGTCCACGACGCCCAGGCCGA
Source organism: Streptomyces triticisoli (assembly GCF_003270085.1). GTDB lineage: Bacteria > Actinomycetota > Actinomycetes > Streptomycetales > Streptomycetaceae > Streptomyces > Streptomyces triticisoli. Next base: position 6,934 of record NZ_QFDQ01000184.1, on the reverse strand, counting down.
GCGAGCCCAGGACCAGCAGCTCGGCCTCCGCGGCGGCGGCGACGAGGGCGGCGGCCGGCGCGTCGTACACCAGGCGGTCGTCGATGCGCAGCCCGGGGTGGGCCGCGCGGACGCTGTGGACGGCGGCCCGGAGAGTCTGCTCGGCCCAGTCGCGCTCGGTGCTGCCCAGGGGCACGTACGGCGCGGGGTGCGGATGAGGGCGCCAGGCGTGTACGACACCGAGCCCCGTGCCCCGGCGCAGGGCCTCCTGGGCCGCCCAGTGCGCGGCGGCGAGACTCGCGGGGGATCCGTCGACTCCCACTACGACATTGCGGGGCATGGCACGTCCCTCCCGGATTCCGGGTCCTCCGGCACTCCTGACGGTTGCGAGTCTCCTCCCGCCGGGAGCGGGCGCCCAGGGACCGCACGGTCCCCCGCGCGGGGCCAATCGGCCCCCGCTCCGGGCCTGCCGGCACCTCGCGCGCGGACGCTCCCCCCTCGACGCTGGAAAGCGTCAGGCCCCCACGTCCGAGGAGCGCAGCGTCATGGTCCGTTACGTGTACGACTTCACGGAGGGCGGCCGTGACATGGCCGGCCTGCTCGGTGGCAAGGGCTCGAACCTGGCCGAGATGACCCGGCTCGGGCTGCCCGTCCCTCCGGGGTTCACCCTCACCACCGAGGCCTGCCGGGTCTTCCTCGCCACCGGCGGCGAGCCCGCGGGCATGTCGCGGGAGGTCTCCGACCACCTGGCGGCCGTCGAGGCCGCCGCGGGCCGGCGGCTGGGGCAGCCGGACGACCCGCTGCTGCTGTCCGTCCGCTCCGGAGCCCGTTTCTCCATGCCCGGCATGATGGAGACGATCCTCGACATCGGCCTGAACGACGACTCCGTCCTGGGACTGGCCAAGGCGTCCGGCAGTGAACGCTTCGCGTGGGACTCCTACCGCCGCCTCATCCAGATGTTCGGCAGTACGGTCATGGGCGTCGACCCCGCCCTGTTCCAACGGGCCCTCGCCGAACTCAGGGAGCTGCGCGGCGTCCCGGACGACGTGCACCTGGACGCCGGTGACCTCGCCCGGCTGGTGAGGACGTACAAGAACGTGATCCGCCGGGGGACCGGCGAGTCCTTCCCGCAGTCCCCCGCCGAACAGCTGCACCGGGCGATCCTGGCCGTCTTCGAGTCCTGGAACGGTGAACGGGCGCGCGTGTACCGGCGGCGTGAGCACATCCCCGACGACCTGGGCACCGCCGTCAACGTGCAGCGCATGGTCTTCGGCAACCTCGGCCCCGACTCCGGCAGCGGTGTCGCCTTCACCCGCGACCCGGCCACCGGGCACCCCGGCCTGTACGGCGACTACCTGCCCAACGCGCAGGGCGAGGACGTGGTCTCCGGTATCCGCAACACCGTTCCCCTGACCGAGCTGGAGCGGCTGGACCCCGAGTCGTACGCCCGGCTCCGTGAGCACATGGGGACGCTGGAGCGGCACTACCGGGACCTGTGCGACATCGAGTTCACCATCGAGCGCGGCACGCTGTGGATGCTGCAGACCCGGGTCGGCAAGCGCACCGCCGAGGCGGCCTTCGCCATCGCCGCCGCACTGGCCGACGAGGGACTCATCACCCCGGACGATTCCCTCGCCCGGGTGAGCGGCGAGGGACTGGCCCGGCTGATGTTCCCGCGCTTCGACACCTCGGCGGCCGGCGAACCGCTCGCGCACGGTCTCCCGGCCTCGCCCGGCGCCGCGGTCGGGGCGGCCGTCTTCCACTCCGCCGAGGCCGTACGCCGTGCCGCGGCCGGCGAGAAGGTGGTCCTGGTCCGCCAGGAGACGACCCCCGACGACCTGCCCGGCATGATCGCCGCGCAGGCGGTGCTCACCGGCCGCGGCGGCAAGACCAGCCACGCGGCCGTGGTGGCCCGCGGCATGGGCAAGGTCTGCGTGTGCGGCGCCGAGGAGCTCTCCGTCGACCCCGGGGCCCGGCGCTTCACCGCCGCCGACGGCACCGTCGTCGAGGAGGGCACGGTCATCTCCGTGGACGGCTCCGCGGGAGCGGTGTATCCGGGGGCGGTGCCCCTCGTGGACTCGGCGGTCATACGGTTCCTGGAGACCGGTGACACCGGCGGGGAAGCGGCCGAGGTGGTCGACGCGGTGGCCCGCGCCCTGGACCGGGCCGACACGGTCCGGCGGCTTCAGGTGCGGGCCAACGCCGACACCCCCGAGGACGCCGCCCGCGCCCGCCGGTTCGGCGCGCAGGGCATCGGGCTGTGCCGCACGGAGCACATGTTCCTGGGCGAGCGCCGCAAGCTGGTCGAGGAGATGATCCTGGCCCGCTCGGACGCCGAGCGCGACCGGGCCCTGGCGGCGCTGCTGCCGCTCCAGCGGCAGGACTTCACCGGCATCCTGGAGGCGATGGACGGGCTGCCCGTCACCATCCGTCTGCTGGACCCGCCGCTGCACGAGTTCCTGCCCGACCGCACCGGGCTCGCGGTGCGGATCGCCACCGCCGAGGCGCGCGGCGACCTGCCGGCCGCGCACGACGTCGAGCTGCTGGCCGCGGTGAACCGCATGCACGAGGAGAACCCGATGCTCGGGCTGCGTGGCGTGCGCCTCGGCCTGGTGGTTCCCGGTCTGGTCGCCATGCAGGTACGGGCCATCGGCGAGGCCGTCGCGGAACGCACGCGGGCCGGCGGCACCCCCCGGGCGGAGATCATGGTTCCGCTCGTCGGTGACGTCCGCGAACTGCGGATCGTGCGCGAGGAGGTGGACCGGGTGCTCGCCGAGGTCTCCCGGGCGTCCGGCGTCCCGGTCACCTGCCCCGTCGGGACCATGATCGAGCTGCCCCGGGCGGCGCTGACGGCGGGCCGGATCGCCCAGGAGGCGGAGTTCTTCTCCTTCGGCACCAACGACCTGACCCAGACGACCTGGGGCTTCTCCCGCGACGACGTCGAGGCGGAGTTCTTCTCCGCCTATCTCGACAAGGGCGTCTTCCCGGCCTCCCCGTTCGAGACGATCGACCGGGACGGCGTGGGCCGGCTGGTCCGGATCGGCGTCGCCGAGGGCCGCGCCGCCCGGCCGGACCTGAAGATCGGCGTGTGCGGCGAACACGGCGGTGACCCCGACTCGGTGCACTTCTTCCACACGGCCGGCCTGGACTACGTCTCCTGCTCGCCGTTCCGGGTTCCGGTGGCACGGCTGGAGGCCGGACGGGCCGCGCTGGAGGGGGCGGACGTGAGCGACAGCAGGTGACCGGGATCCCGGCCCCGGTCCCGAGGCGGCGCGCGGCAGTCTTGAGCCGCTGCCGGCCGCCAGACCCTCGCGGACCGGGCCGAACGGTCCGAGGAGGGGACCTTCGGCGCCTGCGGCGCCGCCGCGGACCACGGGGCAGTGGAACCACGAGCGTCGCCCGTCGCCGACGGCGCCGCCCTCGTCCCGCCCATCCGCACGGACCGCGTGGGGAGCGCTTCGGCCGCGAGCCCTTCCCTGCGCAGGACCACGGCGACGGCTTCGGCGACCTCCGCCGTCGAGCCGTTCGTCGTTCCATGGGCGGCCAGCACGTTGCCTGGCATGGTGGTTCGCCTCCGCCCACAACCGTGGCAGCCGGCCGTCGGGCCGAGGCCACCCGTCATCGTGGGTCTCCCCCAGGCCGCTCGGCGCCTCCCGGCTCTTTCGAGCATCCAGCGGCTCTCCGCGAAGACCCATGGGATGTCCGGGACCGGTTCGAGGGCCGGTCGGCCCCGAGCCACGATCGTCGCTTCGATCGCGGCTCGGGGAAGACTCAAGGCCGGACCCCGCGGGCTCCTGTCCCGTCCCGGCAGCCGCCGGCGCTTCGCTTTCTCGGGGGCCGGGTCCGTTTCCGGGCTCAGCTCTTGCGGCCCACTGCGCCGAACATGGCGACCTCGGGCAGCTCCCCTTCGGTGGTGCCGGGACGCCAGTGGTTGCAGGAGACCACGCCGGGCGTCAGCACCTCCAGCCCGTCGAAGAACCGGGCGACGGCACCGGGGGTGCGCTGGGTCAGTTTCGGGGTGCCGTGCTCGTTCCAGAAAGCCACCGCGGCGTCGACGTCGGGCATGTCCGGCCGTGTGACGGTGTGCGACAGGACCAGGAAGCTGCCCTTCGGCAGGTGCCCCATGAAACGCCGCACGATCCCGTACGCTTCCTCGTCGTCCTCGATGAAGATGACGACGCCGAGGAGCATCAGTGCCACGGGCTCACTGAAGTCCAGGGTGCGCGCGGCCTGTTCCAGGATGGAGTCGGCGTTGCGCAGGTCCTCGTCGAGATAGTCGGTGCGGCCCTCGGGAGCGCTGTCGAGCAGGGCGGCGGCGTGGGCGAGGACGATCGGGTCGTTGTCGACGTAGACGATGCGGGACTCGGGCGCGACACTCTGGGCGACCTGGTGCGTGTTGTCTGCGGTGGGCAGTCCGGTGCCGACGTCGAGGAACTGCCGTATGCCCTGCTCACCCGCGAGGTGCCGCACCGCCCGCCCCAGGAACTGCCGGTCCGCCCGGGCGTAGTCCCCGATCCCCGGGTGCAGCCGGCGGATCTGGTCTCCTGCCTGCTGGTCGACCTCGTAGTTGTCCTTGCCTCCCAGCCAGTAGTTCCAGATACGGGCCGTGTGCGGCTGATCCGTCCTGATCCTCTTGCTCTGCTCGCCGAAGGCGGCGCTCTCGGTCATGTGATGCCCTCCAGGTCGGACCACTGATCGTTCAAGAGGCAATCTAGTGGCAGGAGTTGGAGAGGCAGGAGTTGGAGAGGACGGCCGTTTCGGCCGCGGGTTCCGAACCGGGTCCGGCTCCCCACAGCAAGGCTGCTCCGAACGCCCCACAAGGGGGAGCCCAGCCCTCGTAGCAGGTCAGCGGCGTTCCGTGCCCCTGCTGGTCAGCGAACTGCCGGCATTGGTCGTCGGGGGTCGGCAATCCGTGTCTGCTGGCTCGTTGGTTCGTGGGACGGGGTCGTTCTTCAAGGACTGTGGGCGTCCGCGGTCGCGGTGAAGGTCGCCGAGCTACTGCGGCGGGTCACCCGGGCGCCGGCCACCGACACCTCGGTGTGGAGCGATGGCATGCGGATCGTGGACTCCACGCCGGTGGAGTGCGGACGTTCCCGCGAGACCGTCAAGCGCTCCGACCTGGCCGGATGGGCCGAGTACGGGTACTGCGCCGGCCACAGCCGCTTCTTCTGGGGCCTGCGCCTGCACCTGGTCTGCACCTGGTCTGCACCCTGCAGGGCCTGCCCATCGCCTACGCGTCGACCGGAACCAAGGCCGACGAACGCGAGTCCCTGCTCGACCTCCTGGCCGCCGAGCCCGGGCTCGTTGCCGGCCCGGCCGGCGAACGGGATGCCGGGAACGCGAGCCGGGCGAGTGACCTCGGGGGCTCGGACGCCACGACAGGACTGACGGTAAGTCAACTCACGCTCTGCGTATGGACAACTCAGGCACTTGACATGAAAACGAACAGCAACTGCGCGGTTTCGCGGAGAAGTTGTCCCCCACCGTGTGAGTTCGACCGATGACAGCGTGTACGGTGCTCCGAACGCCTGTGGCAGGGTCGCGGACCCAGCCCTTCCGACGTCCCATGGAACCGACTCGATGATCGAATTGCCGGACCTGGTAGCCGGCGGTCTCGCCGCCGGAACACTGTCCGCCCTCGTCCTTGGCGGCGGCCTGCTGCGGTCCCGGCACCGGCAGGCCGTCCAACGCGACCGAATCACCGCCCTGCTCTCACAACTGCAGGACATGGAGCGGGCGTTGACCGCCGAAGTGGAACATCTGGCAGCGCAGCGGATCCCCGCCGCCGCCCGGCAGTCGACACATCCGCACGTCACCGTGCCGGGCCCGCTGCGGCCGGGGACCACCGGTACGCCGCTGGACATCGCGCTGGAGAACGTGCTGGGCGCCCTGCGCACCGAACTGGTCGCGCAGCGCACCCGGATCGACTCCGCCGCCCAGGCCGGGATGCGCGGCGCCACCCGGGAGATCCAGGCCGCCCTGTACCGGCTGCAGGACGCCCTGCGCGGCCTGCAGCAGCGCTATGACGACCCCGAGCTGACTCAGACGCTGTTCACGCTCGACCACGAGAACGAGCAGTCGTTGCGCCGGGCTCAGGTCGCCGCGGTGGTGTGCGGCGCCTGGGTCGGGCTGGCTCGTGAGGAGTCGCACCTGGTGGACGCGGTGACCGGCGGCCTGGCCCGGCTCGCCGGCTACCACCGGGTGCGAGTGCACAACCATCTGGAGGCGGGCACCGCGCTTGTCTCGCACGCCGTCGAGCCGATCGCCCTCATCGTCGCCGAGCTCCTGGACAACGCTTTGCGCCACTCGGCGCCCGACACCGACGTCGTGGTCAACCTGGAGCACGTCCACCACGGGGTCTGCGTCACCGTCGACGACGCGGGCCTGGGCATGACGCAGGACGAACGGGCCCGCGCCCAGCGGCTGGTGGCCGGCAGCGAGCCGATCCTGCTGACCGATCTCGGGGACCCGCCGCGCATGGGGCTCGCCGCGATCGGACAGCTCACCCGGCAGTTCGACCTGGGTGTCGACCTGTCCTCGCCCTCGCCCTACGGAGGAGTGCGCGCGGTCCTGCGGGTCGACAGCCACCTGCTCACCCGGATCGACCCGGCCGAGAGGCCGCCGGCGGCCAGCGCGCCGCGCTCGACCCGGAAGCCGGACGCGCCGGGCACGAGCACGGACCGACACCACGAGGCGAGCGCGCGCCCCGCGTCCCCTCCGGCCCGGACCGGGCCGCGGGAGGTTGCCACGGGACGCCGCGAGGCCCCCGCACCGGACGGTGCGGACGCCGCCCGCTCACGGACCACGGATCAGGACGGCCAGGCGCAGCCCGCCGCCCCGGGCCACGGGACTCCGCGCGACCTGGACGCCGGACTGCCACAGCGACGCCGCCGCTCCCGCCTCGCGGCGCAGCCCGCGACGGCGTCCGCCCCGCACCCCTCGGCACGCCGGCCGG
>NZ_QFDQ01000183.1 GCF_003270085.1 Streptomyces triticisoli | reverse complement strand
GGGCGGGGCGGGTGGCCTTGACCACCCGCCCCGCCCGGAGACCGTATGGAACGCGCAGGGACGTCAGCTCAGGAACGGGTCCACAGCCACCGCCACGAACAGCAGCGAGACGTAGGTGATGGACCAGTGGAACAGCCGCATCTCCTTCAGCTTCGCGCCCGTCACCTCGGCCTTGGCCCGGTTCTGCAGGGCGTGCGCCTCCCACAGCCACCAGCCGCCCGCCGCGAGCGCCACCGTCGTGTAGAACCAGCCGGTGTAGCCGAGCGGGGTCAGCAGCAGCGAGACCGCCACCATCACCCAGCTGTAGACCACGATCTGCCGGGCGACCACCTTGTTGGAGGCGATGACCGGCAGCATCGGCACGCCCACGCGCGCGTAGTCCTCACGGACCTTCATCGACAGCGGCCAGTAGTGCGGCGGCGTCCAGAAGAAGATGACGAGGAAGAGGATGACCGGCGCCCAGTCCAGCGAGTTGGTGACCGCGGACCAGCCGATCAGCACCGGCATGCAGCCGGCGATGCCGCCCCACACGATGTTCTGCGCCGTGCGCCGCTTGAGGATCATCGTGTAGACGACGACGTAGAAGAGGAGCGCTCCGAGCGCCAGCCACGCCGACAGCCAGTTGACGGTGAGGCCGAACAGCAGCGTGGAGACGACCGCCAGCGCGATCCCGAAGACGAGGCACTCGCGCGGGCTGACCATGCCGGTCACCAGCGGCCGCTGCGCGGTGCGGTCCATGAGCGCGTCGATGTCCCGGTCGATGTACATGTTCAGCGCGTTGGCGCCGCCCGCGGACAGAAAGCCGCCGACGCAGGTGAGCAGCACCAGCGTCAGGTCGGGCACACCCTGCTGCGCCAGGAACATCACCGGAACCGTGGTGATCAGCAACAGTTCGATGATCCGCGGCTTGGTCAGCGCCACGAACGCCTTGACACGGGCCCCGAACGGCCGACGGCTCGACTTCTGGCTCGCATCGAGCACGCCCGCTGGACGGGATTCGACGGCTGTCACGCACACCCCTGACAGAGACATCCCAGCGAGCCCCGGCCGTGTGAATTCACGGTGAAAAGCTCGCGCGTACCACGCCACTGTAGACGTTGCCCAGATCCGGACATTCGCGGGGGTGGGGTCGTGTTGGCGCGGGCCCTTGTCTAGCTCGATTGAGCGATCGGGTGAACGGCTGCGTATTGAGTTGCCGAACGCCGTCCCGGCCAGTCCGAAGACGGATAGTGAACAGTCCCGGCAGTCTGGATCGACTCGAAAAGACGCACGTCCTTACGGGGGTAGGCTCGACAAAGGCCCGCCGACGCCGAAAACGCCGGCAGCCGGTGCGCGTGACGTACCTGCATCCGACTTGTGGAGAGGAGCCCTGACCCAGGGTGAGTACCAAGCCGACCACCACAGACCTCGAGTGGACCGAGTTGGACCAGCGTGCGGTGGACACCGCACGCCTCCTGGCCGCCGATGCCGTACAGAAGGTCGGCAACGGCCATCCCGGCACGGCGATGAGCCTGGCTCCCGCCGCCTACACCCTCTTCCAGAAGGTGATGCGGCACGACCCGTCCGATCCGCAGTGGGTGGGGCGCGACCGCTTCGTGCTGTCCGCCGGCCACTCCTCCCTGACCCTCTACACCCAGCTGTACCTGGCCGGCTTCGGTCTGGAGCTGGACGATCTCAAGTCCTTCCGGACCTGGGGCTCCACGACGCCGGGCCACCCGGAGTACGGGCACACGGCAGGCGTGGAGACCACGACCGGCCCGCTCGGCCAGGGTGTCGCCAACGCGGTGGGCATGGCGATGGCCGCCCGCTACGAGCGCGGTCTGTTCGACCCCCAGGCGCCGGCCGGCGAGTCCCCGTTCGACCACTTCATCTACTGCGTCGCGGGGGACGGCTGCCTGCAGGAGGGCATCTCGGCGGAGGCGTCCTCGCTGGCCGGTCACCAGAAGCTCGGCAACCTGGTCCTGCTGTGGGACGACAACCACATCACGATCGAGGGCGACACCGAGACGGCCGTCTCGGAGGACGTGGTCAAGCGGTACGAGGCCTACGGCTGGCACGTGCAGCGCGTGGAGCCGAAGGAGAACGGCGACCTCGACCCGCAGGCGATCTTCGCGGCGATCGAGGCGGCCAAGGCCGTCACCGACCGGCCGTCCTTCATCGCCATGCGCTCGATCATCGCCTGGCCGGCCCCGAACGCGCAGAACACCGAGGCCTCGCACGGCTCGGCGCTGGGCGAGGACGAGATCGCGGCCACCAAGCGGGTCCTCGGCTTCGACCCCGAGCAGCACTTCGAGGTCTCCGACGAGGTGCTCGGCCACACCCGGCAGGCCGTGGAGCGCGGCCGGCAGGCCAGGGCGGAGTGGGAGAAGTCCTTCCGGGCCTGGCGCGAGGCCGATGCCGAGCGGGCCGCCGAGTACGACCGCGTCGCCGGGGCGGAGCTGCCCACCGGCTGGGACGAGAAGATCCCGGTGTTCGAGGTGGGCAAGGGCGTGGCCACGCGCGCGGCCTCCGGAAAGGTGCTCCAAGCCCTCGGCGAGGTGATCCCGGAGCTGTGGGGCGGCTCGGCCGACCTGGCCGGCTCGAACAACACGACGATCGACAAGACGTCGTCGTTCCTGCCCGAGGGCAACCCGCTGCCGGAGGCCGACCCGTACGGGCGCACGATCCACTTCGGCATCCGTGAGCACGCGATGGCCGCGGCGATGAACGGCATCACGCTGCACGGCAACACCCGCGTCTACGGCGGCACCTTCCTGGTGTTCTCCGACTACATGCGCAACGCGGTGCGCCTGTCGGCACTGATGCACCTTCCGGTGACGTACGTGTGGACGCACGACTCCATCGGTCTGGGCGAGGACGGCCCGACCCACCAGCCGGTCGAGCACCTGGCCTCGCTGCGGGCCATCCCGGGCCTGAACATCGTCCGCCCGGCCGACGCCAACGAGACGGCGGTCGCCTGGCGCGAGATCCTGCGCCGCTGGACCAAGGAGTTCGGCAAGGGCACCCCGCACGGTCTGGCCCTCACCCGCCAGGGCGTGCCGACGTACGAACCGAACGACGACGCCGCGCGCGGCGGTTACGTGATGTTCGAGGCAGAAGGCGGCGATGCGCAGGTCGTCCTGATCGCCACCGGCTCCGAGGTGCACGTGGCGGTCGAGGCGCGCGAGCGGCTGCAGGCCGAGGGCGTCCCCACGCGGGTGGTGTCCATGCCGTCCGTGGAGTGGTTCGAGGAGCAGGACCAGGGGTACCGGGACAGCGTGCTGCCGCCGGCCGTCCGGGCGCGTGTCGCGGTCGAGGCGGGTGTCGGGCTGACCTGGCACAAGTACGTGGGGGACGCCGGCCGGATCGTCTCCCTGGAGCACTTCGGTGCTTCGGCCGATGCCAAGACCCTCTTCCGCGAGTACGGCTTCACCGCCGAGAACGTGGCCGCCAAGGCCCGGGAATCCCTCGCCGCCGCCCAGCGCTGACGCCCATATACGACATGTAGGAGATGCATTTTCCATGACAGACGCACTCAAGCGCCTCTCCGACGAAGGCGTCGCGATCTGGCTGGACGACCTGTCGCGCAAGCGGATCACGTCCGGCAACCTCGCCGAGCTGATCGACCAGCAGCACGTCGTGGGCGTCACCACCAACCCGACGATCTTCCAGAAGGCGATCTCGCAGGGCGACGGGTACGAGCAGCAGCTCTCCGACCTGGCCGCCCGCCGGGTCACCGTCGACGAGGCCATCCGCATGCTCACCACGGCGGACGTCCGGGACGCCGCCGACATCATGCGCCCGGTCTTCGACGCCACCGACGGCCAGGACGGCCGGGTCTCCATCGAGGTCGACCCGCGCCTGGCGCACGACGTCAAGGCGACGGTCGCCGAGGCCCGCCAGCTGGCCTGGCTGGTGGACCGCCCCAACGCGCTCATCAAGATCCCGGCCACCCGGGCGGGTCTGCCGGCGATCACCGAGACCATCGCCAACGGCATCAGCGTCAACGTCACGCTGATCTTCTCCCTCGAGCGCTACCGCGCGGTCATGGACGCCTACCTCAGCGGCCTGGAGAAGGCGCGTGAGAAGGGCCTGGACCTGTCGAAGATCCACTCGGTGGCGTCGTTCTTCGTCTCCCGTGTGGACACCGAGATCGACCGGCGCATCGACGAGCTCGGCACCGACGAGGCCAGGGCGCTGCGCGGCAAGGCGGGCGTGGCCAACGCGCGCCTGGCCTACCAGGCGTACGAGGAGGTCTTCGGCTCCGACCGGTGGAGCGCGCTGGAGCGGGAGGGCGCGAACAGGCAGCGTCCGCTGTGGGCGTCGACCGGGGTGAAGGACAAGGCGTACAAGGACACCATGTACGTCGAGGAGCTGGTGGCGCCGAACACGGTGAACACCATGCCGCAGGCCACCCTGGAGGCCACCGAGGAGCACGGCGAGATCCGCGGCGACGCCGTCAGGGGCACCTACGAGCAGGCCCGCGCCGACCTGGACGCGCTGGAGAGGCTCGGGATCTCCTACGACGACGTGGTCCAGGTCCTGGAGGACGAGGGCGTCGAGAAGTTCGAGACGTCCTGGAACGACCTGCTGAAGTCGACCGAGGCGGAGCTGGAGCGCCTCGCCCCCGCGGAGGGCTGAGAACCTTGGCTCCCCTTTCCGTCACCGGGGCGAACCCGCTCCGTGACCCCGCCGACCGACGGCTCCCGCGTATCGCGGGGCCGTCGGGCCTGGTCATCTTCGGTGTCACGGGCGACCTGTCGCGCAAGAAGCTGATGCCCGCCGTCTACGACCTCGCCAACCGGGGTCTGCTGCCACCGGGCTTCTCGCTGGTCGGCTTCGCCCGCCGCGACTGGGAGAACGAGGACTTCGCCCAGGTGGTGCACGACGCCGTCAAGGAGCACGCGCGCACACCGTTCCGCGAGGAGGTCTGGCAGCAGCTCCTCCAGGGGATGCGCTTCGTGCAGGGCACCTTCGACGACCACGACGCGTTCGAGCGGCTGCGCGGGACGATCGAGGAGCTGGACAAGGCACAGGGCACGGGCGGCAACTTCGCCTTCTACCTGTCGGTGCCGCCGAGCTCCTTCCCCGTCGTCATCCAGCAGCTGAAGAAGCACGGTCTGGCCGACCAGACGTCCGGCTCCTGGCGGCGCGCGGTCATCGAAAAGCCGTTCGGTCACAACCTGAAGTCGGCCGAGGAGCTCAACAAGGTCGTGCACGAGGTCTTCGCCCCGGACCAGGTCTTCCGCATCGACCACTACCTGGGCAAGGAGACCGTCCAGAACATCCTGGCGCTGCGCTTCGCCAACACGATGTTCGAACCGATCTGGAACCGGTCCTTCGTGGACCATGTGCAGATCACCATGGCCGAGGACATCGGCATCGGCGGCCGGGCCGGCTACTACGACGGCATCGGCGCCGCCCGGGACGTCATCCAGAACCACCTGCTGCAGCTGCTCGCGCTGACCGCGATGGAGGAGCCCGCCTCCTTCGACGCGGACGCGCTGGCCGCGGAGAAGACCAAGGTGCTCGGCGCGGTGAAGCTGCCCAAGGACCTGGGCAGGTCCACGGTGCGCGGACAGTACGCGGCCGGCTGGCAGGGCGGCGCGAAGGTGATCGGCTACCTCGACGAAGAGGGCATCGACAAGCAGTCGAAGACCGACACCTACGCGGCCGTCAAGCTGGGGATCGACAACCGCCGCTGGGCGGGCGTCCCCTTCTATCTGCGCACCGGCAAGCGGCTGGGCCGCCGGGTCACCGAGATCGCGGTCGTCTTCCAGCGGGCGCCGCACTCCCCCTTCGACACCTCGGCCACCGAGGAACTCGGGCAGAACGCCATCGTCATCCGGGTCCAGCCGGACGAGGGCGTCACCGTCCGCTTCGGCTCCAAGGTGCCGGGCACGTCGATGGAGATCCGGGACGTGTCGATGGACTTCGCCTACGGCGAGTCCTTCACGGAGTCCAGCCCGGAGGCGTACGAGCGGCTGATCCTGGACGTGCTGCTCGGCGACTCCAACCTCTTCCCGCGCACCGAGGAGGTCGAGCTGTCCTGGAAGATCCTCGACCCGATCGAGGAGTACTGGGACAAGCACGGCAGGCCCGCGAAGTACGCGTCGGGGACGTGGGGGCCCACCGAGGCGGACGAGATGCTCGCACGAGACGGACGGAGCTGGCGCCGGCCATGAAGATAGACCTGACCGACACCACGTCCAGCAAGATCAACAAGGCGCTGGTGCAGGGTCGCCGTGCGATCGGCACTCCGGCCGTCGGCATGGTGCTCACCCTTGTCATCGTCACCGACGAGGAGAACGCCTACGACGCGCTGAAGGCCGCCGGCGACGCCTCGCGCGAGCACCCCTCGCGCCTGCTGCTGGTCATCAGGCGGGTCTCGCGCACGCTCCGCGACCGTACGGCCTCGCGGCTGGACGCCGAGGTGCGGGTGGGCGCGGACGCGGGCACCGGCGAGACGGTGGTGCTGCGGCTGTACGGCGAGGTCGCCGACCACGCCCAGTCGGTGGTGCTGCCGCTGCTGCTGCCCGACGCGCCGGTCGTCGTGTGGTGGCCGGTGAACGCACCGCGGGATCCGGCCAAGGACCCGCTGGGCGCCCTGGCGCAGCGCCGGGTCACCGACACCTACACCTCCGAGCAGCCGGTGCAGGAGCTCTCGGCGCGCGCCCAGGCGTACACGCCGGGTGACACGGACCTGTCGTGGACCCGGATCACGCCCTGGCGTTCGATGCTGGCCGCCGCCCTCGACCAGGTCACCTGCGAGGTGAAGGCCGTGGAGGTGGAGGGCGAGGAGCTCAACCCGAGCTGCGAGCTGCTGGCGATGTGGCTCGCGGACCGGCTGGACGTGCCGGTGAAGCGCTCCCGGTCCGCCGGGCCGGGGCTGACCGCGGTCCGCCTGGACACCAGCTGCGGCCCGATCGCCCTGGACCGGGCCGACGGCCGCCTGGCGATCCTGTCCATGCAGGGGCAGCCGGAGCGCGCGGTGGCGCTGAAGCGGCGCGAGACGGCCGAGTTGATCGCGGAGGAGCTGCGCCGGCTGGATCCGGACGACACCTACGCCTCGGCGCTGAAGTTCGGCGTGGAGAGGCTGAACGCTCCCCCGGCACCCGCGAAGGAACCGGTCGCGGTGCCCGTACCGAAGGAGAAGGCGACGAAGTGAGCACCCCGCAGCTGGTCGTTCACCGGGACAAGGAACTGATGGCGCAGGCCGCCGCGGCCCGGCTGATCACCCGGATCGTGGACGCACAGGCGTCCACGGGCTCGGCGTCCGTGGTCCTCACCGGCGGCCGCAACGGCAACGGCGTACTGGCCGCGCTGGCGGCCGCACCCGCCCGGGACGCGATCGACTGGGGCCGCCTGGACCTGTGGTGGGGTGACGAGCGGTTCCTGCCGGAGGGCGATCCCGAGCGCAATGTCACCCAGGCCCGCGAGGCCCTGCTGGACTCCGTGCCCCTGGACCCCGAGCGCGTGCACGCCATGCCCGCGTCGGACGGCCCCCACGGCGCGGACGCGGAGGCGGCGGCGGAGGCCTACGCCCAGGAGCTGGCCCGCGCGGCCGGCCCCGAGAACCACGGCGCGGTCCCCACGTTCGACGTCCTGATGCTGGGCGTGGGCCCGGACACCCATGTGGCGTCCCTCTTCCCGGAGCACCCCGGCGTACGGGAGACGGAACGCACGGTCATCGGCGTGCACGGCTCCCCGAAACCGCCCCCCACCCGTATCTCCCTCACCCTCCCCGCCATCCGCTCGGCCCGCGAGGTCTGGCTGCTGGCGGCGGGCGAGGACAAGGCGAACGCGGTGGCCATGGCCCTCTCGGGCGCGGGCGAGATCCAGGCCCCGGCGGCAGGCGCGTACGGCCGAGCCCGCACCCTGTGGCTCCTGGACACACCGGCGGCCTCGCAGCTGCCGAGGTCGCTGTATCCGCCGGCGTCGGCGTAGAAGCACGAAAAAGGCGGGTGGGCGGAGACTCCTGAGTCTCCGCCCACCC
>NZ_QFDQ01000182.1 GCF_003270085.1 Streptomyces triticisoli | reverse complement strand
CCCCGGCGACGATCGCACCGGCCCGGCCCGCGCCGCCCGGCCGGGCCAGCAGCGCGTCGCGCACCCCGCGGGCCACCCCGGCGGGCAGCACCCGGGTGGTGTAACGGCGCTCGGACTCCAGGCCCTTGTCCGCGCCGACGCTGCGGGCCACCAGCGCCTTGGACAGGCCCTCGGCGTAGGCGCGGGCGCGGAAGTAGCGGAAGTGCTCGCGCGGCGCCGGCACCCGGTGGTGGATGACCGCGCGGTCGTCGATCAGGAGGACCGCCTCCGGCCGGGCCCGGCTGAGCCGGATGCACAGCTCCGTCTCCTCGCAGCCCAGCGGGCGCTTGTCGCCGTCGCGTCCGATGCCGGTGGCGAAGCCGCCCGCCGCGTCGAACGCCGTACGCCGGAAGGAGGCGTTGCCGCCGAGCACGTTGCGCACCCGGACCCGGCCCGGTGGCAGCCCCTTGTACGTGCAGCCCACCACCCAGTCGAACTCCTCCGGGAACCAGGCCGGCCGGCGGCCCGACGCCCAGACGGGCACCGTACGGCCGCCGACCGCCATCACCCGCGGGTCGGCGTACCCCTCGGCGAAGTGCCGCAGCCAGTCCCGCTCGGCCACCGCGTCGTCGTCGAGGAAGGCGATGATCCCGCCGCGGGAGGCGGCGATACCGGTGTTGCGGCCGGCGGACAGGCCGCGGGGGCCCGCGTTGGCGAGCACCCGCACGTCGTCGGCCTCCTCGTACTCCTTGGCCAGCCGGTCCAGGAGCGCCTGGTTGTGGTCCACGACCAGGAGCGTCTCCAGGGCCGGCCGGGACTGCGCCCGCACCGAGGAGACCGCCGCGAGGATGTCCTCCCAGCGGTCCTCGGTGTAGACGCAGATCACGACGGAGATGCCGGGATCGCTCAAGACACCTCTCCCCGTACGGAGCCGAGCAGGGGGGAGTGGCGCTCCTGGCGGCGCAGCTCACGCCGGTTGGAGCGCTCCTGGAGGATGACCTTCAGCACCCGCAGCCCGTCCCGCACGGCGCGCAGATTGCTGGCGCCGTGGATGCGCAGGTACTCGTGACTGGGGATCTCCTGCACCTTCAGCCCGGCCTTGACCACTCTGATGTTCATCAGCGTCTCGACCTCGAAGCCGGTGCAGTCCAGCTCGATCTTGTCCAGGCAGTGCCGCCAGAAGGCGTTGTAGCCGTAGCACAGGTCGGTGTAGCGGGCGCCGAACTTGCGGTTGACCACGGCGCACAGGGCCCGGTTGCCGAGCTTGCGGATGAAGGTCATGTCGTCGGTGCCGCCGCCGTTGGCGAACCGGGAGCCCTTGGCGAAGTCCGCGCCCGAGACCAGCGCGGAGACATAGGAGACGATCTCGCCGCCGTCGGCCGAGCCGTCCGCGTCGACCATCACGATGATGTCGCCGGTGCACGCCTCGAAGCCGCTGATCAGGGCATCCCCCTTGCCCCTGCCGCGCTGTGCGACGACCTGCACCCCGGGCCACAGCTCGCGGGCCACTTCGACGGTTTCGTCGGTGGAATTGCCGTCCACGAGAACCACTTCGTGAATCCACTCGGGAAGTGTCTTGAAGACGTAGGGCAGGTTCTCCGCCTCGTTCATGGCGGGAATCACCACGCTCACCGGCGGAGTGATCGCCAAGTGGGAGGAGATCGGCCGGAATTCGGCGGTTGTCGCCGGTTCCTGTGAAGAAGACGGTGTCGGTTTCTGTGCCGAAGAAGGCGGGCGCAGAATGGAGCTCATGAGTCGTGTCCCTCTCGTCCGGCGGACCGCCCGCCCCTCGGGCGGCCCGGCTGTCTGTCCGGTTCGAAAGGGGGGTTGGTCACCCGGGGCGCGCCGGAACGGCTCTTTCGCGCACGCCGGGTGAGCTGGCAAAGCTGGCCGGCGTGCCGGATCGACGGCAGCCGGTTGCGCGGCACGGCCCGGTCACACCTGCGGTCACCGGGCACGGCACCCCCCTACCGCGCCCCGCGCCGGAACGTCCCGGCCCTGACCCCCCTGGAGCCGCTTGCTGACGCACCGGTGCGGATGAGATGTACGACAGTATTGACGATTGAACCAGTATGGCAAGACCTGGAATCAAGCCTCACGTTTTTGCTGGTTTTTCCGTTGTGCGACTCTGTGCGCGCTGTTCATCGTGGTGTTCATCGCCTCGACCGGACTTTTCCCATCCGCTTGAGGATTCTGTCCGCGGGTTCGAACAGTTCCGGCCGCGACTGCACCATGTTCCGCAGCGCCCGGACCGGGACGCGGCGCGCCCGGTGCCCGACCGCCACGGGGTGACGCCTTGTCACCCACCCTTCCGACACGTTGAGTTCACGTGTCTTCAGGGAGTCCTTGTAGTCCTTCTGTCCCCGGCCGAGGTCGAGGTGGGCGATGCCGTCGGTGGCGGCCGCCTCGGCCATGCGCAGATGCAGGATCAGCCCCGGGGAGAACTTCGCGTACGCCGGGTCGTACGCCGGGAACCAGCAGGCCAGCACCCGTTCGGTGCGCAGCCCGAAGTGGGCGGCGACCGGACGGCCGTCCGCGTACAGCACCGACAGGATCCCCGCGAACGGGTCGGAGCGGGTGTGGAACAGCCGGGTGACCAGGGCAGTGATCCACGCGTGCGCGAAGCGGTCGCTGCGGCCGGTGCGCCGGTACTGGGCGGACTTCCAGCCCATCAGCGTGCGCAGCGCGACCGGGTCGCGTTCGTCGTGGACGTAGTGCACGGGGCCCGCGTCGCGTCCCAGCCTGCGCTCCTTGGCGAGCGTGGTGCGGGTGAACTTCGGCGAGCGGGCGCGTAGTTCGCGCAAGTAGGTGTCGTAGCCCCGGTCCACGTCCATGACCGGGGACGGGAAGATGCCGGAGGCGCCGGCCTCGAACGGCTCCTGGCCCGCCACCAGGTGGTCGTACTCCCAGACGGCGAGCCCGCAGGCCCGCAGCAGCTCACGGGCGTCCCAGGTGAAGCCGGGCCGGTGGACCAGGCCCTGGCAGTCGGAGACGCCGAGTCCGACGGCCCGGCCGACGCCGGTGGCGGTTCTCTGGAACGGGAAGAACGCGGCGGGCTCGCCGTCCTCACGGACCACCGCGATCCGCACCCCGCGTCTGCACCTGCCCACCGCGAGGGCGAACTCGGGTGAGAGAAAAGGGTTCGCCAGCTCCTCCGAGCCGTGCAGATGGGCCTTGGACTGCATCGCCGTCCACGCCGTCCGGTCGGCGGCGCTCAACTCGCCGGGGCGGTACACGCTGATGTCCACGTCAGGAGCCCTGTCCACTCGCCGTACGGCCGCGCCGGCGCCGTACCAGAACCAGCAGGAGAACGAGGGAGCTGACCGCGCCCGCCACCGAGACGAGCACCCGGCCGAAGGGATCCAGCCCGCGCAGTGCGGCCGCGATGGCGGCGGCGGGCGCCGCGAGCAGGAGGAACAGCGTCAGCGGACCGCGCAGGGCGGAGTCCGATCCGGTGAACGCGAGCAGCGCGCCGGTTCCCCCAACGGCCGTCGCGGCGCCCGCGAGCAGCGGCGACAGGTCCCTCCCCGGCCCTGGCCGCGCCCGCTCGGCGCCCTGTGGTGAAGCTGTCCTGATACGTATGGTCTGCATTGGCGGCTTTGCCCCCCGAAGCGCCGGATGCCAGGCTTCAATGTCGCGCAGCCGCAAGGGAGTCGTCAAGACACGGAAGCCACCCACACGGGTTCTTATGGGTGCTTAAACCTCCCCCCGGCCCTCTTCACCCTCCCCGCACCCTTCCTTCGGCTTCTCTTCGCCCAGTTGGCCGGTGAGGCGCGGCAATGGCCGTCCTTCGCAACGGATTTCGTTGAGCGCTAAAAATTCTTGGCATGGACACTTCCTGTCAACGCGCGTAGCTGCTACCAAAGTTATGGCAGAGATCCTGCTAAGGGAGGCTCCATGAGACGTTCCAGATTTGCCGCCTGTATCGGTTCCTTCCTCCTGGCCGTCGGACTTGCCCTGACCGGGGCGGCGACGGCGCACGCATCCCAGCAGGCCGCCGCCGGCGGCTATGTGGCCCTCGGCGACTCCTACTCCTCCGGGGTCGGAGCCGGCAGCTACGACAGCTCCAGCGGCAGCTGCAACCGCAGCACGAAGGCGTACCCGTACCTGTGGAACGCCGCGCACGCACCCTCGTCGTTCGCCTTCACCGCCTGCTCGGGCGCCCGGACGGACGACGTACTGGCGAACCAGCTCGGCCCGCTCAACTCCGCCACCGCACTCGTCTCGATCACCGTCGGCGGCAACGACGCCGGATTCTCCGACGTCATGACGACCTGTGTGCTCCAGTCCGACAGCACCTGCCTCTCCCGCATCAACACCGCGAAGGCGTACGTCGACTCGACCCTGCCCGGCAAACTCGACAACCTCTACTCGGTGATCCGCTCCAAGGCGCCCAACGCACGCGTGGTCGTGCTCGGCTACCCCCGCTTCTACAAGCTCGGCCAGGTCTGCCTGGGCCTGTCCGAGACCAAGCGCTCCGCCATCAACGGCGCGTCCGACCACCTCAACGCCGCCCTGGCGAAGGCCGCCGCCAACCGCGGCTTCACCTTCGGCGACGTCCGCTCCACCTTCGGCGGCCACGAGATCTGCTCCGGCAGCTCCTGGCTGCACAGCGTCGACTGGCTCAACATCGGCAACTCCTACCACCCGACGGCGGCCGGCCAGTCCGGCGGCTACCTGCCGGTCTTCACCGGCGCGGCCTGACCTCTCCCGCAGAGGCGGAAGCCGCACCCGGAGCGGAGACCCCGCCCGTCGGGGTCTCCGTCACCCATGTGCGTGTTCTCCTTCCGCAGGCGACTCAGCCCAGCGCGGATGCCGCCCCCTTGAGCATCAGCCCGGCACCCAGGACCACGACGGCGAACGCCGAACCGAGCGGCACTGTCCTGCGCACCAGAGCGGCCATCGGGCCCGCGGTCCAGCGGGGGCGCCGGTCCAGCAGACGGTTCATGCCGCTGCCCAGCCTGACGACGGCGAAGCCGGCCGCGGTGAGGGTCAGGGCGAGCCCGACGCCGTACGCCACGACGAGCAGCAGCCCGAACCAGGCCTGGCCCAGCGCCGCCGCGCCCACCAGGACGACCACGGCGGAGGGACTGGGCACCAGCCCGCCGGCGAAGCCCAGGAGAAGGGTGCCGCGGAGGGTGGGGGCGGTGGGGTGGGTGTGGGTGTGGCCGCCGTGGGTGTGTTCCACGGAGTGGCCGTGACTGTGCCCGTGTCCGTGCGTGTGGCCGTGACTGTGTCCGTGTCCGTGCGTGTGGCCGTGACTGTGTCCGTGTCCGTGCGTGTGGCCGTGACTGTGTCCGTGTCCGTGCGTGTGACCGCGGTTGCGCCAGGCGCGGCGTACGAGGCCGGCGCCCGCCAGGGTGACGAGGACGCCGCTCGCGATGCCCAGCCAGGCGATCACCGAGGGCGCCGCCGCCGAGCCCGCGGCGACCAGCAGGCCGAGGGCGATCACACCGAGGGTGTGGGTGACGGTCACCGAGGCGGCCAACGGCAGGACGTCCCTCAGGCGGGCCCGGCCGCCGCGCGCCGCCGCCATCGCCGCCATGATGGTCTTGCCGTGGCCCGGGGCGAGGGCGTGCAGGGCGCCGAGGCCGACCGCGATGACCAGGGCGAGGGCGGCGAAGCCGACGGTGAGGTGGTGTCGGGCGACCAGGTTGTCCAGGGCCCGGGTCCAGCGGTCGGCGCCGCGGGGCAGTACGGAGGCGGCGGGCGCGTCACGCTCGTCGTCGACGAGGGTGGGGCCGCCGGGCCGCACGCGCAGGGACGCGGCGGAGGTGTCGGCCGGGGAGGACAGCAACTCCTCGGGATAGCTGGTCAGTTCGCGGGAGACGGAGGTCTTCGGCACGTTCGACGCGGTGAGCGTCATACGGTCGCCGCGCGCGGTGATCTCCCGCCAGCCGGGCCCGCCCGAGGCGCCCGCGCTGTGGAAGGCGACGGCGGTGGCGTCCTCGGGCAGCGGCGCGGTCAGCTCGCACTCCACCCGGAGGGTGTCCAGGCCGGCCTGACCGGGACGCACGCGCGCGTGGCTGCCGACGGCGGTGAGCGCGACGTCGCGTCCGTCGACGGTGAGCCCGCTGTCCCGCGCGGCCTTCGCACACCGCTGCCGGGCCCACGCGGTCATGCCGGTCCGCTCGATGTCCGGTCCGGCCTGGGTCGCCGGGATCTCGGCGAGGTCCTCGACGTGGGCGACACGGAGCGTGCCGGGGGAGGCGACGAGGCCGTCGTAGTGGTTGACGGTGAAGTTGCCGAGGGGATGGGCGCCCGCGGTCGCGGCCGGCAGGAGGACGAGCGCGCAGGCGGCGGTGAGGACGGCCGCGGCGGCGCGGAACGGACGAAGGTGCTTCACCGTGCTGCCTCCAGGGCCTTCAGTGCGGTACGTGCCTCGCGGGCGCCCAACGGGGAGAAGCCGGGGTTCAGCCTCAGGGCGGCGGACAGGTGGGTGCGGGCCTCGTCGGTGTGGCCGGTGGCGCGCTCGATGATGCCGCGGTGGTAGAGGAACGCGGCGTTGCGGTAGCCGGTGGCCGTGGCCCGCCGTGCGTAGGGGAGGGCTTCGGCGTCCTTGCCGTTGACGTGCAGAGCCCAGGCGAGGGCGTCCGCGGTGTGCACGGTGTGGCGGCGGGCCCACTCGGCGCGGGCGGCACGCAGGGCGGCCCCCTTGTCGCCGTGGTCGGCGGCGGCGAGCGCGGTGTCGAGGTCGGCGTTGACGCCGCTCACGCGGGCGAGGGCGAGCCACGCGTCGACGAGGGCGTACTGGTTCCGCGCCCTCGCCTCGTCACCGGCGGCGCCGCGCGCCTCGTACAGCTCGCCCAGCGCGACGAGCGGGCCGGGCAGCGGGTGGCGGGAGACCACGGCCTCCATGTCCTTGACGGCGCCGGCGCGGTCACCGCTCGCAGCCCGGGCGCGGGCGCGGCCCTCCAGGGCGGGCAGGCAGGTGTCGTCGGCGGCCAGAGCGCGGGCGTAGTGGTGGAGCGCGGACTGGTGGTCGCCCTGGTTCCAGGCGAGTTGGCCCAGCTGGGTGGCGACGTAGGCGATGTCGTCGCGGGAGGTGGCGGCGGAGAGCGCCTGCCCGAGGACGCGGCGGGCGGTGGTGACGTCGCCGCGCAGCTCGTGGACGTAGGCGTAGCGCGTGAAGACGGGGACGCCGGGGCGCCGGGAGTCGGCGGTGTCGGCGGCCTTGGAAGCCTCCTCGTACCGGCCGAGTTCGACGAGAGCGTCGATACGGGAGGACAGGGCGCGTTCGCTGTAGGGGTTCTGCTCCAGGGCCCGGTCCGCGTAGGTCAGCGCGTCGGCGAAGTCGTGCCGGGCAGCGGCGAGCGCGGCACGCCCGGCGAGGGCCTGGTCGTTCCCGGGCGCCAGCTTCAGCGACCGCGCCAGAGCCTCCTCGGCCTGCGGGTACCGCGACGGATCCCCCTTGGTCCGCGCCTCCTCGACGTGGGCGAGCCCGAGGGAGGCCCACCCGGCGTGGTCCCTGGGCTGCGCCCGAAGATGCCCCTGCAAGGACTCGACACCCCCCGCGCCGAGCAACTCCGGTGCCACGGCCCCGGCCTTGACACCACCCCCGTCCCGCGCCGCCCCCACGGCCACGGCCCCACCGGTGAGCGCCACGGCCAGCAGCACGGCGGCTCCCGCGAGGTGCAGCCGCCGCCGGCGCCGCCCGGCGGCAGCCACTCGCCGCACGGCAGCGACGCGCTCGTCGCCGGAGGGGACGATGCCATCGGGCCGGCTGTCGGTCCGATGCTCCCCGGGAGGGTCGTGTTCCATGGACGCCGTCGGTCCGGTGTCGTGTTGTTCGCAGTCCGGTGGGGTGGGATTGATGCGCCGGGCCATGCCCTCTCCTCGGTCGCCGGGGTGGTTCGGGCCGTACCGCCGGTACGGCCGAGGTCGCGTGGGGTGGCGCGGCCCGCGCCGTGGGGGGATGGGAGTACGCGGGCCGCGCCAGTCGGTGGGGACGGGGGTCAGTACGGGCGCCGCATGCGGCGGCGCCACCAGCCCAGGGCCGTGCCGATCAGCAGGACTCCGGCCGCGCCCGCGGCCGCCGAGCCGGCGATCAGCATCGTGTCGCCGGAGCCGGAGGACCCCGCCGGCCGCAGCGCGTCGCCCAGCCGGCTGCGCACGTCCACGCCGTCCTGCGTGCCCTTGGCGAGCCGCCCGCGCGAACCGGCCGTCGGCTTCGCCACGTACGGGAAGGACTTCTCGAACTTCTTGTCGTTCGCGTCGACCGCGTCACCCAGGTCGTTCTTCGCGCCGACCAGTTCGCCCTCCACCACCTGCAGCGCCGCGTCGATCACGTCGTCGCCGAGCCGGCGACCGTTCGGGAAGCCCGCGTTGTCGCCGTCGAGGACGCCCAGCCGCTTGGGGTGCGCGCTCGGCTTGATCGAGGTGTTCAGGCGCAGCTGCTCCGACGGGCGCACATGCGGCTGCTGGTTGAGGCCCTTCACGCCCTTGAGGAACACGTCGACGAGGTCGTCGCGCGGCTCGGCGGGGGCGGGAATCTTGTAGATCTGCTCGATGAGCTTGGGCAGTTCGGGGTGGGTGACGTTCTTCAGGAACTGCGCGTCGTCCTGCGGCGAGGACGCGTTGAACCTGTCCTTGTCCTTCTGCGGGTTGACGACCTCGTTGACGAGCGGGTTGCCCAGGCGGGAGACCTGGGTGAAACCGCCGTGCGCGTTCTTGCGCTGAGTGGTCGACCAGATGCCCACCACGGGCTGCGCCTCCGACTCCCGGATCAGGTCGTTCGGCACCTGCAGCGCGATCGTGTTGACGTTGTAGCCCTTGAGCGTGTCGTTGCCGACCTCGGAGAGGTTCCCGCCGTACAGCAGGTCGAAGACGCGCAGGTCCGCGAAGAACGGGTCGTCGGCCTGCCCGGCGAAGGTCGCCGCACCGCCCGCCGTTTTGTGGACGGCCTCGGCCCGCAGCTTGCCGTAGTCCGGCATCGACGCCTTGCCGACGTTCGACGGCGCCACCGGCACCCCGTCCGCGATCCGGGTCCTGGCCACTGGCTTCCCGTGGCGCAGCTTGATCAGATCGAGGCCGTAGGTCTGGGTCACGTTCAGCGTCGGGTCCTTCAGGCTGTGCACCGGACCCGTGTTGTAGAGGAACGTGTCCTTGTTCTTGATGTGCGTCCTGAAGGTGTACCGGAAGACCAGGTCGCCCTGCGCGTCACCGTTGTTGTCGATGTGCAGGTCGTACTGCGCGTCGTCCGCGAACGTGTAGAAGTTCGGGCCGCCGGCCGGCTCCTGGAACGGGATCCAGTTCGCCACGATCGTCGTCGTGTCGTGCTTGTCCGGGCTGACGAACGCGTACAGGTCCGTGTTGTCGTACTGCGGGGCCCCCGAGACGAGCGGGGCCTCCCGGTGGCTGGAGGCGGCGGCCTCCCCCGGTTCCAGCGTGGCCACGCCGGCGGCCACGAGCCCCCCGGCGGCCAGCGCGCCGCAGATGAGGGAGGCCAGGCCCCGGTGGCCCTCCCGCGGAGCGGAGCGCCCGGGCGTGCCCCCATCGCCCTTGGAGAGACTGGAGAAAGATGTCATGCCGATCCGTCCTCAGTGCCAACTTGGTCTGTTGCCCGGGGATTCGGAGACCGGGCCGGGCCGGATTGGTCGGCCGGGAAAATTCTTTTCTCCCTGCTCGACCCGCGTTTTCGGCCCGCTGATCCGTACCTCACCGGAAGGGTGCGCGCCCGCTGCGCGCGCCGCGTGCGACAGGACGGGCCCACGGCGGCTGCGGAGAGGGGGCGGCGAGTGGAGGCGGACGAGCTTCTGCTGCTCGTGGCGGGGGGCGACCAGAAGGCATTCGAGGAGCTGTACGGGCTGGTGTCCGGGCCCGTCTACGGGCTGGTGCGGCGCGTGGTGCGCGACCCCGCCCAGTCCGAGGAGGTGACCCAGGAGGTGCTGCTCGAACTGTGGCGCTCCGCCGCGAGGTTCGACCCCGCGCGGGGCAGCGCCCTGTCCTGGGTGCTCACCCTCGCCCATCGCCGCGCCGTCGACCGGGTGCGCAGCGCCCGCGCCGCCGGCGAACGCGAGCAGCGCGAGGCGCTGCGCGCCGCCTCGCCCGCCTTCGACCACGTCACCGAGGAGGTCGAGGCCGGCCTGGAACGCGAGTGGGTACGGCGCTGTCTGAACCGCCTGACCGCGCTGCAGCGCCAGTCCGTCACCCTCGCCTACTACGACGGCTACACGTACCGTGAAGTGGCCGAGCGGCTGTCCCTGCCGCTGGGCACGGTCAAGACGCGGATGCGCGACGGGCTCACCCGGCTGCGCGAGTGCCTGGGGGGAGCCGCGTGAGCCTGCTCGACCGCCTGCTGCGCCGCGAGGACCTGCACTCGCTGGCCGCGCCCTACGCCCTCCACGCCCTGGAGCCCGCCGAACGGGTCCGCTTCGAGAAGCACGTGAGGAAGTGCGGCCTGTGCGACGCCGAGGTGCGCGCCCTGTCCGAGGACGCGGTCCGGCTGGCCTGGTCCGCGGCCGTTCCGCCGCCCGCCGCGCTGCGCGACCGGGTCCTGACCGCCGTACGCAGCACCCCCCAGGACCCCGCACCGGCGCGCGAGCACACGCCTCAGCTGCCGCCGCACGTCTGGGGCGCCCAGCCGCCGCCCGCGCGCATCCGTGCGCCCCGGCCGCGCCCCCTGTTCGTCCCGTTCGCCACCGCGACCGCCGCCGCGGCCCTCGTCGTCGCCGCGCTGTTCGCGGTCCAGGCGAACCGGACCCAGGAGGAACTGGACGCCCAGAGGGACCGGGCACGTGAGATCGCCCACGTTCTCGCCGCGCCCGACGCACGGGCCACCACCGGCCGGGACGCGCGGGGCCGTGGTATCGGAGTGATCGCTTCCGCCTCCGAGGGGCGGGCCGTGGTCACCCTGAGCGGATACGCGGCTCCGCCCCGTGGCCGGGTGCACCAGCTCTGGCTCATGCGCCCCGGCGCACCACCACGCTCCCTCGGACTCCTCGCAGATGACACGCCCCTGACCGCCTCGGGTCTCGCCAGGTCGGCCACGTCACTGGCCGTGACGGTCGAACCCGACGGGGGATCAGAACTGCCCACCAGCCGGCCGATTGTCCAACTCGCCTTGAAAACGGTCGGATTCGGAGAGTAATCGCCAACCCCCTTACGGGGTAGGTGAATCCTGTGGCCGCGATACACGAGTGCCCCAAGGGGGCGATAGGGTTACTCTGCCCGGGCCGGGTGGACTCGTACGGGTGGGGAGTGACATGGAACAGATAACAGTGCGCAGCAGGGCCAGGGTCCCTGCGATCACCTGCGGGAGCAGTGCGACCAGTTCACGCCTCGACCGCCATCTCTCGGTGCTGGCCGGCCCCGCCGTGCCGCAGCACGAGACGGCGGAGGCGACGTCGCTGATGCGCGAGCTGACCGCGCGTGGCGCCCACGACCGCACGGGCAGGGGCGCACGGGTCCGCCGGGTGTCGCTGTTCGCGCCACTGCGCCGGCTGCGCCGCTCGCTGTTCGGCGGCCACTGAGCGCGCCCGGCGTTCCTCCGACCCGTTCACCAGGACCCGCGTTCAGGCCACCACGCCGTCCCGGCGCAGCGCTGCGATCTCGCCGTCCGTCATCCCCACGGCACGCAGCAGCGCCTCGGTGTGCTGACCGAGCGCGGGTACGTCCCCCATGCGAGGCCCCGCCCCGCCCGGCAGGGTGATCGGCGGCAGCAGCGCCCTGAGCGGCCCGACCGGCGTCCCCACCTCCCGCCACCGCTCCCGGGCCGCCAGCTGCGGATGCTCCGCCACCTCGTGCAGGTCCCGCAGACGCGCGCAGGCGATGCCCGCGCCCTCCAGCCGGGCCAGCGCCTCGTCGGCGCCGAGCGCGCCCAGCGCCTTGGCGACCAGCGCGTCGGTCCGCTCCCGGTTCGCGACCCGTGCCGCGTTCGTCGCGAACGCCGGGTCCGTCCCCCACTCCGGCTGCTCCAGCACCTGTTCGGCCAGCCGCCGCCACTCCCGGTCGTTCTGCACCGACAGCAGCACGCGCCCGCCGTCCGCGGTCGGATAGGCGTCGTAGGGGGCGATGACGGCGTGCGCGAGACCGGTGCGCGCCGGGGCGGTGCCGCCGTGCATCGCGTGGTGCAGCGGATGCCCCATCCACTCCGCGAGCGACTCCAGCATCGACACCTCCACCGGCCCGCCACGCCCGGTCGTGCCGCGCCGCACCAGCGCGGCCAGCACACCCGAGAAGGCGTACATGGCCGCCGCGATGTCCGCCGCCGGGATCCCCGCCTTCACCGGCTGCTCCGGCGTCCCCGTCACCGACACCAGCCCCGCCTCGCACTGCACGAGCATGTCGTACGCCCGCTTGTACGCGTACGGACCGCCGGACCCGTACCCCGAGATGTCCACCGCGATCAGCCGCGGATGCGCGGCGCACAGCGTGGCCGCGTCCAGCCCGAGCCGGGCCGCCGCGCCCTGCGCGAGGTTCTGCACGAACACGTCCGCCCCGGCGACCAGCCGCCGTACGACGTCCAGCCCCCGCGGGTCCTTCAGGTCCAGCGCGATCGACTCCTTCCCCCGGTTGCACCACACGAAGTGCGAGGCGAGCCCCCCGGCCGCGCTGTCGTACCCCCGCGCGAAGTCGCCCCCGTCGATCCGCTCGACCTTCACGACCCTGGCCCCGAGATCGGCCAGCTGCCGCGTGGCGAAGGGCGCCGAGACGGCCTGCTCGACGGCGACGACGGTGATGCCCTCCAGGGGAAGGGGAAACTGGTCCATGGGCCGGATCATGACCCGGGAGCGGCGGTTTTGTCAGCAGCGGGGCGGGGTCGGCCGTGACAGTACCTTGAGGAAGGCGTCCGATCCGGACCTTGAGGAAGGCGTCCGACCCGGCGGGGCGTCGTTGTCCGGCGGTCGCCGAGCCCGACTGCGCGGGGTGCCGGGCCGGAGGGCGAGGGACGCGCAGAGCGCGATCCGGGCCGCGCACCGGGCAAGGGAGCCGACGATGGGGTGGGCGGCCGGCTCGTGACCGGTGCCCACCCGCGGATGGCGGCGGCCTTCGTGGAAGACCCGGGGAGCGTCGGCCGGGCGCGATGTACGACCCGGCGCCGGGGGAGGACCCGGCGCCTTCGACCCGAGCCGCGCGCAGCCCTCCTGGACCATGGATCGGACCATGGATCGCTCCTAGAGCAGCGCGAACTGGCCTTCCGGGCCCTCCTCCTGATGGTCCAGCACGGATGCCGGGCGGCGGACCGCCCGCGGTACCGGCAGGACGCCCGCCTCTCGCAGCCCGGCGGCGGTGATCGGGGCGGTGATCCGCAACTCGGCCTGGCGGGAGCGTAGTTCCGCCAGGAGCGTGAGGACCGTGATCAGCTCCAGGAGCTCGGACGTCCACGCCTGCGGCCAGGCCGCCGGGTGGATCGCCGCCAGCGTGCCCGGTTCGCCCCGCGCGGTCCGCGCCGCGAACCACTGCTCCAGGACGCGCACCGAGCCCGCCTCGAAGTCCCAGGCCTCCGGCGGGACGGGGGAGATGCGGCCCTCGTCGAGGTGCAGGGTCTCCTCGTCCCGGTCGTAGCGCAGGGTCAGCGGGCGTGGGGGCAGCGGGGCGCGGACGTAGGGGCGGCGACCGCCGGGGAGCTTGGGGCGTTCGCCGTCGCGGCGCATCAGCCGCAGCATCCGGCGGCCCAACTCGACTCCGGCCGCCCAGAGTCCGGCGTCCCCCGTGAGCGGGACGGCCGGGCCGGGGCGCGCGGTCGCGAGCGTCCAGGCGAGGACGTCCACCGGGGTGGGGGAGTGCCCGAGACGGGTGGCCAGGTGGTCGAGCAGGCCGGGCGCCAGGTTCGGCTCCCGCGCCCCCGGGCGGCGGTACAGGGGGCGGACACGGCCCGGACGGAGCAGCGGCAGCAGGGAGGTCGCCAGCAGGAGCGGTTCCGTGGCGCCGGGTCCGGCGGCCGTCTCGGCCACGAAGATCTGCCGGGCGTCCGCCACCCGCCACAGCTCGGGGCGGGCCGCGTCGATCAGGCGGTGGTCGGGGATCAGCCACTGCTCGTCGAAGGGGGCCGCCAGCACGCGCACCGGCTCCGGGCAGGGCCCCGAGGCGCGGATCAGCCTCTCGGTGCCGCCGGTCCGGCCCGGCAGCTGACCGACCGCCGTGTACGGCGTCCGCGAGCGCGTCGGCTCGAACAGGGCCTCACGGACGGACCCTCCGGACTTCAGCAGGGTGTCCCAGCGGGCCTTCAGACAGCCCGCGTCGGGCGCCGTCGGCCACCCCCGCCCGAGCCGTGGCGGTGCGACGGACCACGGCATGAGGTCGGCCAGCGGCACAGCGTCGTCGTGCGTCACGCCCGGCATCGTACGACCTGTACGACCTGTTCCGGGCGGCCGGTTCAGGTGGCGTCCAGGGAGACCGTGAAGGAGAAGCGGTCCCCGCGGTAGTGGATGACCGCCACGTCCAGCGGCCGCCCCGCCGCGTCGTAGGTGATCCCCGTGTAGTGCAGGATCGGGCTGAGCAGCGGGACGTCGAGCAGCCGTGCCGTCTCCGGGTCGGCCAGCCGTGCCTCCACCGTGTCCGTGATCCGGCTGATGTCCGCGCCGGCCACGTCCCGCAGCACCTTGGTCATCGGCCACCGCAGCAGGTCGTCCACGGCTATGCGCCGGGCCAGCTCCGGACGGACGTAGTTGCGGGCGTGGTTGGTCGGCTCACCGGTCTTCTCGTCGCTGCGCAGCCGGTGGTACGTCGCCACCTCGCCCGCGTCCGGGAAGAACTCGGCGAGTTCGGCGGGTACGGGCGCCGTGCCGTGGTCCAGCAGCTCGGTGGTCATGCCGGACTGCTGGGCCACGATCGCGTCCACCGAGCCGAGCAGCCGGACCGGGGCGCCCCGTCGAGCGTCCGGCTCGATGAACGTGCCGCGCCGCCGGTGCCGGGTGATCAGCCCCTCGTCCTCCAGCTCCTTCAGCGCCTGCCGCATGGTCAGCACACTCACGCCGTAGTGCCCGGCGAGCTGTTCCTCGGTGGGCAGGCGCAGCGGGTCCCGGGGCGAGCGGCCGAGGATCGAGGCGCGCAGCGACTGGGACACCTGGTACCACAGCGGCAGCTTGCGGTTCAGGACGATCGAATCCGGGGCGAAGGAGGTCACGGGCCATCCGTACCGGTGGGGAATCGGTCAGGGCAAGGGGCGGAAGTGCCGCTCCAGGCCCTGCCACACGTCGTCGTAGCGCTGTTGCAGGTGCTCGGCGCGCGCCGCGTGCGGCGTGAGCGTCACCGGCCAGCGGGTCTCGAACATGAACGCCAGCCCGTCGTCGACCTTCTGTGGCTTCAGCTCCGCCGAGCTCGCCCGGTCGAAGGTCTCCCGGTCCGGGCCGTGCGCCGACATCATGTTGTGCAGCGAGCCGCCGCCGGGCACGAAACCGCCCTCTCCGGCCGTCTTCGCGTCGTAGGCGCCCTCGATCAGGCCCATGTACTCGCTCATCACGTTCCGGTGGAAGTACGGCGGCCGGAAGGTGTCCTCGCCCACCAGCCAGCGCGGCGCGAACACGACGAAGTCGATGCCGGCCAGGCCCGGGGTGTCGGAGGGCGAGGTCAGCACCGTGAAGATCGACGGGTCCGGGTGGTCGTACGAGATCGTGCCGATGACGTTGAAACGGCGCAGGTCGTAGACGTACGGCACATGGTTGCCGTGCCAGGCGACGACGTCGAGCGGGGAGTGGTCGTAGGTGGCGGTCCACAGGTTGCCGCAGAACTTGTTCACCACCTCCACCGGGCCCTCCACGTCCTCGTACGCGGCGACGGGTGCCATGAAGTCCCGTGCGTTGGCGAGGCCGTTGGCGCCGATGGGGCCGAGGTCGGGGAGGCGGAAGGGGGCGCCGTAGTTCTCGCAGACGTAGCCCCGGGCGGTGGCGTCCAGCAGCTCGACGCGGAAGCGCACCCCGCGCGGGATGAGCGCCACATGCCCCGGCTCGGCGTGCAGCAGCCCGAACTCCGTGCGCAGCAGCAGCCCGCCGCGCTCCGGCACGATCAGCAGCTCGCCGTCCGCGTCGCTGAAGACGCGCTCCATCGAGGAGTCGGCGTGGTACAGGTGCACGGCCATGCCGGTGCGCTGGGTGGCGTCGCCGTTGCCGCCGAGGGTCCACAGGCCGGCCAGGAAGTCCGTGCCGGGGGAGGGGTCGGGCAGCGGGTTCCAGCGCAGCCGGTTCGGGTCGGGCGCGGTCTCGGTGAACGGCGCCGTGCGGAGTGCGCCGTTGTCGGTGCGGGTGAACGCCGGGTGGGCGGCCGAGGGGCGGATGCGGTACAGCCACGAGCGGCGGTTGTGGGCGCGGGGCTCGGTGAACGCCGTACCGCTGAGCTGCTCGGCGTACAGTCCGAGGGGGGCACGCTGCGGGGAGTTGCGGCCCTCGGGCAGCGCCCCCGGAACCGCCTCCGAGCTGTGCTCGTTGCCGAAACCGGAGAGGTGGGCCAGCCCCTCGGCGGCCTTGCGTGCGTCGTCCCCGCTCATGATCGCTCCCTTGCAACCTGATTCCTATGGGACACCGTAGGATTGCGGTTTCCCGGGCGCAAGCCCCCTACTCCCGGGGGAGGGGCGGATACCCACGGGGGAGGGGCGGAACCAGACTTCAGGGGGATCCGGCGGGTCGTGCCGCTGCTCTACGCTCCCCGTCATGCTGTCGTGGACGCGGGGACCACTCGCTGTGCTCGCGGTCTGTGCCGTGCTGTCGGCCGGGCCGGCGGGCTGCGGACCGGAGGGTGGGCACGGGGGTGCGGCGCGGGAGCCGGCCGAGTCCGTGGGCAGGCTCCTCGACCGCACCGACGAGGAGGGGCGGCGCTACCGCGAGGTGGACGAGAGGAGCGCCCCCGGGGTCGGCGTCGAGGTCCGGCCGGAGGCCGGCGGCAACTGGGACGTACGGCTGACCGTCCACCGCTTCCGCTTCTCGCCGCCCGGCACCGAGCCCCGGGCGGCACCCGGCCGCGGCGTCGCCCACCTGCTGGTGGACGGCCGGCCGGTGACCCGCCTGCGCACCCCCGCGTACCGCCTGTCCGCCGACCTGGTCCCCCACGGCACCCACCACGTCACCGCCCGCCTCCACGCCGACGACGACACGGTCTGGGCGACCGCCGGCGAACCGGTCCAGAGCACGGCCGACATCACGGCCTCCCCCTCGGAGCCACCCGAGCCGGCCTCGACGCCTGCCGCACCCGAGGGCCGGAACCCCGGTATGGCAGGTGGTGAGCGTGGAGTGGGGTGCTGCCCCGCCGTCCGCTCAACTGGAAGGCGAGCTTCACCCGATCGCCGGGGGCAGGCATGATGAAGCCGTGCCTCACGCGACTCCGCTCCGCCGTGCACCCGTGCAGCGGCGCAGTGCCGAACGGCTGACCAGGATTCTCGACGCCTGCGCCGACCTCCTCGACGAGGTCGGCTACGACGCGCTGACCACGCGTGCCGTCGCTCTGCGGGCCGGTGTGCCCATCGGTTCCGTCTACCGGTTCTTCGGCAACAAGCGCGCGATGGCCGACGCGCTCGCCCAGCGCAACCTCGAGCGCTTCACGGAGCGCGTCACGGAGCGTCTGAAGGAGGCCGGGGGCGGCGGCTGGCGTGTCGCCATGGACGCCGTGCTCGAGGAGTACCTGGAGATGAAGCGGACCGCCCCCGGCTTCTCCCTGGTCGACTTCGGCAACCAGATACCCGTCGGCGCCGGCTGCGCCGAGCCCAACCGCCGCGTCGCCGACCGCCTCACCGACCTGCTCTCCGGCTACCTGGACCGCGCACCCGACGACGACCTGCGCCGCACCTTCCTGGTAGCCGTCGAGACCGCCGACACCCTCGTCCATCTCGCCTTCCGCGTCGAACCGCGGGGTGACGAGCGGATCATCGAGGAGACGCGGGTGATGCTGCGGGCGTATCTGGGGCGGGTGCTGGACTGAGGGACACCGGACCCGGTCCCGCTGTTGGGCCGGTCGGGCGATGTCCGGCGGCGCGTCGGGCGAGGGTCACGGCATCGGGCGGGCGGATGTGAAAGAGAGTCAGTTAGAAAAGCGATTTGTATGAAAATCGGCTGACTCGGAGGAATGCGCATGCCCACCCTGACACTCCCACGCACCTTCGGCTCCCGCACCGGCGCCACCGCCGCCCTGACGGCCCTGACCGCGGTGGGTGCCACATGGCTGGCGGCGCCCGTCGCCGTGGCTCAGGGGGGAGGCGGTGACATCAGGATCCACCGGGTGGGCGTGCCTTTCGGAGTCCCGAAGGACGACCCCGTGGTGTGCCGGTTCTACCTCGAGGCCGTCAACTTCGACAGCCTCGGCGCCATCCCCTACACCATCCAGGCACAGCCCCCGCTGCCCAACAGCCTCACCTCCGGCGGCACCATCGCCCTCGGCGCCGGGGTCGGCCGCACCGAACCGCTGGTGCTGGCCGACGGACAGTACAAGCTCCTCTGGTCCGTGACCACCGCCTCCGACGTCATCCGCAAGGAGAAGCTCTTCCGCATCAACTGCCGTGACGACCACGACCGGCGCGAGGGAGCCCCGGGTCCGGGCGGTCACCAGATCGAGGACCCGGGCCGCGGCGACGGGGATCACCGTGGCGGGGCCGCCGCGGGCCGCGACAGCGGCGGGGGCCCGAAGGGCGCCGTCCAGGCGGGCGCCGGAGGCCTGGCTTCGAGGGTCGCCGCCTTCTCACCGCTGGCCGGCGCCGCGGCCGTGGGCCTGGCCGTGGTCGGCGGGGCGGCGTACTTCCGGCTGGTCCGGCGACGCCCCCACAGTGTCGCGTAGGCGCGGACGCAGGCCCTGGTACCGGAGCCGCGCCTACCGCCTCACCAGGACGGCCGTGCTCGCGGTCGTCCTGGTGACGGCAGGGACCCGGTGCGGAGGAGCGCACGAGCGCGCCGAGCCGGACCGGGCCGCCGGACCGGCCGCCCTGGCGCCGGCTTCCCCGGCCCCGCCCGACGCGGACGGCAACGGGACGGACGACGACTCACGGGGAGGCGGCGGTCCGGGGGGCGGCGGTCCGGGAGGCGGCGGACCGGACGGTGGCTCTTCGGCAGGCAGCGGCCCGCACAGCGGCCGATCCGCCTCCCCACGCCCCACCGCGCCGCCCTCACTCCCGCCCTCGTCCCCGTCCCCGCCCTCGTCCCCGCCCGCGCCGCTGCCCAGGTCCCGCGCGACCACCCTGCGCATCCCCTCCCTCGGCATCACCGCACCCGTCATCGGGGTCGGCCTCGACGCCGACCGGCAACTGGGGACGCCACCGGCCGACAAACCCGGGCTCGTCGGCTGGTACGAGGACGGACCCGCACCCGGGGAGTCCGGCACGGCCGTCGCGGTCGGGCACCGCGACACCAGGGCGGGCGCCGCCGTCTTCGCCGCACTCGGCCAGGTCGAGCCGGGCCGGCACATCGAGGTGCGGCGCGCGGACGGACGTACCGCCGTCTACACCGTGGACAAGGTACGGGTCTTCGACAGGGACCGCTTCCCCGACAAGGAGGTGTACGGCACCGCCCGCCGCCCCGAACTCCGGGTGATCACCTGCGGCGGCCTCTACACCCACAGGACCGGCTACTCCAGCAATGTCGTCGTCTTCGCCCACCTGACGTCGACGAAGTGACCCCCGGCGTGACCGGCACGAGGCGGGCGCCCGCCCCTGAACGCGATCGTCCGCCTTCCCGCCCGGCGGACCACCGGCGCCCGATCCTGCCCGGTCCCTTCCCCCGGGCGCACACAATCCGTTAACTTCCGTGACTCATACGCCCCGTACGACCCGCACGGGGCGTTCGACCCGCGGAGCCTCAGTGCTCTGGTGAGTCCCGGGGGCATGTTTCATGACACGCGCCATCTCTCTGCACGACGTGAGCAAGACCTACCTCAAGGGCGTCCGCGTGGTGGACCGCCTCTCGCTGGACATCTCGCCCGGCGAGTTCCTGGTGCTGCTCGGGCCCTCCGGCTGCGGCAAGTCCACCGTGCTCAGGATGATCGCCGGGCTGGAGGAGATCACCGAGGGGCAGTTGCTGCTCGACGGCGAGTACGGCAACGACCTGCCGCCCTCCGGCCGGGACATGGCGATGGTCTTCCAGAACTTCGCGCTCTACCCGAACATGACCGGTCGCGACAACATCGGCTTTCCGCTGCGCATCGAGTCGCCCGGCGCGGACCCCGGCCGCCGCGTCGACGCCACCGCCCGGATGCTGGGCATCGAGGACCTGCTCGACCGCTTCCCCAGCCAGCTCTCCGGCGGCGAACGCCAGCGCGTCGCCATGGGCCGTGCGATCGCCCGCCACCCCTCCGCCTTCCTGATGGACGAGCCGCTGTCCAACCTCGACGCCAAGCTCCGCAACCACCTGCGCGCCGAAATATCCAAGCTCACCCGGGAGTTGGGCGTCACCACGGTCTACGTCACCCATGACCAGGCCGAGGCCATGTCCCTGGGCGACCGGGTCGCCGTCCTGCGCGGCGGGGTCCTGCAGCAGGTCGACACCCCGCGCGCGGTGTACGCGCTGCCCCGCAACGTCTTCGTCGCCGCCTTCATCGGCACCCCGCGCATCAACCTGCTGCGCGGCCTGGTGCGCGCCCCGCTCGACGGCGCCATGACCATCAGCCTGGGCAAGCAGTTCCTGCGCCTGCCCGAACCCCTTTCCCTGGACCACCAGTTGCTGCGGGTGCAGCAGGGTCGCGAGGTGATCGTGGGCCTGCGCTCGGAGGCCGTACGCATAGCCGAGCCCGCCGCGGCCCGGCCCGGCGAGGTGGTGCTCACCGGGCTGGTGGAGCACATGGAGTTCCAGGGGCACGAGGTCCTGGTCCACTTCAACACCGGCTCGCGCCCCGCCGTCGTGCCGGACCTGGAGGCCCCGCGTCCCGCCCGCCGGCCGGTCCGGCGGCGCCGGCGCGAGGGCACGGTCCTGACCCGGCTGAAGGAGCGGGCGGACGCCCTGCGCGCGGGGCCGGTGGTGATGCTGGAACACCCCGCCGACACCGGACCGGGAGCCGTCGCCGCGCCGGAGTCGCGCCTGCCCGGCGACCTGGTCGTGCGCACCACTCCGGACATCCGGCTCCAGCACGGCATGCAGGTGCCGCTCCTCGTCGACCTCGCCCGCCTGTTCGTCTTCGACCAGCACGGCGAGCGCATCTGCCCGGCCCCGGACCGCCTGCCGGACCTGGAGGAGTGAAACACCCCGGCCGCGGGGCGTCTGGCGACCGAAAACTATCGGCGCTAGTTTATGGGGCTGTCGGTAGGTTGTGACGCGTACGACGCACCCCGCCCCGGAGGAGCACGATGAAGGCACACGACGACATGTACATCGACGGCGCCTGGCGCCCCGCCGCGGGCCGGGACGCCATCGAGGTGGTGAACCCGGCCGACGAGCAGGTCGTCGCCACCGTGCCGGCGGGCACCGCCGAGGACGTGGACGCGGCCGTGCGCGCCGCCCGCGCCGCCCTCCCCGGCTGGGCCGCGACGCC
>NZ_QFDQ01000181.1 GCF_003270085.1 Streptomyces triticisoli | reverse complement strand
CACCGCCGGCCGCGGCGAGCCGACGCGCGAGCCGCGGCACCTCGGCGGCGGGGCACCACCCCGCGAGCGCGGCGACCTCTCCGCGCACGACGGCGCCCCGAGCGCGCTCCTCCAGCTGTGCCTCCCCTGCGAGCAGGCTGAGATCCCGGTGTTGTTCGAGCTCGTCCAGGTCGGGGGCGGCAAGGGCCAGGGAGGCGTCCTCACGGGCGGGGACCGCCGTGCCGACGGGAGCGGTCGCCGGAGTTCCGGGGCGAGCCTGCAGCCGTTGCAGCCGCCGGGCCGCCGCACCCGGGGCCGCCTCCTCCACCCGGTCCAGTTCGACGCAGCCCGCCTCGGCGATCCGTACCAGCGTGTCCCGCAGCGCCAGGTGCGGGACGACCACTGCCACGCGCCGCATCCGAACCGGCGTCAGCACCTCAGACCAGGGCATCCCATTCCTCCAGCGGACGTCCGCCCCGGGCCGCCGACTCCAGGGCGGCCCGTACCCGCCAGGCGTCCACGGACAGCACCGCGACCGCCCCCACGACCGTCCGGGACCCGTGGCGGCCGTCGCGCAACGCCGCGGAGCCGTCCTGATGGAGCGTCCGCCACCAGTGGGCCTCGGCCCGCCACAGCTCGCCGGGTCCCTCGACGTCCTCCAGGACCCGGCGGGCCGTGGACGGCAGACTGTCGCGGAAGTCCGCGAAGGACGCCGCGTCGACGGCGTGCGACCCCAGCAGGGCCACGGCGTCGCGGCGCACGGGCGCCGGCAAGGAGCGCTGCTGCACGAACCGTTCGCGGGCCGTCAGCAGGGCGGCGCGCCCCTGTGCCCAGTGACGCGCGGACGGTACGACCGCGGCGGTCCGCCGGGCGGCCGCCATCCGCATGCCGGTGATCAGGGCCCACGGTGTCTCCGCTCCGGGATCGCCCCAGGGCGAGGCCGCGAGCGCGGCACGCAGCTCGGCGGGCGTCGCGGCGCGTTCGAGGGAACGCCAGGCGGTTTCCAGGGCGCCGAGCCGGTACGGCTGCCATGTCGCGGCCTCCGGACCCGTACCGGGGTCACCCCGTACCGGCAGACGGGAGGCGACGTTGGCGATCTCGAACCCCGAGACCAGCGGCCGGAGCAGGCGGGCGCCGCCCCGGGGCAGCCAGCCCGCCAGCACGCGCAGGTGCCACAACAGCGTGGCGGCGACCGCCCGCTGTGCCTCGGGCAGGGTGACCGTCGCCCGCGCGTACCTGCCGTACGGTGTCCCGGCCAGGCGGTGCAGCGCATCGCCGAGTGAGGTGCTCGCCGCGATCTCGCGTGCCCCGGCGCGTCCCGGGCAGCGACCGGTCAGCGCACGGACCCGGACCACCGCCGCGACCCATCCGGCACTCACGGCGCTCCCTCCGCCCGGTCCGTGAACCGCAGAGCGTCCGCCACGACCCGGTCGATCAGGGCGGGCATGCGCTCCCGGGCCCGCTCCCGCACCCGCGAGGCGGCGCGGTCCCCGGCCGAGCGGATCTCCCGCACCTCCCCCCGCGCGGCACGGCGCACCGACACCGAGGCCTCCTGCCGCACCTGCGGAACCCGGGCCCGCGCCGCCGTCACGATCTCGGCCGCCTGCCGGGCCGCGCTCTGCCGCACGGCCTCGGCCTCACGGTCCGCCGCCGCGCGGATCCGGGCCGCCTCCCGCTGAACGTCCGCCAAACGGGCGAGCGGCGGCTCCAGTTCCGCGGCACGCTCCGCCGCCCGGTCGGCGGGGACCCCGGTGACGGTCGCTCCCGGGGTGCCCGTGGGGCGGAACCGGGCGAGGAAGTCCCGCAGGCTCATCACGAGGTCCTCCCGCTGGTCGGTCTGCCCCTTCCCCAGTCTCACCGCTTCCCGGCGAGCCCGCACCGGATGGGGCACGGCACTGCTCCACCAGGGCCGTTCGGCTCTTGGCCCGGGGAGGTGGAGCGCGAGACTGGGAGTGGACAGCCCGAGGAGTCCGGAGGTTGCCATGAACCAGCGCGAGAACTACTCCGCGGGTGCCGAGGCCCGTCACACCGTGCCGTCGCACACCTGGAGTCCCCGCGAGGAAGCGAGGCAGGAGCAGCTGCTGCGGTACCTGGGCGCCGTCGCCACGGTGTCGGCCAGGCACGCGGGCGTCGAGCCGCAGGCCACGCCCGCCCCGACCACGCGCACGGGCCCGGAGGAGGCTCCCCGGGAGGCCGGCGGGCCCCTCGGGGAGCGGCCGCCGCAGCACACCGAGCCCGAGGCTCCGCTGGTGCGGGACGTGATGGACGTGCCCGCCGTGTCCATGCGGGACGACCTGCCCTGCCGGGACATCGCACGCCTGCTGGCGCGAGAACACGTCGGCGCGGTTCCCGTGGTCGACGCCGACGACCGGGTGGTCGGAATGGTGTCCGAGTCCGATCTGCTGGCGAAGGTCGCCTTCGAGGCATCCGGCCGCCGCCCCGGCCACCTCGGCAGGCTGCGGGGGCGCAGGCTCCACGAGAAGGCCCGGGCCGAGACGGCGGCGGACCTGATGACCAGCCCCGCGATCACCGTACTGCCGGGGGCGACCGCCGCGGAGGCGGCCTGGCTCGCGGCGCTGTCGCGGCTGAAGCGGATCCCGGTCACCGACCACGACGGCCGTCTGGTCGGCGTCGTACGCCGCAACGCACTGCTGCAGGCGCTGATCAGGGACGACGAGGGGATCCGCAAGGAGATCGAGGCGAAGATCCACGCCTTCTGCTCCCCGGCCGACCGCGCCACCGTCGCCGTCACGGTGCGCGACGGGGTGGTGGACCTGACGGGCCGGATGTCGCAGGCCGCGATGGCCAGGCTGGTGGCGGAGGTGGAGGACATCGACGACGTGGTCGAGGTGAACAACCACCTGACCGTCGCCTGACGCCGTCCCCCGGACACCGACGAGTGGACACCGTCCCCCGGACAACGACGAGCCGTACCCGTCTTTCGCGGTGCGGAAGGAGAGACCATGCACACGGACACCGACGTGAACACCCCGGCGCCCGCCGCGTCCGAGGAGAAAGTGATGGGCAAGGACGGGATGGCCGCCCTGGTGGGCGCCCTGACCGGACGCGGATACACCGTGGTCGGCCCCACCGTGCGGGACGGCGCGATCGTCCTGGCGGAGCTGGAGTCGGCCGACCAGCTGCCCTACGGATGGGGTGTGGAGCTTCAGGCCGGACAGTACCGGCTGCGCCGGCGGCCGGACGGCGCCGCCTTCGCCAACGCGGCGGGACCCCAGTCGTGGAAGACGTTCCTGCACCCGTCGCGAGTACGGCAGTGGTCCGCCGACCGCGTGGGCGAGGAGACGGTGTTCACCGCCGACCCGTCCCCGCCTCCCCGGTACGCGTTCCTCGGGGTGCGCTCCTGCGACCTGCGGGCCGTCGCGATCCAGGACCGGGTCCTCACCGGAGGGCCGCACCGCGACCCCGTCTACCAGGGGCGCCGCTCGGGAGCGTTCCTGGTGGCGGTGGAGTGCACCGAGCCCGGCGGCACCTGTTTCTGCGTCTCGATGGGCACGGGGCCCGCGGCCGGCCCCGGCTACGACCTGGTGCTGACCGAGGTGGTCGACGACGACGGTCACCGCTTCTGGATCCGCAGCGGCAGCCGGGAGGGCGCCGAGGTCCTCGCGGAACTTCCGGCCCACCCCGCGGACTCCGCCACCCGGGAGGCGGCGCGCGCCGGCGTCACCGCCGCCGCGGAGCGCATGGGACGGACCATGCCCGAGGCCGACCTGCGGGAACTGATGGCCGGCACACTGGACGCCCCCCGCTGGGACGACGTCGCCGGACGCTGTCTGACCTGCGGCAACTGCACCATGGTGTGTCCCACGTGCTTCTGCACCACCACCGAGGACGTCACCGACCTGACCGGTGACCACGCGGAACGGTGGCGGCTGTGGGACTCGTGCTTCGACCTCGACTTCTCCCATCTGCACGGCGGCCCGGTCCGCGCCTCCACACGCAGCCGCTACCGGCAGTGGATGACCCACAAACTCGGCACCTGGTACGACCAGTTCGGCTCCTCCGGCTGTGTGGGCTGCGGTCGCTGCATCGTGTGGTGCCCGGTCGCCATCGACATCACCGAGGAGGCCGCCGCCCTGCACGACTGGACCCGGTCCCGGCCACCGGAGGATGCCTCGTGACCGGCCTGCCGACGCCCCTGGACCTCCTGTCGGCCGCACAGAGTGAACGGCTGCTGGCCATCGGGCTGGACGTCTCGTTCCCGGCCGGCACGAGACTGTTCGACGAGGGCGGGAAAGCCGACCGCTTCTGGCTGCTGCGCGCCGGCGAGGTCGACCTCGACATCCACGTCCCCGGCCGGCACCCGGCACCCGTGGTGGAGACGCTCGGCCCGGGCCAGATGCTGGGCTGGTCGTGGATCGCCCCGCCGTACCGCTGGAACCTGGGGGCCCGGACGACGACCGCGGCCCGGGCGACGGAGTTCCCCGCCGGCCCCGTCCTCGACCTGTGCGCGGCCGACCCCGCACTCGGCTACGCCCTGATGCGCCGCTTCACCGAGGTCGTCGCCGAACGCCTGCAGGCCACCCGCATCAGGCTGCTGGACCTGTACGCGCCGTACGGAAGCCGTCCGGCATGAGCACGGTGACGCCTCCGCTGCCGTACCGGGTCGCCGCCACGGAGCCGGAGACGGCCGACACCCGCTCGGTCGAGCTGGTGCCGGCCGGGCGGGAACTTCCGCCGTTCTCGCCCGGCCAGTTCGCGATGGTCTACGCCTTCGGAGTCGGCGAGGTGCCCGTCTCGGTCAGCGCTCTGCGCGGCCGGCACGGGGGGCTGGTGCACACCGTGCGCGCGGTGGGCGCGACCTCCACGGCGCTGTACCGGCTGCGCGAGGGGGACACCGTGGGACTTCGCGGCCCGTACGGCACCGGATGGGACCTGGACGCGGTGGCCGGCCACGATGTGCTGGTGATCGCCGGCGGCATCGGGCTGGCCCCGCTGCGGCCGGTGGTGCACACGGTCCTGGACCGGCCCGCGGCGTACGGCCGGCTCGGCGTCCTGGTGGGCGCCCGCACCCCCGACGACCTGATCCACCGGAAAGAGATCGACGACTGGCGCGGCCCGGCCGCGGTGGGCGTGACCGTCGACCGCCCCGGCCCCGGCTGGCACGGTGCGGTGGGGGTCGTCACCGCCCTCCTGGACCGGATCGACCTCCGGCCGGACCGTACCTGCGCGCTGGTGTGCGGACCCGAGGTGATGATCCGCCACACCGCGCGCGCCCTGACCGGCCGGGGCGTCCCCGCACACCGCGTCCAGGTGTCGCTGGAACGCAACATGCGCTGCGCCACCGGCCACTGCGGCCACTGCCAGCTCGGCCCGCTCCTGCTGTGCCGCGACGGCCCGGTCATCGGCTACGACCGCGCCGAACCACTGCTCACCGTACGGGAGTTGTGAGATGGACACGAACACGAACACCGGACCGGACACCGACCCCCGGCCGACGCTCGCCGTGTGGAAGTTCGCCTCCTGCGACGGCTGCCAGCTGACCCTGCTCGACTGCGAGGACGAACTGCTCGCCCTCACCGACCGGGTACGCGTCGAGCACTTCCTGGAGATGTCCTCCGCCGAGGGCCCCGACGGGGAGCGCGCGGACCTGACCGGCCGGGGCCCCTACGACCTCTCCCTGGTCGAGGGATCCGTCACCACGCCCGAGGACGCCGAGCGGATCCGGCACATCCGGCGTGTCTCCCGGCGCCTGGTGACCATCGGAGCCTGCGCCACCGCGGGCGGCATCCAGGCGCTGCGCAACTTCGGGGACGTCGC
Organism: Streptomyces triticisoli; assembly: GCF_003270085.1. Classification (GTDB taxonomy): domain Bacteria; phylum Actinomycetota; class Actinomycetes; order Streptomycetales; family Streptomycetaceae; genus Streptomyces; species Streptomyces triticisoli. The sequence goes on along the minus strand of NZ_QFDQ01000181.1, from coordinate 3,627 downwards.
CGAGTTCCGGGCCGCGGTCTACGCCCGCCCGGAGTACATCTCCACGCTTCGGACCTCGACCCCGATCTCGGCACACGTACCGGTCGACTTCGAACTGCGGGGCTGCCCCATCGACCGCCGCCAGCTCCTCGAGGTCATCACCGCCCACCTGGCCGGACGCAAACCCAACATCTCCGGCCACAGTGTGTGCTTCGAGTGCAAGAGGCGCGGCACCACCTGCATCACCGTGGCCCACGGCACACCCTGCCTGGGCCCGGTCACCCACGCCGGGTGCGGCGCCATCTGCCCGGCGTACGGACGCGGCTGCTACGGCTGCTTCGGGCCGAGCGAGGGCCCCAACCTGCGCTCCATGGTCGGACAACTGCGCCACGACGGGATGAGCGAGCGCGACGTCCTGCGTGTCTTCCGCACCTTCAACGCCGCCGCGCCGGAGTATGCCCCCGTACCCGACCTCACGGCCGAGGCACAGGACTGCCCCCAGGACAGGACGGGCAGGACGGACACCACCCCGGAAGGGCCCGTATGAGCCATCGCGGATCCCGCGTACTGCGGCTGGACGCACTGGCCCGCGTGGAGGGCGAAGGCGCCCTCCACCTGCGCGTCCACGACGGCACGGTCGCCGAGGCGCGGCTGCGTATCTACGAACCCCCACGGTTCTTCGAGGCGTTCCTCGTCGGCCGGGGACACACCGAACCACCGGACATCACCGCACGGATCTGCGGCATCTGCCCGGTCGCCTACCAGATGAGCGCCTGCCGGGCGATCGAGAACGCCTGCGCCGTCACCGTGGACGGCCCCCTCGCCCAGCTGCGCCGGCTGCTGTACTGCGGCGAGTGGATCGAGAGCCACACCCTGCACATCCACCTGCTGCACGCCCCCGACTTCCTCGGCCACCCGAGCGCGGTCGAACTCGCCCGCGAGGACCGCGCGGCCGTCGAGCGCGGCCTGAGGATCAAGCAGGCCGGCAACGCGATCCTGGAACAGCTGGGCGGCCGTCCCATCCACCCGGTCAACGTCCGCGTCGGCGGCTTCTACCGGACGCCGGCCCCCCAGGAACTGCGTCCACTGGCCGAACGGCTCCGGCAGGTCCGCGAGGACGCGCTGGAGACCGTGCGCTGGGTGGCCGGATTCGACTTCCCCGACGCCGTGTGCGGCCACGACCTGCTCGCACTGCGCGATCCGGGTCGCTACGCCATCGATTCCGGAACACCCACGGCCATGGCGGCCCCCGACGACAGTGACGCCGAGCCGGGCCCCGCACTCCGTGAGTTCCCCGTGACCGACTTCGAGCAGCACGTGCACGAAGAACAGGTACCGCACTCCACGGCCCTGACCGCCATCCTCGACGGGCGCCGCCACCTGACCGGCGCACTGGCCCGCTTCGCGATCAGCGGACGTTGGCTGCACCCCACGGCGGCCGGGGCCGCGCGCGAGGCCGGACTCGGCGACCCGGCCGCCGGCACCGTCTGCCGCAACCCGTTCCGCAGCATCGTCGTACGCGCCGTGGAAGTGGTGCACGCCCTCGAGGAAGCCCTGCGGATCATCGACGCCTACGAGCCACCGCCCCGGGCGGCCGTCGACGTCCGGCCGCGGAAGGCGGTCGGCACCGGCGCCACCGAGGCACCGCGCGGACTGCTCTACCACCGCTACGCCCTGGCCGAGGACGGCACGCTCTCCGCGGCCCGCATCATCCCGCCCACGGCCCAGAACCAGTCGGCCATCGAGGAGGACGTGCGCCGGGCCGTCCAGTCACGCCTGGACCGTCCGGGCCCCGCCGCCGGCGACGAGGAGCTCGCGACCCTGTGCGAGCGGGCCATCCGCAACCACGACCCGTGCATCTCCTGCTCCGCCCACTTCCTCGACCTGACCGTGGAGCACACATGACCGGCCGGACCGTCGTGATCGGTGTGGGCAACGTCTTCCGCCGCGACGACGGCGCCGGACCGGCGGTGGTGGAAGCACTGCGCGACCGCGTTCCCGGCGACACCGTACTGGCGGTCAGCGACGGCGAGCCCGGCCGGATGCTCGATCTGTGGCACGGCGCCGACACCGTGGTCGTGGTGGAGGCCGTCCGCGGCCGGCCGGCCCGGCCCGGCCGGCTGCACACCCTGTCGGCCGCCGAGGCGGCCGCGGGCGGTTCGGCGAGCACCCACGCCCTCGGCCTGGGGGAGTGCTTCGCCCTGGCGGAAGCCCTGGACCGGCTCCCGCGGGAACTCGTGGTGCACGCCGTCGAGGCGTCGGACGTCGGACTCGGCCCGGGCCTGAGCGAACCGGTGCGCGCGGCCCTCCCCGAACTGATCGACCGTGCCGCCGTCACCGTACGGAAGGCACGCGAGCGCCGCCTCCGGGAGAGGGACGCCGCCGGAGACGCGGAGGGCGGCCGGACGGCGACGGGATGACCTGCCGCCCCTGTGCCGCACCGCTACTGTGACAAGGGGAGGAACAGCCTTCGGTACGTCGCGGGGGCCTGGAGGAACACCGGTGGGAAGCTCCGAGGAGTCCGGGGTGGCCGGGGAGGCCCGTGTGCGGCTGCCGCAGCTGCGGCTGGACGAGCTGCTGGAGGAGTTGCAGGCACGCCTGGACGCCGCCCGCGAGACCCGGGACCGGGTCCAGAGCCTGCTGGAGGCGGTGCTCTCCGTCGGCCGGGAGCTGGAGCTGACGCAGGTGCTGCGCCGAATCGTGGAGGCCGCCGCGACCCTGGTCGACGCGGAGTACGCGGCGCTGGGCGTGATCGGTCCGGACGGCAGGCGGCTGTCGGCGTTCCACACCGTCGGCGTCGGTGAGGAGGTCATCGTCCGGATCGGCCCGCTCCCGGAGGGGCACGGCATCCTGGGCGAGCTGATCCGCAACCCCGAGCCGCTGCGCACGGCGAAGCCGGCCGAGCACCCCTCGTCGTACGGCCTCCCGGCCCACCACCCCGCGATGAGCAGCTTCCTCGGCGTCCCGATCCGGGTGCGGGACCAGGTCTTCGGCAACCTGTACCTGACCGAGAAGCGGGGCGGGGGCGAGTTCGACGAGGAGGACGAGTCGCTCCTGTCCACGCTCGCGGTGGCGGCGGGTGTCGCCATCGACAACGCGCGGCTGTACGAGGAGTCCCGGCTGAGGGAGCGCTGGCTGCGGGCGAACGCGGAGATCACCCACAGCCTGATGTCGGGCGCCGCCCCCGCGGAGGTCCTCAAACTGATCGCGGAACGCGCGCGGGAGATCACCGGTGCCGCCCTGGCCGCCATGTCCACACCCGTGGAGAACACCGACACGCTCACGGTGGAACTGGCCATCGGGCAGCAGGCGGAGGCGCACCGCGGTCTGGTCCTGCCCGTGGAAGGCACCCTCACGGGGCGGGCGTTCGCCGGCGGGGCACCGGTGAGCAGCCGGGACGTCGCCCACGATCCGCGGGTCTCGGCCGGCCCGCCGAGGTTCGCCGGGCTGGGTCCGGCGGTGGCGGTTCCCGTCGGCTCCGGCGAGCACGTCCGCGGGGTCGTCCTGCTCGCCCGGGAGACGGACGCCGACGACTTCTCCGACCAGGAGCGGGAGACGCTCAAGAGCTTCGCCGCGCAGGCCGCCCTCGCCATGGAGCTGGCCGAGCGCCGCCAGGACGCCGAGCAGATCGCCCTGCTGGAGGACCGC
>NZ_QFDQ01000180.1 GCF_003270085.1 Streptomyces triticisoli | reverse complement strand
GGGGGCCTGGGGGCGGAGCCGCCGGGCGGGCGGCCGCGGCGGGGCAGGGGGCCCGCGTTCCCCGTGAGCCGGCCGGCCTCCGCCAGGGCGCGGCGGAGCAGGAACTCGATCCGGGCGCGCGGCTGAGCATCCGCAACTCGTGTTCGGTCTCCAGGAGCGGTACTCGATGGCGATGTGGCGTACGGCCGCCTCAATCCGGGTGGAGACGACTCCAGGAAGTCGTCCGCATCGAAGGTGGCAGGCGCGCTGTCCCGTGCCTGCCACACCAACACCGCGGCCAGTTCTGCACGGGCGACAGGACTCCCCGCCTCCCCGTGGCTGATGACTCCGGCCGGCGATCGTTCCTGCCTGTCCGGGTGAGGGCATTTCATCGCCTCGGGACAACCTTCGGTCCCCCTGAAGCGTCGGTTCCTCCGGGGCAGGTGCTCATTCTCACGTCCGATAAGGGGCGAATCGGGGGCTCTTCGTCACAGACGTCGGTGTTAGCTTTCTGAGCTGACCTGCACCCACGTGAGTGACTGCCGAGACGGAAGCGGAGCGGACGGACCCATGGGACGAGCGGAAGAGAGACGAGCGCGGCAGCGTGGTGGCCGCCGCGCGGCGCCCAGGGGCTCGTCCGGGACACCGGCGGCCGGCATCGGCCCCGCCGGCGGCGGCAGGGCCGCGGCACGCAGGGCCGCCAGGCCGCAGAAGAGCGTCGTACGCCGGCTGTTCACCTGGAAGAAGATCCTCGGCACGTTCCTCGGCGCCTGCCTGCTGGGCATGGGCGCCTTCATCGTGCTGTACGTGCTGGTGGACATACCCGAGGGCAACGCCGACGCGCAGCGTCAGAGCAACGTCTACAAGTACAGCGACGGCAAGATCCTGGCCCGCACCGGCAAGGTCAACCGCGAGATGGTGGACCTGTCCAAGGTGCCCAAGGCCGTCCAGCGCTGCTTCGTCGCGGCCGAGAACAAGACCTTCTACACCGACCACGGCGTCGACCTGAAGGGCACCGCGCGCGGTCTGCTCAACACACTGTCCGGCAAGGGTGCGCAGGGCGGATCGACGATCACCCAGCAGTACGTCAAGAACTTCTACCTCAACCAGGACCAGACCGTCACGCGCAAGATGAAGGAACTGGTCATCTCGTTGAAGGTGGACCAGAAGATGAACAAGGACGAGATCCTCGCCGGGTACATCAACACCAGCTACTACGGCCGCGGCGCCTACGGCATCCAGGCCGCCGCGCAGGCCTACTACCGCGTCGACGCCAAGGACCTCAGCGTCGAGCAGGGCGCCTACCTCGCCGCCCTGATGCAGGCCCCCAGCCAGTACGACTGGGCCGTCGCGAGCGACAACGGCAAGGAGCTCGTGCAGCGGCGCTGGAACTACGTGCTGGACAACATGGTCGGGCAGGGCTGGCTGGACACCGCCAAGCGGCAGGCCATGAAGTTCCCCGTCCCCAAGGAACCCCGGCCCGCTCCCGGGCAGGAGGGCCAGAAGGGCTACCTGATCGCGCTCGCCAACCGCCAGCTCGAGCAGCAGCTGATGGAGGACCAGGGCCTGACCCAGGCCCAGGCGGAGCGGGCGGTCGAGGGCCAGGGCTGGAACATCATCCTGAACATCGACAAGAAGAAGCAGGCCGCACTGGAGAAGGCGGTCGAGTCGCAGCTGACCAGCAAGCTGGACCCGAAGAAGCGCAAGGTCGACGGGAACGTCCAGGCCGGTGCCGTCTCCGTCGACGCGAGGACCGGGCACATCGTCGCCCTGTACGGCGGCGAGGACTACTTCAAGCACTACCTGAGCAACGCCACCCGGCGTGACTACCAGCCCGCCTCCACCTTCAAGCCGGTGATCCTGGCCGCGGCCCTGGACCACGACGCCAAGACCCAGGACGGCCGGCCGATCACGGCGAACACGGTCTACGACGGCACCAGCGGACGCCAGGTCGTGGACAACGGCACCAAGGTCGGCTTCGGCCCGCCCAACGAGGACGACGTGAGCTACGGCGACGTCACCGTCCAGACGGCCATGAACCAGTCGGTCAACTCCGCCTTCGCGCAGATGGGCGTCGACGTGGGCATGGAGCAGGTGATGGGCGTCGCGGGCAAGCTCGGCATGGACACCAAGGGCATGCAGGCGGTGCCCGCCCAGACGCTGGGCTCCATGGGCGCGAGCCCGCTGGAGATGGCCGGGATCTACGCCACCCTCGCCAACCACGGCAAGAAGGTCACCCCGACCATCGTCAAGTCGGCCGCGCAGCGGGACCGTACGGTCAAGATGGCCGACCCGATCGGCGACCAGGCCATCAGCCGCCAGGCCGCCGACACGGTCACCTCGGTGCTGACCGGCGTGGTCGACGACGGTACGGCCAAGGTCTCGGTGCGGGACAACCCGCGGCGCGGCGGCCAGCAGGTCGCGGGCAAGACGGGTACGTCCGACGAGAACAAGTCCGCCTGGTTCGCCGGCTACACGCCGAAGCTGGTCACCGCGGTGGGCCTGTTCGGCGAGGATTCCAAGCCCCCCCACGCCCACACCACGCTGAGCGGCGCCACGGGCCTCATCCCGGGCAGCGGCCGTATCAACGGTGGTGGCTACCCCGCGCAAATCTGGGCCGAGTACACCTTCAGCGTGATGGGCGAGACCAGCAAGTTCGAACTGGACACCAAGCAGGGCGCCGCGATCCAGCCCTCGCAGACCCCGTCGGTCAGCGAGTCGCCCAGCGAGAGCCCGTCCGAGTCGCCCACCACCAGTGCCCCGCCGGTGTCCGAGACGCCGACCGAGAGCCCGTCCGAGTCGCCCACCACCAGTGCCCCGCCGGTGTCCGAGACGCCGAGCGAGAGCGCACCGGTCGGGGAACCGACGGCCGACGCCACCGACAGCCTGCTCAACCTCAACGGTCAGTGAGCAGCACGAAGGGGCGCCCGGTCCGTCCGGGCGCCCCTTCGGCGTGCTGAGCCGTGCTGAGTCGTGCTGATCGTCCCGATATCGGGGTCAGCGTGCCTGGTCGTTCCCGGCCGAGTGGTTGAGCTCGAACCAGACCACCTTGCCCGTGCTCAGCCGGGTCGCGCCCCAGCGCCGGGCCAGCTTGTTCACCAGGTACAGTCCGCGGCCGCCCTCGTCCGTGGCGCGGGCCTGGCGCATGCGCGGCAGCTGCGGCACGTCGTCGCCGACCTCGCAGCGCAGTACGTCGGTGCGCAGCAGACGGAGGGTGACCGGGCGGGAGGCGTAGCGCACGGCGTTGGTGACGACCTCGCTGACCAGCAGCTCCACGGAGTCGGTGAGCTCCTGCAGGCCCCAGCGGTCCAGCGCCTGGCGGGCCAGGCGGCGGGCCCGGCCGGGGGCGGAGTCCTCCGGTTCCAGGGACCAGTACGCCACGTCGCTCGGCGCGATGCCGTCGAAGCGGGCGGCGAGCAGCGCGATGTCGTCGTCCCGGTCGCCCGGGCCGAGCATGTCCAGGACCTCGTCGCACAGGGCTTCCAGGGGCGGCGGATGGTCGGGGCCGGTGAGCTGCGCGGTCGCCTGCAGCCTCTCGCGCAGCTGTTCTATGCCCGTCCATACGTCCCGCAGGCGCGACTCGACCAGGCCGTCGGTGTAGAGGAGCAGGGTCGCGCCGGCCGGGGCGTCCAGTTCCACGGCCTCGAAGTCGACCCCGCCGACACCGATCGGCGCGCCCGACGGCACCCGCAGCACCTCCGAACGGCCGCCCAGGTGCAGCAGCACGGGTGGCGGGTGGCCGGCGTTGGCGATGGTGATGCGGTGCGCGACGGGGTCGTAGACGGCGTACATGCAGGTCGCCATGCGGTCGGTGCCCAGGCGCTGCGCCTGCTCGTCGAGGTGGTGCAGCACCTCCTGCGGCGGCAGGTCGAGCCCGGCCAGGGTCTGCGCGGTGGTCCGCAACTGGCCCATGATCGCGGCCGAGGTCATGGAGTGACCCATGACGTCACCGACGACGAGGGCGACCCGGTTGCCGGGCAGCGGGATCGCGTCGTACCAGTCGCCGCCCACCCGCGCGGTCTCCGCGGCGGGCAGGTAGCGCGAGGCCAGCCGTACGCCCGTGGGGTGGGGCAGCGTCTCGGGCAGCATCGTGCGCTGCAGCTCGTCGGCGATGTACGCCTCACGGCCGTACAGCACCGCCTTGTCGATGCCCAGCGCGCTGTGCGTGGCGAGCTGGGCGGCGACCAGCAGGTCCTCGGGCTCGAACGCCTGACGGTCCGGGCGGCGCAGGAACAGCGCGGCACCGATGACACGGCGTCGGCCGCGCAGCGGGGCGAGGATGGCGCGCTGTCCACCGGGCACCGCCAACTCGGATCCCTCACCGAGGAGTTCGGCGAGGGCCACCTGAGCGGCGGCGGTGTCCGTGAACACCGGCCGTACGCCCCGCAGCACCTCGCCCAGCGCGCTGCCCGGCCGCACCTCGCACAGCTCGTTGGTCACCACCGACAGCTCCGCCGGCTGCTCCGGCACCGGCGGCGGCACGTACACGCCGTCGGTGTCGCGCTCCGCCGGGATCCGGTCGGTACGGCGCAGCCGCAGCACGAGCGGGCCCACGGGCCGCTCGTCGCCCACCGGCAGCGGTTCGCGCAGATAGACGAGGATCGCGTCGGAGAAGGTCGGCACGGTGGCCCGGCACAGGCCCATGACGATCTCGTCGAGGTCCATGCCGCGCGCGATCCGCCGCGTGGCCGCCCCCACGAACCGCAGCCGGTCCCCGTCCCGCCGCATGGGCAACGGCCGCCCGGGTGGCAGCCCTCGGCCGGTACGGCGCTCCTTGCCGTCGGGAGGCAAGCCGCGCCGGGCTCTGCGGTCCTGGCCGTCGGGCGCGCCCGACGCCGGGGGCGGCCCGGTACCCGTGCGGGCGGACGCGATGCCGCCGGGGGACTCGCCGTCGCCGGCCCCGCGGTCCGTGTTTCCGCCGCCGGTCCCGCCGCCGGTCGCCCCGCCTCCGGCGGACTCCGCCTCGGCTGTCACGGTTGTCACGGTCTCGGCTGTCCTGGTCTCAGGTGTCATGGGCCCCACGGCCGTCGCCTCCGCGGCCCTCGCCGCCGCGTCGGGCTGGGCCGGGATGCCCTCCGGCGCGGGACGCGGACGGTGGGCGCCGGACTCGGCGGACGCGGACTGGGAGTGCTCGGAGCCGGAGGCGCGCGCGGCACCGGCCGGACGCGAGGTGTCGTCGGCGGCGGCACGGGACTGTTGCGGTAACGCCGAGGCCCCCGAGACGGTCGGGGAACGCAGGAGTGCCCCACGGGCGTCCGTGGGGTCGGCGCCCGTCTGGGGGCGTTCGAAGGAGGTCGGCTGCTCCGTCACGCGTGTCGAATCCATCCGTCCGGGGCCGCGCGCCGGGCGCGCAGTTCGTCCCGCCGAAGACCCGATACCCGGAATACATGCCCCAGGAACGGATTTCCGGCGTGGTCAGAGGCTGTTCCTGTGCCACCGGCGAACCGTTCGTGGCCCGCACGGGTGTTGCCGTCGTACCCCTCGCTCACGTCCTGCCGCCCCTCGGTGACGTCCGGTCAGACCCGGCCTGCGGTCCGGGAGTTGCTCCTGAGCCTCGTTCGATCGTTCCGATCATTCCGATTGTTGCGGAGGACGATCCTACGTTTCCTGCCCGGGGGCACATCAAGGACCTCATGAGGCCATGTGTACGGGCGTATGGTCCCAGTCGTCCGGGAGTGACGGTACCGCCCAGGCGGGATCCGGGCGCCACTGCTGCCAGGACTCGCAGAACGGGGACCGCCAGGCGCGGATCGCCTCCACCGCGTCCCGGCCGGCGGCCTCGACCCGCCCGGCGAGCTCGGCGTCCACCAGCCCGTCGCGCTGCGCCTGCGCGAACTCGTCCTCGTCACGCCAGTGCCAACTGCGGTCCGGGTGCACGGAGATGTCCAGAAAGTGATCCTCGGAGTCGACTCCGCCCGCCCAGCGGGCGAGCGGCTCCTCCAGGTTGACGTACCAGTTCTTGAACCGCCAGCCCGGCTCCCAGAACAGCCACACCGACCAGGCATCGCCCGGCCGGGCCAGCTTCAGCACACCGGTGCCGGACCAGCGGTCGCGCCGCACGGTCCGCGGCTTGGTGTAGCGCGACGCGAGCGGCTCCAGGTGCACGGGGGTGCCGTCGGCGAGCACGGGCCTGACACACTCGGTGCCGGGCGCCAGCCATACGGCGAGCAGGTCCGGGTCGTCCCGTACGACGGTGACGGGGCGCACGATGTGGAAGCGCGCGCCGCCGTTCTCCCGGTACCGCCACAGGATCCGGCTGCCCGGGGCCCAGTGGGCCGCCGCACCGCCCGTGGCCGCGCGGGTGATCGCGCGTGTGGTCGCTCCGTCGTCTGCCATGTGCAGATTTTAGGTGCCCGGGGCACCTGATGCCGCCGAGGGCGTCATGAGCGCACGCACGGACGGCCCGGACGGCCCGGACGGCCCGGACGGCCCGGACGGAAGGTGTCGAGGCGTCACGGCCGCACCGCGGTCGCGTCACGGGCGTGTCATCCGCAGGACGTCCAGCGCCTCGTCGAGCTGTTCGGCCGTGAGCTGTCCGCGCTCGACGTACCCGCTCTCGACGACGACCTGGCGAATGGTCTTCTGCTCGGCCAGCGCCTTCTTGGCGACCTTCGCCGCCTCCTCGTACCCGATGTACTTGTTGAGCGGGGTGACGACGGAAGGGGAGGACTCGGCGTACTCACGGGCGCGCTCCCGGTGGGCGACGATCCCGTCCACGGTGCGGTCGGCGAGCAGCCGGGAGGCATTGGCCAGCAGCCGGACGGACTCCAGGACGTTCTTGGCGAGGACCGGGAGCATGACGTTGAGCTCGAAGTTGCCGGAGGCGCCGGCGGTGGCGACGGCGACGTCGTTGCCGATGATCTGGGCGCACACCATGAGGACGGCCTCGGGAACGACCGGGTTGACCTTCCCCGGCATGATGGACGACCCCGGCTGCAGATCGGGCAGGGAGATCTCGGCGAGCCCGGTCCGGGGCCCGGAGGCCATCCACCGCAGGTCGTTGGTGACCTTTGTCAGCCCCACGGCGATGGTGCGCAGCTGTCCGCTGGTCTCGACGATGCCGTCCCTGGCGCCCTGCGCCTCGAAGTGGTCGCGGGCCTCGGTGAGCGGGAGCCCGGTGGCGCGGGCGACCTCTTCGATGACGGCGGCGGAGAACCCGGGCGGGGTGTTGATGCCGGTCCCCACGGCGGTCCCGCCGAGCGGCAGCTCGGCCAGCCGGGGCAGGGAGGCGTTCAGCCGTTCGACCCCGTACCGCACCTGGGCGGCGTACCCGGCGAACTCCTGCCCCAGGGTCACGGGTGTGGCGTCCATGAGATGCGTCCGCCCGGACTTCACCACGTCCGCGAACTCCTCGGCCTTGCGGGTGAGGGCGTCGGCGAGGTGGTCCAGGGCGGGGATCAGGTCGCGGGTGACGGCGGCGGTGGCGGCGATGTGGATGGAGGACGGGAAGACGTCGTTGGACGACTGGGAAGCGTTGACGTGGTCGTTGGGGTGCACGTCCCGTCCGAGCCGCTCGGTGGCGAGGGTGGCGATGACCTCGTTGGTGTTCATGTTGGAGGAGGTCCCGGAACCGGTCTGGAACACGTCGACGGGGAAGTGCTCGTCCCACTTGCCCGCGGCGACCTCGGCCGCGGCCTCCTGGATCGCCTCGGCGACGTCCTTGTCCAGCACGCCGAGCCGCGCGTTCACCTTGGCCGCGGCGCCCTTGATCCGCGCCAGCGCCTCGATGTGCGCGCGCTCGATCCGCTGCCCGGAGACCGGGAAGTTCTCCACGGCGCGCTGTGTCTGCGCGCGCCACTTGGCGTCGGCCGGGACCTTCACCTCTCCCATGGAGTCGTGCTCGATGCGGTAGCGCCGGTCGTCGTCCGTGGTCGTCATCGTCGTGCCTCCGAAGTTCACAGCGGTGGTGCCGGTCGGGTGTATTCTCGCCGGTTCCCCATTGACAGCATCCCGCTCGAGCACCCGGAACGGACTCCGCCCCGCCGCGAGGGAGCGGCGGGGCGGAGCACCGCGTGGGGCCGGCGGCCTCGACCGTGAACCTGCCGTACGGTGTCGAACCGGGCTAAACGGGCCCCGGTGCGGACGGACCCGTCCCCGGTGCCACCGGTGGCGCAGGTGCCACCGGTGCTCACGGCGAGGTGCCGTTCCCGGAGCCGCCGTCGGTGGCGGCTCCGGTGGTGTCCCGGCTTCCGGTGCCGGTCTACACGGCCTGCTGCCAGATGGTGTAGGCGATGCCGTCGGCCGCGCGGTTCAGGCCGGTGGTGTTGATGTTGGTGAGGGTGTCGCAGGACCGGTGGTAGCAGGGGTCGTAGGAGGCGCCGGCCGTGCCGCCCCACTTGGCGGCCTGCGTGGACGTCTTGCGGGCGCCGGCGCCCATCGCGTAACCGGAGGTGGGTATGCCGACCTGCTGGAAGGGGTAGTCGTCGCTGCGCCCGGCGCCCTCGGTGTTCTCCTCGGGCCGCAGGCCCAGCGAGTCCCAGTACGCCTTCAACGGCGCGGCGGCCGACGAGGTGAGGTGGTTGATGAAGTAGCCGCCGTTGGTGGAGGCGACCATGTCGAAGTTGTAGTACGCCCGGATCCTGGCGCGCTGGGTCGAGGACAGCGAACGGGTGTAGAACTTCGAGCCGTTGAGACCCTGCTCCTCGTCGGTCCACCAGGCGAAGCGGACCCGGTTGCGCAGGGTGGGGTTCTGCTGCGCCAGCGTCAGGGCGTTCTCGAGGAGCGCGGCCGAGCCGGAGCCGTTGTCGTTCATGCCGGGGCCCGCCGAGACGCTGTCGAGGTGGGCGCCGAACATGTACACGTTGTTCGCGTCGCCGTGCGGCCACTCGGCGATCAGGTTGGGACCTGCTCCGCTGGTGCAGCCGGAGGTGCAGGGCTGCTCGGTGACGGTGTAGCCGGCCGCCTGCAGCCTGCCCTTCACATAGGCGACGGAGTCGCGGTAGCCCTGGGTGGTGGAGCGGCGGTTGCCGCCGTTGCGGCCGGCGATGGCGCTGAGCTCGCTCAAGTGCGCCCGCACCTTGTTCACGTCGATGTCGGGCGCGGCGAGTGCGTTCACGGTGGTGATGGACCGGTCCGTGTCCGCGGGGGTCTGCGTCTGCCGGGCGTCTGCCGGGCCGGTGGCTGCGGCTGCGGCGGGGAGTGTTCCGCAGCCGAGCACGACGGCGAGGGAGAAGCTCGCCACGGCGAGTCGTCGTCTCACTCTGTCTCCTTCGGAAGGTGGCCGTGGGGTGGGCCACGCGGAACCTGACATGGCATGTCCATGCCTGGTTGGCGAGAAGGCTCACAGCGGAGGCTGAGGGAGTCAACGAAAAAGGCACCCGTACGGGCAGGTTGTCCAAAAAAGGAACATGGTGTCCGCTATTCGGGCGTGTGGGTGCCCGTGGCCGACCTGACGGGTCTTCACCGGGCCTGTCGCGAGGGGGTTGGCAACCGCTCGCCAAGGAGCGTGTATGAGGCCGGTCGAGCTCGATCGTGTGATGGCCGGCTGACGGCCTTGCGGCGTGCTGGGCCGGTCGGGGTGGAGCTGCCGTGCGATCCGGGACGCCGGGTGCGGTGCCTGGGGGTGCCCCTTCTGGGGGAGTGCGAAGTCCCTGCTCCACCGGTGAGACGGTTCAGGGCCTCCCGGCCGCCTCTGGCCGCATCCACATGGCCGGGCCGCGAGGCGTGCACATCAGCGGCCTCCGGTCGCGGGAGGCGGCCAGTGCGCCCACGACCGTTCGGGGCGCGCGGGCTGACCGGACTCACTGCCGCCCAGTCCATGGGAACGGTGCCGGACGGCCGGCACGACGTGACCGTGGACAGCGGCGTCGGGTGTCGGGTGTCGGGCTGCCGCGGCCGGCCGAGGGCGAGGTGTGGGCGGCGGGCGGAACGGCAGCGGGGCCGGTCCGGGTGGTGTCCGGACCGGCCCCGAGGACGTCGGTGGACGCGTTACGCCGACCCCGGCCCCCGCACGGGAATCGACGTGAACACCGGCTGCGGTGCCGGATCGGTGAAGAAGTCGTTCCCCTTGTCGTCCACGACGATGAACGCCGGGAAGTCCTCCACCTCGATCTTCCAGACGGCCTCCATGCCGAGCTCCTCGTACTCCAGGACCTCGACCTTCTTGATGCAGTCCTGGGCCAGCCGGGCCGCAGGGCCACCGATGGACCCCAGGTAGAAGCCGCCGTACGTACCGCACGCATCCGTGACCTGCTTGCTGCGGTTGCCCTTGGCCAGCATCACCTTCGAACCCCCCGCCGCCTGGAACTGCTCGACGTAGGAGTCCATGCGTCCGGCCGTGGTCGGACCGAACGAGCCCGAGGCGTACCCCTCGGGAGTCTTCGCCGGCCCGGCGTAGTACACCGGGTGGTCCTTGAGGTACTGCGGCATGCCCTCCCCCGCGTCCAGCAGCTCCTTGATCTTCGCGTGGGCGATGTCCCGGGCCACGACCAGCGGCCCGGTCAGCGACAGCCGGGTCTTCACCGGGTACTTCGTCAGCTCCGCGAGGATCTCGTCCATCGGCCGGTTCAGGTCGATCCGAACGACGTCGCCGTCGTCGGACAGCTCCTCCTCCGTCGTCTCCGGCAGGAACCGCGCCGGGTCCTTCTCCAGCTGCTCCAGGAACACGCCCTCGGGTGTGATCTTCGCCAGTGCCTGCCGGTCCGCCGAGCAGGACACCGCGAGCGCGACCGGGCAGGACGCGCCGTGCCGCGGCAGGCGGATCACGCGCACGTCGTGGCAGAAGTACTTGCCGCCGAACTGCGCCCCGATGCCGATCCGCTGCGTCAGCTCGAAGACCTTCTCCTCCAGCTCCTTGTCCCGGAAGCCGTGCCCGAGCGGCGAGCCCTCGGTGGGAATGTTGTCCAGGTAGTGCGCGGAGGCGTACTTCGCGGTCTTCAACGCGTACTCGGCCGACGTGCCGCCGACCACGATCGCCAGGTGGTACGGCGGGCACGCGGCCGTGCCCAGCGAACGGATCTGCTCCTCCAGGAACTTCATCATGGAGGCCTCGTTCAGGACGGCCTTCGTCTCCTGGTACAGGAAGGACTTGTTGGCCGAGCCGCCGCCCTTGGCCATGAACAGGAACTCGTAGGCGCCGCCGTCCGTCGCGTACAGCTCGATCTGCGCGGGGAGGTTGGAGCCGGTGTTCCTCTCCTCCCACATGGTGAGCGGAGCCAGCTGCGAGTAGCGCAGGTTCAGCTTGGTGTAGGCGTCGTGGATGCCTCGGGACAGGGCCTCCTCGTCGCCTCCTGCCGTCAGCACGTTCTGCCCGCGCTTGCCCATCACGATCGCCGTGCCGGTGTCCTGGCACATGGGCAGCACGCCCGCGGCGGAGATGTTGGCGTTCTTGAGCAGGTCCAGGGCGACGAACTTGTCGTTCGCCGACGCCTCGGGGTCGTCGATGATGCGGCGCAGCTGGGCGAGGTGGGCCGGGCGCAGGAAGTGCTGGATGTCGTGGATGGCCTCCGCGGCCAGCTTGCGCAGCGCCTCCGGCTCGACCTTGAGGAACGTACGCCCGTCGGGCCCCTCGACGGTGGAGACGCCCTCGGACGTCACCAGCCGGTACGGGGTGGTGTCCTCACCCTGTGGGAGCAGATCGGTGTACGCGAACTCCGGCATCGCAGTCCATTCCTCACTCGGCAGACGGCCGCCCGCCGACGTCGGCGGGCACGACCAGCGTAGGACCTGCCACCGACAGCGAACCTGTGAGGTCCGGCTCAGTCTCCGCTCCACCCCTCGGCCCCACCCCTCGGCCCCACCTCCGGCCCCGAGCCCGGAGCGACCCACCCGTCCCCACCCCTAGTCGCGATCTATCGCGTTTCGGTACCCTGCTGCCGTGGACCTTCAGAAGCAGACCGAACCGCGCACGGCCGCGACTCCCGCCCCCGCGCCCGTCGCCGAGTTGCGCGCCTCGGACGCCGACCGTGACCGTATCGCCGACATCCTGCGGGAGGCCCTCGCCGAGGGCCGCCTGACCGCCGACGAGCACGCCGAGCGCGTCGAGGGGGTGCTGAGCGCCAAGACGGTCGGCGAGCTGGAGGTCTTCATCCAGGACCTGCCCGCCGCCCACCAGGGCCGTACGGCCCCGGCGTACACCCCCGCGCCGAACCGCCCGGCGGCCGGCGCGATACCCCCCGACGCCGACGAGAACGTGGTGGCGGTGTTCAGCGCGGCCACGCGCAGGGGCCGCTGGCGGCCCGGACGCCGACTGCACGCGTACGCGGTCTTCGGCAGCGTGGAGATCGACCTCAGCGAGGCGGTCTTCGAGTACCAGCAGGTCGTGATCAAGGCCGTCTCGGTCTTCGGAGACGTGCAGGTCCGCGTCCCGGAGAACGTGTCGCTGCGCGGCACCGGCGGCGGTGTCCTCGGCAACTTCGAGGTGGCCACGCTGGACTCGGCCGAGTCCGGGGCGCCCGTCGTCTACGTCGACGGCTGGGCCGTCCTGGGCAACGTCGAGGCGCGGCCCAAGCGGGGCAAGCTCGTCGCGGACATCCTCGACCGGGTGCAGCGCAAGGTCGACAAGAGTCTGCGCAAGCGTCCCTGACCCCCTTCGACCAACCGTACGGTCCGGAACTCAGTGCATAGGAGCGCGCACAGCGGGTAGGCCTTGCTGCATCGTCTCTCGGAGCACCCTTCAGCTTGCGAAGCCGTCGTCAGGAGAAGACCGTGCCGCAACCGCCGCATTCGTCCCTGCAGGTAGCTGCCGTTCCGGCCCAGCGGGTGCCAGGGCGGGACAGGGATCAGGACGGGCCCTGGCACACCGAGGCGGTGTGCCGCCGCGACGAGGCCGGACTGTTCTTCGCGCCCTCCAAGGAACCCACCGCCGCCCGGCTGTCCCGGGAGGACGCGGCCAAGCGGGTCTGCGCGCGCTGCCCGGTCATGGTCGAGTGCCGTGAGCACGCGCTGCTGCAGCCCGAGCCCTACGGCGTCTGGGGCGGCCTCACCGCCGCCGAGCGCCGTGTCGTCCTGGCCCGGCGCCGCCGCCGCGACCTGGAGCTGAAGAAGGCGGCCCGCGCGACGGGGCGTATAGCGGCGGCCGGCTAGCAGCCGGTTCTCCGCGCGTGTTCTCCGCGCACGCGTGAGGCGCCCCCGCCGCACCGGGGGCGCCTCACGCGTTCCGTACGGCCGGGTACGCGGTGCTACTTCGGGCGGTCGAAGTCGATCGCGCTGTAGGCGCGCAGCTTGCTCAGCCGGTGCTCGGAGTCGATCCGGCGGACCGTGCCGGACTTGGAGCGCATGACGATCGAGTCGGTGATCGCCGTCTCCGAGCGGTAGCGCACACCGCGCAGCAGCTCGCCGTCGGTGATGCCGGTGGCGACGAAGAAGACGTTCTCGCCGGAGATCAGGTCGTCCGTGGTCAGCACGCGGTCGAGGTCGTGCCCGGCGTCGACCGCCCGCTGCCGCTCCTCGTCGTCCTTGGGCCACAGCTTGCCCTGGATCGTGCCGCCCAGGCACTTCACGGCGCAGGCCGAGATGATGCCCTCGGGTGTGCCGCCGATCCCGAGCAGCAGGTCGACACCGGTGCCCTCGCGCAGCGCGTAGATCGAGCCGGCCACGTCGCCGTCGGAGATCAGCTTGATGCGGGCGCCGGCTTCCCGGATCTCCTTGATGATCCCCTCGTGCCGGGGCCGGTCCAGGATGACGACGGTGACGTCCTCGGGGGTCGACCGCTTGGCCTTGGCCACGCGCCTGATGTTCACCGACACCGGCGCGTTGATGTCGACGAAGTCGGCGGCGTCCGGCCCGGTGACCAGCTTGTCCATGTAGAAGACGGCGGACGGGTCGAACATGGCGCCGCGCTCGGCGGCGGCGAGGACCGCGATCGCGTTCGGCATGCCCTTGGCGGTCAGGGTGGTGCCGTCGATCGGATCGACGGCGATGTCGACCTCGGGCCCGGTGCCGTCGCCGACGTGCTCGCCGTTGAAGAGCATCGGGGCCTCGTCCTTCTCGCCCTCGCCGATGACGACGACGCCGTTCATCGACACGGTGGAGACGAGGGAGCGCATGGCGCGCACCGCGGCGCCGTCGGCGCCGTTCTTGTCACCGCGCCCGACCCAGCGGCCCGCAGCCATGGCCGCGGCCTCGGTCACCCGGACGAGTTCCAGGGCGATGTTGCGGTCGGGCGCCTCGGAGGGCACTTCGAGCTCGGACGGCAAATGATGGTGCTCGGTCATCGGTGCGCACCTTTCTGATACGACGACGGCCGGATGAGGGTGTTGGCCCGACTCTATCGCCGGATGGACAGAATGAGCAGGGGGCCCCACGGATGAGCGGACCGGGCACCTGCGACGATGGAGGCGTGGCACGTTCGAATGGCAAGCAGAAGACGGTCCGGGACATGCTCCTCTCCCTGGGACTGATCGGGATCGCGGCGGGGGTCATCTACCTCTTCGTCCCGCACGGCGGCGGCACTCCCGACCTCAAGCGGGTCGACTACAGCGTCGAGGTGCTCACGGCACGCCGTGCGGCGTCGTACCCGGTGGCCGCCCCCGAGGGCCTGCCCGACAGCTGGAAGGCCACCTCGGTCCGCTTCCGGGCCGGCGAGGAGGACCACTGGCACCTGGGTTTCCAGGACCCCGACGGTCAGTACGTGGCGATCGAGCAGTCCGCTCAGAAGCGCAAGGACTTCATCGACGACGCCAGTCAGGGCGGGCACGCCACGAAGGTCACCCAGGAGATCGACGGCCGCACGTGGACCCGCTACACCGGCGGGCGCTACGACGCGCTCGTGCTGGAGGGCACCAAGGGGTCCACGACGGTGGTCACGGGCACGGCGTCCTGGGACCGGCTGACGACGATGGTGAAGGCGCTGAAGATGTCCTGAGCCCTGCCCGGGCTCACCGGATGTCCTGAGCCCTGCCCGGTTCACTCGGGTCTGCCCCGCCCGGGCCGCCTGGGGCCGCCTGGGTCTGCCCCGCCCGGGCCGCCTGGGGCCGCCTGGGTCTGCCCCGCCGAGGGCCCGGGTCTGTCGTGAGCCCCGGGCGGGAGGCCCCCTGCTCCGGCGCCCCTACTCCGAGGCCCGCGCCTCGTCCTCCTCCGCCTCCTCGGCCAGCGCCGCGTCCAGCCGGGCGCGCGCGCCCTCCAGCCACCGCCGGCACACCTTGGCCAGCTCCTCGCCCCGCTCCCACAGCGCGAGGGACTCCTCCAGGCTCGTACCGCCCGCCTCCAGGCGCCGGACGACCTCGATCAGCTCGTCGCGGGCCTGCTCGTAGCCGAGCGCCTCGTCCGCCGGGGATGCCTTGCTTGTCATCCGACCACCCTATGTGTCGACACGAACAGTGAACTCGCCCTCGGCGACCCGGGCCCGCAGGGCCTCGTCCGCCGTGACCTCGGCCGGGTCGCGGACCACGTGCCCGTCGGCCTTCTGCAGCACCGCGTACCCGCGCCGGAGGGTCGCGGCGGGGGAGAGGGCCACCACGCGCGCGTGCGTGTGCGTCAGCTCGGAGTCCGCGCGGTCCAGCAGGTGCCGCAGGGTGCGCCGGCTCCGGTCGAGCAGGGAGGCGACGTGGTCCGCCCGCTCGTCGACCATGCGGTGCGGGTCCTGGACGCAGGGCCGGGCGAGCGCGTGGGCGAGCCCGCGCTCCTCCCGTTCGACGAACGCCTGTACGCATCTGCGGGCGCGGTCGCGCAGCTGCCGTACCCGCTCGTACTCCTCGCCCACGTCCGGCACGACCTTCTTGGCGGCGTCGGTCGGGGTGGAGGCGCGCAGGTCGGCGACGTAGTCGAGCAGCGGGGTGTCCGGCTCGTGCCCGATCGCGGAGACGACCGGCGTACGGCAGGAGGCGACCGCGCGGACGAGCTGCTCGTCGGAGAAGGGCAGCAGGTCCTCCACGCTGCCGCCGCCCCGCGCCACGATGATCACGTCCACGTCGTCGGTCGCGTCGAGCTCCTTGACGGCCTGCACGACCTGCGGGACGGCGTGCACGCCCTGCACGGCGACGTTGCGCACCTCGAAGCGGACGGCGGGCCAGCGCTGCCGGGCGTTCTCCAGCACGTCCCGCTCGGCGGCGGAGGCCCGGCCGCACACGAGCCCGATGAGCTGGGGGAGGAACGGCAGGGGCTTCTTGCGCTCGGGTGCGAACAGCCCCTCCGCCGCGAGCGCCTTCTTCAGCCGCTCCAGCCGGGCCAGCAGCTCCCCGACACCCACGGGCCGTATCTCGGCGGCCCGCAGCGACAGCTGCCCGCGCGGGGCGTACCACTCGGGTTTCGCGTGCACGACGACCCGGGCGCCCTCGCTGACGACGTCGGCGATCGCGTCGAACACCTGTCGGTAACAGGTCACGCTGACGGAGATGTCGTACGACGGATCGCGCAGCGTCAGGAAGACCACGCCCGCGCCCGGCCGCCGCGACAACTGCGTGATCTGCCCCTCCACCCACACGGCCCCGAGCCGCTCGATCCAACCCCCGATCAGCCGCGACACCTCACCGACGGGCAGGGGGGCTTCGGAAGACGTGGAGACAGCCATGTCCGCGAGCGTATCCGCCCCCACCGACAGCGCGTCCGGTCCCGCGCGCCGGCCAGGGGGATCCGCCCCCGGATCCCCGGCCCGCACCCCGGTGCGATCTCCGGGGAGTGGGGCGGCCTTACGATGGGGGCATGACTGCTTCGTCTGGCCGCCGTGTCCTGCTCGCCGCTCCCCGGGGCTACTGCGCGGGAGTGGACCGTGCCGTGATCGCTGTCGAGAAGGCTCTGGAGCAGTACGGGGCTCCGGTGTACGTCCGGCACGAGATCGTTCACAACAAGTACGTCGTGCAGACCTTGGAGAAGAAGGGCGCGATCTTCGTCGAGCAGACGGAGGAGGTGCCGCCGGGCAACATCGTGATGTTCTCGGCGCACGGCGTGGCCCCCGTCGTCCACGAGGAGGCCGAGCGCGGGCGTCTGGCCACCATCGACGCGACCTGCCCGCTGGTGACCAAGGTCCACAAGGAGGCCGTCCGGTTCGCCAAGGAGGACTACGACATCCTCCTGATCGGGCACGAGGGCCACGAGGAGGTCATCGGCACCACCGGCGAGGCCCCGGATCACATCCAGCTCGTCGACGGCCCCGAGGACGTCGCCAGGGTCGAGGTCCGCGACCCCTCCAAGGTCGTGTGGCTGTCGCAGACCACGCTCTCGGTCGACGAGACCATGGAGACGGTCGACGCGCTCAAGGAGAAGTTCCCGCAGCTGATGTCCCCGCCCAGCGACGACATCTGCTACGCCACGCAGAACCGTCAGCTCGCCGTGAAGCAAATGGGCGCCCAGGCGGACCTGGTGATCGTGGTCGGCTCCCGCAACTCCTCCAACTCCAAGCGGCTGGTGGAGGTCGCCAAGCTCGCCGGCGCGGCCCAGTCCTACCTCGTGGACTTCGCCGACGAGATCGACGAGGCCTGGCTGGAGGGCGTCTCCACGGTCGGCCTGACCTCGGGTGCCTCGGTTCCGGAGATCCTGGTCGAGCAGGTGCTCGAATGGCTCGCACAGCGCGGTTTCGAGGACGTGGAGATCATCAAGGCGGCCGAGGAGTCCATCATCTTCTCCCTGCCCAAGGAGCTCCGCCGGGACCTGCGCGAGGAGGCGGCGTCGCTGGTCGCCGAGCGCGGAGGGTCGGGTACGACGCGGGAGTGACGGCCGGGAGCCATGAAGCGCGGGTCCCGGCCGGGCGCTACGGCACGGGAGTGACTGTCGGTCCCGCGTCGTAACGTGGTGCCATGCAGATCTTCGGCGTGGACATCGGCGGGTCCGGCATCAAGGGCGCCCCTGTGGACCTGGACAGGGGCGCCCTGGCCCAGGAGCGGCACAAGGTGCTCACCCCGCGTCCGGCGACGCCCGACGGTGTGGCCGACGGGGTCAGGCAGGTGGTCGACCACTTCGGCTGGACGGGGCCGGTCGGGCTGACGTTCCCGGGCGTCGTCACCGGCGGCGCCACGGTCCGTACGGCGGCCAACGTCGACAGGAGCTGGGTCGACACCGACGCGCGCGCGTTGTTCGGCGAGCGGCTCGGCGGCCTGCCGGTGACCGTGGTCAACGACGCCGACGCGGCCGGCGTCGCCGAGATGCGCTTCGGCGCCGGCCGGGGACGCAAGGGCACGGTCATCCTGCTGACCTTCGGCACCGGCATCGGCAGCGCGGTCTTCGTCGACGGCGTGCTGGTCCCCAACACCGAGCTGGGCCACCTGGAGCTGAACGGCCACGAGGCGGAGAAGCGGGCCTCCAGCAAGGTCAAGGAGGACCAGGGCCTGACCTGGGACCGCTGGGCGCGCCGGGTGCAGAAGTACCTCGCCCACGTGGAGATGCTCTTCAGCCCCGAGCTGTTCATCATCGGCGGCGGAGTCAGCCGCAAGGCCCACAAGTTCCTGCCGCTCATCCAGGGTATAGAGGCGGAGATGGTCCCCGCCCAGCTGCAGAACAACGCGGGCATCGTGGGCGCGGCGATGCACGCGGCGGAGCACGGCTGAGCACGGCTGAGGCGGTGCGGGGCCGCGCCTCACACCGGCGTACGGCCCCGCACCGCCGCCCGCCGCCGTCCCAGCGCCACTCGCCGTCCCAGCGCCGTCACGCCCGCGATCAGCGTCCCGGCGTACAGCCACAGCGCCTGCGTGGCGAGGGCGGTCACCAGCCCCAGCAGCCTGCCGGGAAGCCCCCCGCCGCTTCCGTCGACCACCGGCAGCAGCCCCACGGCGAACCCGATCGGCACCACGACGGGCGCGGCCGGCAGGTCGCCCTGGCGCACCCACACCGCGGTCAGCGCGCACACCGGCAGGAACAGCACGCCGTACGCGACCTGGGACCCGTCGAAGAGCAGCAGGGCGGCAAAGCCCACCAGGAGCATGACGGCCCCGCAGAACAGCCCGGCGCCCAGCCCCGTCAACCGCGGACCGGGCGGCTGCCGTGGGACGGGGGCCGCGGTCGGCGCGGGCACCGGCGGAGGCCGTACCGCCGACCCCCGCCGTGCCGAGGGCACCGGCGGCCTGCCGTGTCGCGGTCCGTGCTGCCGACCTCGCGTCGTCCTGTGTTGCTCCACCGAACCAACCTAGGTCTGTTTATGTGCCGAATAGGCCGTCTGACACGCCGGGCCACGCACTGTGACCGGGGGCTCGAACCGTCTCGGGGCCGGGTCGCGACACGCCGTAGACTGGTGGATCGGCCGTCCGGCCCTCAAGTCTCCTCACGTACGGGAAGTCGCAAACGTGTCGCTCACGATCGGAATCGTCGGTCTGCCGAACGTCGGCAAGTCGACCCTGTTCAACGCCCTGACCAAGAACGACGTGCTCGCGGCCAACTACCCGTTCGCCACGATCGAGCCGAACATCGGCGTCGTCGGCGTCCCGGACGGGCGGCTCGCCCAGCTCGCCTCGATCTTCAAGTCGGAGCGGATCCTCCCGGCGACCGTCGACTTCGTCGACATCGCCGGCATCGTGCGCGGCGCCAGCGAGGGCGAGGGCCTGGGCAACAAGTTCCTGGCGAACATCCGCGAGTCGGACGCGATCTGCCAGGTCATCCGCGCCTTCAAGGACGAGAACGTCGTCCACGTCGACGGCAAGGTCTCGCCCAAGAACGACATCGAGACGATCAACACCGAGCTGATCCTCGCCGACCTCCAGACCATCGAGAAGGTCCTGCCCCGGCTCCAGAAGGAGTCGCGGGTCAAGAAGGACGTGGCCTCGAAGGCCAAGGCCGTGGAGGAGGCCAAGGAGATCCTGGAGAAGGGCGACACCCTCTTCGCACACGGCATCGTCCAGGGCAGCGAGCGGGCGGAACTCCTCCACGACCTGCACCTGCTGACGACGAAGCCCTTCCTCTACGTCTTCAACGTCGACGAGGACGAACTGATCGACGAGGACTTCAAGAACGAGCAGCGCGCCCTGGTCGCCCCCGCCGAGGCGATCTTCCTCAACGCCAAGCTGGAGGCCGACCTCGCCGAGCTCGACGAGGAGGAGGCCCTGGAGCTCCTGCAGTCCGTCGGCCAGAACGAGCCGGGCCTGGCCACCCTCGCCCGCGTCGGCTTCGACACCCTCGGCCTGCAGACCTACCTGACGGCCGGCCCCAAGGAAGCCCGCGCCTGGACCATCAAGAAGGGCGCCACCGCCCCCGAGGCCGCCGGCGTGATCCACACCGACTTCCAGAAGGGCTTCATCAAGGCCGAGGTCATCTCCTTCGCCGACCTCCTCGAAACCGGCTCGGTCGCCGAGGCCCGCGCCAAGGGCAAGGCCCGCATGGAGGGCAAGGACTACGTGATGCGGGACGGGGACGTGGTGGAGTTCCGCTTCAACGTGTAGCGGGCGCCGCGCCGCCACGTCGCTGATCTAGCAAACATGCAGGTCAGGAGGGGTCCGACCTTTCGGGGTCGGGCCCCTGGTTGTTTCCCGTGCTGGGATGGTGCTGGGAAACCTGCCTGGTCTTCACCTGTCATCATCCCTGGTCATCCCTACCGCGCTGAGTCGCGGACTGTGCGGTGCGCGACGAGAGGGGGCGGGCGGGGTGGGCGACTCTTTCCCGGCCTTTCCCGGGTGGTTCCCGTGTGGGCGGCGGGGGCGCGGGCCGTAGCACTTTTCCTACTCGTTTGACACACTTGGGTCATGGCTGAGACGACGTACAGCATCGGAGAAGGGCCGGCGACGCGGGTGAGCCTGTCGCTTCCGGAGGGGACCGCGGAGGCGATCCGTGCGCGGGTGGGCAAGCGGGAGTTCTCTGCGTTCATCGCCGCGGCGGTCGAGCGTGAGCTGCGCGGCCAGGTGCTGGACGAGTACCTGGCGGACTACGAGAACCGCAAGGGGCCGGTCTCCGAGCAGGCTCGTCAGCGGGCGCGGCAGGTCTTCGACGAGGTGTTCGCCGAGGAGGCCGAGTGGCCCGCCGCAGGCTGAGTCACGAGGGGACGCTGGTCCTCGACAGCGAGGGGCTTTCGAAGCTCCTCGCCGACGACGAGCAGGTGGTGGCTCTGGTTGCTGAGGCGCGCTCGCGAGGCATGGAGGTCGTGATCAGTGCGCTCACCATCATCGAGGTCGTCCATCTCCGTACGAACAAGTCCCGCCTGAACTGGGTGCTCTCCGGACTGCGCGTAGTCCTGGTGGGCGACGAGGAGGCGAGGGCGGCCTCGAAGCTGCTGATGGATGCCGGTTTGCACGGGCACAAGTATGCGATCGATGCTGCGGTCGCCGAGGCCGCGTTGCGGCAGCACCGCCCCGTGGTCATGTTGACCTCCGATATCGACGACATGGTCAAGCTGTGCGGCGATCGCGTCCGGCTCGTGGCGGTGTGATTTTCCTTTGTCCGGCTCACCAGCGCAGTCTCATCGACGAGTTGACCCCGGTGCCATGCGTTTCCCGACCGGTGGAGGGCCCGCCAGTCCGCAAACAGTCCGCAGGATGCTCGTAGACGCCCGTCGATGGCCAACGTAACCAAACGATGAAAGCGCTGGTCAGCGCCCTGAGCTGGGCTCCGCCGCAGGTCAGGATCGGGTCGCAGGCGTTCCGCTTCAATGTGTAGCGGTGGAATCCTTGATCTGCCGAGGTGCAGGTCAAGGGCGTAAAACTCTGAGTCAGGGGCCGGATCTCAGATCTGGCCCTTCTTGTCCTGCTCGGGTGGTTCCGACCTTCTTGGCGTCCTGTGCTGACGGCGCCATGCTGATTCACCTGCGATGAAGGCTGTATGCACGTTGCTTCGACCGTGCCGCTCGGCAGTACTCGGTGGATGACGCATGAGGTACTTGGGTACCGTGGCTCTGGAGGTGAGAGTCATGGTGGCAACGTCGAAGACGGTTCGGCAGTCCCCGCTGAAGGTGGATCCGGAGACGGATCAGCTGATCAGTCAGGGCGCGCATTTTCTGGGCCTGACGAAGAAGGACCTTGTCGCTGAGGCCGTGCGGGTCTATCTGGAGCAGAGGCGCGAGGATCTGAGGGCCGGCATGGTCGAAGCGCTCCAGGTCCTCGACGGGTCGCTCAAGTCGGACGTGATGCTGCTGACCGGGCTGACCGCGGAGGAGATCGACGCGGTCGGCGGGATCGACGAGTAACGGAACCGGGAACCCGATGCGCTCAGCACGCCCCACCCTGCGCTGTCTGTGGGAGGACCTCGGCCTCCAGCTCCCACCGGTCACTGCGGCACTGGACGAGACCGACCACCCGATCGTCGCCAAGACGACGGAACAGTTCGCCGATGCCGAGGCCAAGCACGAGCGCATCCGCGCCATCGACGACCAGGTGTTGTTCAAGGTCAAGGTGCAGCGCTGGCGCGGAGCCGTCTGGATAGACGCGGATCTGCCGTGACTGGTGGCGGCCGGGAGGCGGGAGGACGGCTCGGGGGACGACTTCTACGCCAAGCTGGAGGTGGAGGGGAAAGCGGCTCGTGCGCAGTACAACGCCACGCATGCCGAGGGGCTGAGGACCGTCACGTCCACGGCGCACCTTCTGCCGACGCGAGAGGACCACATCCGGTATCGGGCCGAAGCGGGTGTCCGCTTCGTCCGCCGACTGCGCACAACTCTGCTCGACCTGACGCGGTCCACTCTGCGGGACGGCCGCGAGCACGCCGTCGACTTCGACACCTTCACCTTGGGGCTGCAGGTCCGCGCCGATGACGGCCATGAGACGTACCGCGCCGTACGGATCACCGGCTCCGTGCCGCCGAACCTCACGACCATCATCCTGCGTAACATTCCTGGCTGTGAGGTGGAGGGCTGGTACCCGGAATACGCCCTCCCCGAAAGGGAGCTTCTGCCGGCGGAACAGGCGTGGTCCAACATCATGGATCCGCGAGCGGCGGCCGAAGTGCTCGACGATGTGGACTGATTCAGGACAGCAGGGGAGAGCGCATATGCCTTGGGCACCCCGTCGAGTACGAGGTGTCTCCAGCAAGGACGGGGGTGCCGACGGCTCACCTGCGCAGTCTCATCCAGCACCGACCGCGTCACCGACGTCGTCAAGGCCGTTCCCGTTCTTCACCACGCGTCAGCGTGAGGTGGGAAAACGCTCAGTGAGGCCCTATCGCGCGGCCGGCCGGCAGCCGGTTTCAGTGGACTGGTCGTGCAGGTAGCGGGACTGTTCCAGAGGGGTGAGAGCGGTGTCGACGGCCTCGCAGACGGTGCGGATCGCGCGGGCCGGGTCGGGCAGGTCGACGCTCCACAGCTCGACGGAGCTGCCCGTGCCGATGGCCAGGGTGTGTCCGTCCGGGCTGAGCGCCACTACTGCGTGCGGGCGGGCGGGCAGGGTGGTTCTGAGCCGGCTGGTGGTGAGGTCCCACAGCTGGACTCCTCTTGCGCTGCTTGCGGCCAGGGTGCGTCCACCGGGGCTGAAAGTCAGCGACGCCACCTCACCGCTGGACCGGAAGCTGTCCTGGAGCCGACCGGTGCGCGCATCCCACGTCTTCACGAGTCCGCTAGTGCCGCACCAGGCAATCCTTGCCTTGTCATTACGCATCGTCTGGCTGCTGCGCAGGGTGGCGCTGGCCCGTTTCCGGGCTACCGGAGGACCCGGCGTCCGCGAGCAGCTCGTCGCCCTCGCTGACTACGGCAATGCCCGAGCAGCTTCAGCCGAATCACGAACGATGACCGCGCGGTGTGCCCGCCAAGGGTGATCACAGCCAGAAAATGGGTGTGCGGTTGCGTGACCTCAACCGATCATGGGGGTATGACCGAACATCTGACGATCAGCACCTTGACTTTGCAGCACAGGATTCCGGACGACTGGGCGGCGGATCCCTGGGCCGAAGTGCGTCCTCTGATCGACGGCGTGGACGTCCTGAAGGAGGTCCACCCGGAAGGTCTCGGACACAGCTGCCGATACTGGAGGGGGCCGGCCGAGAGCTGGCCGCTGGCGGTCACGGAGGAACCCCGCAGGGTCATGATCACCGAGCCGACCTGCACGGCCGGCTGTTGCGGCGCCCTGTACGTCACCATCCGTCGTGAAGGCGATCAGGTGATCTGGGAATCCTGGGAAAACACCAGCAACATCACAGCAGTGCCGGCGGACTTCCGCTTCGACAGCGCCCAGTACGAGGCTGAGCTCGCGCGGGCCGCCGCGGACCGCAGCTGGGAAGAGCCCCTGGACACCGTTGCCCGGCTCCTCGAGCAGACCCTTGCAGACAGCGGCTGGTTCGAGCGCTGGGGCTGCGTCCTCACGAGTGTCTCGCCACGACGCGAGGAGCCCGATCTCCCCGAGGCAATCACCAGCCCCCAGGGTGTAGATCTCCACTTCCACCAGGTCCGGGGGCCCGGCGAACGTACAGATCTTTACCGGTACGAGTTGTTCGTCACCAGCGATCACCCCGTGGAGGAGCAGGTACGGCGGCTGACCGCCCGCATTCTGGCGGACGATCCGCGGAAGACCGCTGAGATGCACCGCTGAGGACCAGAATGATCACGTGGCCGAACGTGTGCGGGTCCGGGAGATCGATGACGACGAGGGCAGGCGGTTGCTACGGATCATCCGCAGGGGCACCGGTCCGGTGGTGACCTGGCGGCGGGCAGATGGTGCTGCTGTCCGCGCAGGGCATGCCCGTGGTGAAGATCGCCGAGGTGACGTTCACCAGCCCGGACCGGGTCCGGGACGTGATCCACGACTTCAACGCCGACGGGTTCGACTCGCTCTGCCCGAAGTACAAGGGCGGTCGGCCCAGAACCTTCACCCTCCCGGAGCGCCGGGAGATCAAGAAGGCCGCCAAGTCGAAGCCGGCCGAGCACGGCCTGCCGTTTTCGACCTGGAGCCTGGCCAAGCCGGCCGACTTCCTGCTCGCCGAGGGGGTGATCGACGACATCAGCCACGAGGGCCTGCGGGTCCTGCTCCGCGAGGAGGGCGTCTCCTTTCAACGCATAAAGACCTGGAAGACCTCCCGCGACCCCGACTACGCGGCCAAGAAGGCCCGTATCGAACACCTTTACGCGATCGCCGGCGGCGAGGTCATACCCGAGGACGGCGAGCCCGAAGTCGTCTTCTGCATGGACGAGTTCGGGCCTCTCAACGCCCAGCCCCACCCGGGGCGGCAATGGGCCGAGCGCGGCGGCCGGCACAAGGATCCCGACCGTGGGCCCCGGCCCCGCAGGCGGGCGACCTACACCCGTCCCCACGGGGTCCGCCACCTGTTCGCCGCCTACGGCCTCGCCAAGGGCCAGCTCTACGGGCACATCAAGAAGACCAAGAACAGGTCGAAGTTCCTGGAGTTCTGCCGCTACCTGCGCTCGCTGCACCCAGCGGACGTACGCATTGCGATTGTCTGCGACAACTACTCCCCGCACCTGACCACGAAGCGGTGCCAACGGGTCGCGACGTGGGCGGCGGCCCACAACGTGGAGATCGCCTACACCCCGGCCAACAGCTCCTGGCTCAACCGGATCGAGGCCCAGTTCACCGCCCTGCGCTACTTCGCCCTCGATGGCCCCGACCACACCAGCCACAAGGAACAGGGCAGCATGATCCGCCGCTGCGTCATCTGGCGGAACAAGCACGCCGCCGGCGAACGCCTCCGCGAGGTCGTGAAAAGGGCAAACGTTGCCTGATATGCCACTAGCGCGGAGCCGGACCATGACCGGCATGACGTGGGGCGAAGCCGAGTTGCGCGACATTCTGACGCAACAACTCACATGGAAGCCCAGCGAATTCGATGACAGCCTCGAACTCGCCTTCATCGAAGTGCCGCTCGATTACGCGCAGCCTTCCGGGGGAGCGAATCGAATTGGCCCTCAGCCGGATCCGGGCGGCGGATTCGCGTAGGAGGCGTGGCGTCCTGCTGTCCCTCAACGGCGGCCCCGGCGGCGACGGGGGGCTCGGCAGACTGCTGCCGACGCGTCTGGCCGGCACCCCGCCCCACGAGGTCTACGACCTGATCGGATTCGACCCCCGCGGAACGGGCGCTTCCACCCGGATCGAGGGCGAGGCGAGCCCGACGACCGTGCCCTTCGACTCGCGTCCCCCCGACTCCGCCTTCCCCGCCATCGCCGCGGACATGAGGGAACGGGACCAGGGGTGCGTGCGCGCCGGGGGCACCCTGCGCCGCCACATCACCGCGGCCAACAACGCCCGCGACATGAACGTGATCCGCGTCCTGCTCGGCGAAGCGAGCATCAGCTTCGTGGGCTGGGCCTACGGCACGCTGCTCGGCGCGGTCTACGGGTCGATGTTCGGCGCGCACCTGGACCGCAACGTCCTCGACTCCTCGGTCCATCCGGACTGGGACTGGCGGCGGCAGTTCGCCACGCAGGCGCTCGCGGTGCGCGAGAACGTGGACCTGTGGGCGGAGTGGACCGGACGGCGCGACCGGTTCTTCGGCCTCGGCGACGACGCCGGGCGGGTGCTGGAGACGGTGGAGCAGACCGCGGCGGCCCTGGTGTCCACGGGCGAGGGAACGGCCTTGCGCACCGCGCTGGACCAAGTGGTCGGCACCCTGAGCGCGGCCCGCGGGCGGTGGCAGGAACTCGGCTCGCCCATCGGCGAGTTGCGCAAGGCGACGGCGGCCGCCGACACCGAGCGGGCCCGTGAGCTCCTCGCGGGTCAGGCCCGCTGGCGGCCGGGCACCGCGGCGGGCGGACTGCGCGACGCCGTACTGGAAGCCGTGACGTGCGAGACCGAGTGGCCGACCGACCTGGAGACGTACTACCGCGACATGCGCGACTTCCGGGACCGTTTCCCGTACGGCTTCGGAGTGATGCGCGCCCAGCCGTGGGTGGCCACCTTCCGTACGTGCACACCCACCGAGCCGCGCCCCGCCGTCACCCGCGGCGACTACCCGACGGGGCTTGTCGGGCAGGCCGACGGCGACCCCTTCGACCACTGGCCCGGGGCGGTGGTCATGGCCGAGCGCCTGGGACACCCCCTGGTCCTGGTGCGCGACTCCGGGGCGCACGAGATCCACCGGCTCGGCGGCAACCCGCAGGTGGACGCTCTCGTCGACGCGTACCTGGTCGACGGTGAACTGCCGCCCGGGCGGGTGACGTGCTCGGGAGAGAGCCGGCCGAGTGTCCCCGCGGACCCGGCCAGGGGCGTGCGGGAAAGCGGTTGACGTTCGTGCGGGTGGGGTGGCCGGGATCGCTCCCGGCCACCCCACCCGCACGGGCCGTCAGGCGTCGGCGATGCGGAGCTCACACGCTGCGGCGCCGTCCGACGCGAAGAGCAGGAGACGCTCCCCCTCCGCCACGAGCTCGGCACGCCGGCGCTTGCCCACCGGGGAGAAGAGCTGCACGTCGAGAGCGGTCGAGGCGCGCGTGCGGTCGATCCGCCACGCGCCGGCGACGAACCCGTCGACCAGGATCGTCCCCGGAATCACGGCGTTCTTGGTCGCGATGGCCTTGCGGTGCTCGTCGCTGATGATCCGGGTGCGGTCCGCGTGGGAGAGGATCGCGTTGTCGTACGGGGCCAGGTAGCGGACCGGTGCGGGCGTGCCGGGGTCCGGCCGCGGCGCGTCCGGCAGGTCCAGCAGTTCCCTGCCGTCCTCGTCGCGGAAGGAGACCAGCCGCGGACGCAGGCGTTCGGTCACCGCGCGCAGCCGGGTGAGCCCCGACCACGCCTGGACGTCCTTGACGGTGGCGGGGCCGAACGCCGCCAGATAGCGCAGGACCAGGGCGTCGATGTCGGGTTCGGGGTCCAGCGGGGCGCCGAGCCAGTCCTCCGCCATGACGTACGTCGGCTGCCCGCCCTGTCCCCAGACCCCGCGGGGCGGGATCTGGACCACCGGCAGCAGACTGCGCACGACGTTGCCGAGCGCGGCGGCGGGGCGGTCGGGCCACGCCGTGCGCAGGGAGGCGCTCAGGTCGCCGACGGTGTGAGGGGCCTCTTCCAGGAGTTCCCGGCCGGCCGTCGCGACCTTGGCCGGATCCAGCCCGTTCAGGTCCTTGCCGAAGGTGGTGATCAGGCTCCGTTCCAGGAACGGCTGCACACAGGGCCGCAGCTTGCGGCAGTCGGCGGAGGACACCAGGTGGACGGTGCCGCGCATCAGCGCGATGCGCACGGCCCGCCGCCCGGTGAGGAGACCGGCCAGTTCCGCGGGGCGGAAGTCCTCCAGCCGGGTCCACAGGCCGTAGTACGGCGGAATGGGCGCCTGCGCCTGTAATCCCACGAGGTGCTCGAGGGCGTCCTCGGCCGGCATCGTGCGTCGGCTCAGCAGCAGCTGGCGTGCCAGGAAGGCACGGTTGAGAGCCCGCCGGTCGAGCACGCCGGCGGGCTGGGTCGCAGTGGTGGCCATCTGACCTCTCAGTTCAACAGGGAGAAGAACGCGCGCAGTTCATCGGCGAGGACGGACGGCTTCTCCAGGGCGGGGAAGTGTCCGCCGCTGTCGAGATCCTTCCAGTAGCGCAGGCTCGTGAAGCGCTGTTCGGCTGACCCCTCGTCCGGCGTCGCCCGCGCAGGACCGCCCGGACCGGATGTCGGTGCCGCGTGCCACGATGGACGCGGATCGAAGGGCCGGGGAGACGGGGGTGACATGGAGGGGGAGGGTCCGCCGCGGGCCGGGCGCGGGGTGCGGGAGCTGTGCGCGCGGGGCGCGCGGCTGAATGGGGCCGCGCGCAGTCTGCGTACCGATCATGCCGGCGCCCGGGCGGCCGTCCGTACGGCCTACGAACCCCTGCAGGCCGAACTCGTCGCCCGCGAGCTGGAGTCCATCCCGGTGGCGCGGCTCAAGGACGTCACCGAGGGGCGGCTGCGCCTCGGCGCCCTGGAGGCGGCGGGCTTCGGCTCGGTGCGCGCGGTGCACGAGGCGAGCCGGTACGAGCTGCGGCAGGTGCCCGGCGTCGGCGAGCAGACCGCCGACCGGGCGCTGGCCGCCGCCCGGCAGATCGCGCGGGCCGTCGCCGACACGATCACCGTGCGCATCGACGTCGACCACCCCGAGCCCCGCACCACCGCCCTGGTGGTCGCCCTGCACCGGCTCGTCGAGGCCGGCCCGGAGTTGCGCCGCGCCCTGGACGCGGCCGAGCGGCTGGACACGCGGCTGAGCGAGCTGCTGCCCGCGGCCCGGCCCGCCGGCGGACGGC
>NZ_QFDQ01000179.1 GCF_003270085.1 Streptomyces triticisoli | reverse complement strand
GGGAGGCGGACGCCGGGGCGACGGGCGAGGGCGGCGGTTCGGGCGAGCCGAGGGCGCTGCCCGCCGGCCGCTGTGCGGTGGCGGCCTGGCTGGCGGCGCGGTCGGCGAAGTCGTTGAGCGGGTCGCCGTCGACCTGGTGGGCGGGTACGTAGCGGAAGTCGACCGAGCGGTCCTGGAGCAGTTCGTCGATCCGCACGACCAGCTCCTGGTTGGCGACCGGCTTGCCGGCGGCCGTCCTCCAGCCGTTGCGCTTCCAGCCGGGCAGCCAGGTGGTGACGGCCTTCATCGCGTACTGCGAGTCCATCCGCACCTCGAGCGGCACGTCCGGGTCGGTCGCCGTCAGCAGTCGTTCCAGCGCCGTGAGTTCGGCGATGTTGTTGGTCGCCGTGCCGAGCGCTCCCGCCTCCCAGCGGGCCGGGGTCTCCGCGTCGTCCGAGACGACCCACGCCCAGCCCGCAGGACCCGGATTTCCCTTCGACGCCCCGTCGCAGGCGGCCACCACACGTTCACGCATGGGCTCGATCATGCCACGCCCGGACGGGTCCTTCCCGGGCCGGGTCGCGCCGAATCGGCTTGTTTGTTCCACACTGGGGCGGACAGGGGACGGTCCTCGGCGGGACGGGGCAGGAGATGGCGGACGGCACGATGCGGGCGTGGGCGGTGGCCGGGCCGCGGCCGGTGGAGGAGGGGCCGCTGCGGTTCACGCAGAAGCCGGTTCCGGTGCCGGGGGACGACGAGTTGCTCGTGCACGTGCGCGCGTGCGGGGTGTGCCGCACCGATCTGCACGTCGCCGAGGGCGACCTGCCGGTGCACCGGGCCGGGGTCGTGCCGGGTCACGAGGTGGTGGGCGTGGTGGCGGGCCGGGGGCGGGCGGTGAGCGGCTTCGAGCCCGGCGACCGGGTGGGCGTGGCCTGGTTGCGCAGTACCGACGGCGTCTGCGCGTACTGTGCGCGCGGCGCGGAGAACCTGTGTCCGGCCTCCCGGTACACCGGCTGGGACGCCGACGGCGGCTACGCCGAGTACACCACCGTCCCGGCCGCCTTCGCCTACCCGCTGCCCGGCGAGGTCGACGACGTGGCGCTCGCGCCGCTGCTGTGCGCGGGCATCATCGGCCACCGGGCGCTGCGCCGGGCCTCGCTGCCGCCGGGCGGGCGGCTCGGCCTGTACGGGTTCGGGGGCAGCGCGCACCTGTGCGCCCAGGTGGCGCTCGCCCAGGGTGCCACCGTGCACGTCATGACCCGCGGGGAGGCCTCGCGGCGGCTCGCGCTGGAGCTGGGCGCCGCCTCCGCCCAGGACGCGTACGCGTCGCCGCCCGAGCCGCTGGACAGCGCGATCCTGTTCGCCCCGGTGGGTGACCTGGTCCCGGTGGCGCTGCGGGCCCTCGACCGCGGCGGCGTGCTGTCCGTCGCCGGGATCCACCTGAGCGACACGCCTCCGCTGCACTACGCGAGCGAGCTGTTCTACGAGAAGGAGCTGCGCAGCGTCACCTCGAACACGCGCGAGGACGGCCGGGAGTTCCTCGCACTGGCCGCCCGGCACGGCGTGCGCGCCACCACGCACCTCTACCCGCTCTCCGAGGCCCAGCAGGCGCTGCGGGACCTCAAGGCCGGCCGCTTCGACGGGGCGGCGGTGCTGGTGAACGACCTGTCCTGAGCCGGGGCCCGGTCGGGGCCGGTCCACTCCCCCGCACGGGTGGGCCGGCCCCGCGGTACGCCGTCACTCGCCGGCGTACGCCTTCTCCAGCGCGGCGATGTCGAGTTTGCTCATCGCGAGCATCGCCCGCGTGGCGCGGGCCGCCTTCTCGGCGTCGGGGTCGCCGAGCATCTCCATGAGCCGGTCCGGGACCACCTGCCAGGAGACGCCGTACTTGTCCTTGAGCCAGCCGCAGGGGCCGGGTTCGCCGCCGTTCTCGGTGAGCCTGGTCCAGTAGTGGTCGACCTCCTCCTGGTCGGCGCAGTGGATCTGGAAGGAGATCGACTCGTTGAACGTGAACTCGGGGCCGCCGTTGAGCGCGACGAACTTCTGGCCGTTGGCCGTGAAGTCGACGGTGATCACGGATCCGGCCGGGCCCGGTCCGGCCTCGGTGTAGTGGCCGACCTTCCCGATGCCGGCGTTCTTGAAGATCGAGACGTAGTAGTGGGCGGCCTCCTCGGCCTGGCCGTCGAACCAGAGGCAGGTGGTGAATCCTTCGGTGGTCACGGGTTCCTCCTGATGCGTGCGACGCGGACATGTGTGTCGACCGGCCCGCACGGCGAAACTCATCGGCGCGTCCGGGAAAAGTTCAGGAGGGACGGCGGGGCGGGTCTGCTCGTGGCGAATCTGCTCGTGGCGGATCTGCTGCGGGCAGAGAAAGCGTCCGCGGTCAACTCACCGGGGTGACAGTGGAGTTCGACGGCATCCCTGCCACCAGAAGGAGATCCGATGGCTCCACCCACCGCACTGCTCCCGCTCGCCGCGCTCCCGCCGCGCGCCGAGGAGGGGGACACCGCGCCCAGCCGGTTCGACGACCACCTCGCGGCCGGACTGCTCGCGCAGCGGATCGTGTTCCTGGGCACCCAGGTCGACGAGGTGTCGGCCAACCGCGTGTGCGCGCAACTGCTCCTGCTGTCGGCCGAGGACTCGCGTACCGACATCAGCCTGTACATCAACAGCCCTGGCGGGTCCGTCACCGCGGGCCTCGCCATCCACGACACGATGCGGCTCATCCCGAACGACGTGTCGACGCTGGCCATGGGGTTCGCGGCCAGCATGGGCCAGTTCCTGCTGACCGTGGGCACCCGCGGCAAGCGGTTCGCACTGCCGAACGCACGGATCATGATGCACCAGCCGTCGGCGGGCATCGGCGGCACCACCGCCGACGTCGAGATCCAGGCGGAGAACCTGGAGCACACCAAGCGGACCATCGAGCGGATCACCGCCGAGCACACCGGGCAGAGCGAGGAGACGATCGCGCGGGACGGCGACCGGGACCGCTGGTTCACGGCCGAACAGGCCAGGGAGTACGGGATGGTGGACCGGGTGGTGGAGTCGTTCGCCGACATCCGCCCGGCCTCCTCGCACCGGCGGATGGGGTGGTGACATGGGGTCGTACACGGTTCCGTACGTGATCGAGCGGACCGCTCAGGGCGAGCGGTCGTACGACGTGTTCAGCCGGCTGCTGAACGAGCGGATCGTCTTCCTCGGCACCGAGATCGACGACGGAGTGGCGGGCGTCGTCATCGCCCAGCTCCTCCACCTGGAGTCGGCGAACCCCGAGCAGGAGATCGCGGTCTATCTCAACTCGCCCGGTGGCTCGTTCACTTCGCTGATGGCGATCTACGACACGATGGCGTTCGTGCAGTCGCCGATCTCCACGTTCTGCGTGGGGCAGGCGGCCTCGACGGCGGCGGTGCTGCTGGCGGCCGGGGACCCGGGGCGCCGGTTCGTGCTGGAGCACGCGCGTGTGCTGCTCGGGCAGCCGGCCAGTGGCGGCCGGCAGGGCACGGTCTCCGATCTGGCGCTGCAGGCCAGGGAGATGGTCCGGATCCGCTCCCAGGTGGAGGAGGTGCTGTCCCGGCACACCGGTCACGACGTCGCCACCCTGCGCGCGGACATGGATCGCGACAAGGTGTTCACCGCCGAGGAGGCGGTGGCCTACGGGCTGGCCGACGAGGTGTTGCGCCGGCGCCTCGCACCCGTCTGAGACAGGTGTGAGGCGCCGGGCCGGGCGGCGTGTCCGTCAGGCGGCCAGGCACAGTCCGTCGTGACGGGGGGCGGCCGGGGTGCGGCGAGCGACCCGCGCCAGCTCCCCCTGCACCAGTGACAGCAGGTCGCCCAGGCCCAGGCCGAGCGCCTGTGCCGCGGCCGCGAGGACCTCCGAGGAGGCTTCCTTGCGGCCGCGTTCGATCTCCGACAGATACGGCATCGAGATCCGCGCCGCGTCGGCGACGTCCT
The DNA here is from genome assembly GCF_003270085.1 of Streptomyces triticisoli. Taxonomy (GTDB): domain Bacteria; phylum Actinomycetota; class Actinomycetes; order Streptomycetales; family Streptomycetaceae; genus Streptomyces; species Streptomyces triticisoli. The sequence continues at coordinate 12,112 of NZ_QFDQ01000179.1, read as the reverse complement.
TGAGCGTGCGCTCCTGCGTGAGCCGCTCCCGGCGCAGGACGTCACCGACGAGGTCGCGCCAGAGGGGTTCACGGGGAGCCGCGGCCGGGTGGTCGGACGTTGGGCGGGCCGTCCCCGGGCGCGCGGCCGACGGGCGCACGGCCGGCGGGCGCAGGGGGATGACGCGGACTTGGTTCGGCGCTTGGCTGCTCATCCCTTCAGCCTAGGGACGGGGCACGCGGGTGGAAGGGAGCGGCATTCCGCCCTGGGTGAATCACCGGCCGCGCCCGCCGCCCGCGTACCGTCGATTTCGCGTCACCCGGCGCACGAGGGGACATGCGCGGAGTGACTCCGGGTATCCGTGGCCCGTACGGCCCGGCAGGTGGAACGTGAGCGGAACCCCGGGGCCGAGGCCCGCATACATCGCCGCGGGTGGGGAACCCGGGGGTCGCGCGGCCGTTCGGTACCGGAACTCCGGGACAGACGCAGACAGGCCGAAGAGCAGAGGCCGCAACCGTGACTTTCGTGGGAGAGGCAATGGACACCGCCGTGATCCGGTCCGAGGCAGCGGTCGGGAAGACCCGGGAGACCGTGACGGGCGGCGAGCCGCTGCCGGGGGTGGTGGACCCGCGGTCGGTCGCTCCCCGAGACGCGCGGGAGCTGTCCCGTCATTTCTTCCGGCGGCTGACGGAGCTGGAGGAGGGCACGCACGAATACCAGTACGCGCGCAACACGCTCATCGAGATGAACATGTCGCTGGTGCGGTTCGCGGCCGGCCGGTTCCGCAACCGCGGCGACGACATGGAGGACATCGTCCAGACCGGGATGATCGGCCTGATCAAGGCCATCGACCGGTTCGAGCTGGCGCGCGAGGTGGAGTTCACCTCCTTCGCCCTGCCGTACATCGTCGGTGAGATCAAGCGGTTCTTCCGCGACACCACCTGGGCGGTGCACGTGCCGCGGCGGCTGCAGGAGCTGCGGGTGGAGCTGGCCCGGGCCCGCGAGGAGCTGTCCAGCCGTCTGGACCGGGACCCGACGGTCGCCGAGCTCGCCACACTGATGAACCTCTCCGAGGACCAGGTGGTCGAGGCCCGGATCGCCTCCAACGGCTACAACTCCACGTCGCTGGACGCCGCCCTCACCGGTGACGGTGCCGAGGACGGCGAGGCGGTGCTCGCCGACTTCATCGGGGTCGAGGAGGCCGGAATCGAGCTCGTCGAGGACTTCCACTGCCTCGCGCCGCTGGTGGCCGGGCTCAGTGAACGCGACCGGCAGATCATCCATCTGCGGTTCGTGGAGGAGGCCACCCAGGCGGAGATCGGCGAACGGCTCGGCTGCTCGCAGATGCACGTCTCCCGGCTGATCAAGCGGATCATCACACAGCTGCGCCAGGGAATGCTGGGCGAGTTGGGCTGCGCCTGACGCGGCGGCCCGGCGTTCAGTCGCGGCCGAGGCCGACCACGGCGCGCACACGCTTGCCGACCGGTACCCGCTCCACGGTGACCTCGCAGGCCAGCGCGTGCACTATCTCCAGGCCGTGCCGGCCGACGCGCCGCGGGTTCCGGGGGAAGCGCCGGGGCAGCGCGGCGCTGCTGTCGTACACGCACACGCCGACCGCGACGTCCGTTCCCTCGAGTTCCAGGATGTACGGGCCGTTGCTGTGCCGGTCGGCGTTGGTGACCAGCTCGCTGACCACCAGCAGGAGCGCGTCACCGGAGCGGCGGCCGATCTGGGCGCACCACTCGGTCCTGAGCTGGTCCAGGAAGTGCGCGGCGAAGGACCGCGCCGCGGCGATGCAACCGGGTTCACCGGTGTAGTGCGCCGCTCGCCGGAGCGGATCCACGGGAACGTCGAAACCAGTCGGTATCACTGCCCCGTCCAGGTCCTCGGTCATACGTGTCTCTCTCGCCAAGCCGGTCCGGCCGGACACTGCTGCACCTGTCCTGTTACCCCGAGCCGCGCCCCGCAGTCCGCCCCGCGGTCCGACCCGCCGTCCGCCCCGCGGTCCGACCCGCCGTCCGCCCCGCGGTCCGACCCGCCGTCCGCCTCCGGTCCGCCCCGCGGTCCCCGCGCACGGACCTCCCGGCGGGCGCGCCGCGGCCGGGCTGCTTAGCGTGGCAGTGTGAGCCCGCCGCGCCCCACCGCCGCGCCGGCCACCCGCCACCACGGCTGGGTGCAGGCCGTCGCCACGGTGCTGGCCGCTCTGCTCGCCATGGGTGTCGTCGCCGCGCTGGGACTGTGGGCGGCCGGTGCCGCCGGGCTTCCCGACAACGCCTTCCCCCGGGTGGTCGCCGCGACCGTGGTGACGGCGGTCGGCGGGAGCGTGGAGCTGTCGGGGAACGCGGGCGTCCTCGCCGAGACGCACGCCGGTATCACGGTGATCCCGCTGTCGGTCACGCTCGCCGGCGCGTTCGTCGTCGCCGGGGGATTCCTGCGGCCGCTGCGGCACCGCGCGGTGGCCGGGGTACGGGAACTGGCCGGGTGGGCCGCACGGATCGCCGTACTGTGGCTGCTCGCCCTGACCGGCCTGGCGCTCGGCGCCCGGCAGACCTTCGCCGTCGACCTCGGCGACGGCGTACTCGGCGCCCTCGGCGGCCTGTTCGGCGCCGAGCCGGAGGTCGGCTTCACCGCACAGGTGCCGCTGACCGTGCTCTTCGGGCTGCTGTGGCTGGCCGGCGTGCTGGTGCCGGCCCTGCTGGTGGCGTCCGGAGCACCGCTGCCGGCGCGGCTGCTGAGGTGCCGGGAACCGGTGCGTCCGGCGGCGTACGCCATGGTCGTCCTGCTGCTCGCGTGTGTCGTCGTGGGCCTCGTCGTCGCGCTCGTGACGGCGACGACCCGCGGGCATCCGGCGGACCACTTCGCGGTGATCCTGCTCGGGCTGCCGAACCTGACCTGGCTCGCCTTCACGATCGGCCTGGGCGCCACCTGGCACGGCAGGGTGAACGGGCCGTTCGGGCTGCCCATGCCGCACCTGCTCGACCAGGTGCTGCGCACCCCGGACGTCTCCACGCTCAACGTGGGCGCGCTCGCCGAGCACGACGGCCGGGTGTGGTGGCTGGTGGTCGTGGACGCCGTGCTGCTGCTGGGTGCCGCGTTCCTGATGGCGGTGCGCTCCCCGGCGCGGACACCGGCCTGGCGGCACGCCCTGCGCATGGCCGTCGCGCTGGTGCTGACGGTGCTGACGATCTGTGCCGTGGGCCGGATCTCCGCCCACTACGGCCTGTCCCTCCTCGGCATCGGGAGCGTGGGCGGCAACCTGTCCGGAGAGCTCCTGCTCGTCCCTCGGCTGTGGAGTGCGCTGGGACTGGCCGCCCTGTGGGGCCTGGTCACCGGCTTCCTGGGAGCCCTGCCGGCCGCGTGGGTACGCCACCGGGGCGAGGCGCCTTCCTCGTGAGGCCACCTCCGGTCAGGCCATCGGCAGGACGAGGGCCGGGAGGGTGCGGTGCATGCGCAGGGCGTCCACCGACTCGGCGAGCAGTTCGTACTCGGTGGTGTCGTCGCTCGCGGCGATCCGCACCAGCCGGCCGTCGGCCAACTCGTCGGCAGCGGTCTCCTGTTGGGCCACGTCGGCGCACCAGGCCCGCAGGATGCGCGGTACGTCGGGCACGGTCTCCGGCACCGGGACGAGTGCGCCGGCCGGGACGTGGGGGCTGTCGGGGACGGGGTCGAGCCGTTCGGCGATCCAGGAGGCGCGGTCGCGCAGCCACCACAGGGCCAGGGCCAGGGTGGGCGCGCGGTAGGTGCCGAGCGGGACGCCGACGCGGCGTCCGTCGCACATGCCGTACGCGGTGACATGGCACAGGAATTCGTTGTGCACTGCTCCTCCCCCGTCGCGTCGTCGCCTGCCGGTACTGCCTCGCTCTCCGTGCGCTTGTCGTGCCCTGTCGTGCCTTGTCGTGCGGTGCAGCATGGTTGTTGTGCGGTGAACTGCCCCTGAAATTGAGTATGTTCACTGCTGAAACACTGTCACCATGACTTTCCGGCCAGTCTCCTGGCATATTCGGCGTGCCGCGTGGCCGAAACCGCGACGGTCCGTGGCCGCGCGGCACGTCCCGGCAGGGTGGTGCCCGTCGGATCGACGGGCACCACGGCACCGCGTGCTTCTCCCGGAAACCGGCGGCCGGGGCGTGCGTCAGGCCCCTACGGCCGGACGATCGCGTCGATGCGGGCCAGTTCCTCCGCGTCGAAGTCCAGGTTGCGGGTCGCCTCGACGCTGTCCTGAAGCTGCTGCGGGCTGCTCGCGCCGACCAGGGCCGAGGTGACCCGGCCGCCGCGCAGCACCCAGGCCAGGGCCAGCTGGGCCAGGGACTGGCCGCGGGACTCGGCGATCTCGTCCAGGGCCCGCAGCCTGCCCACCAGGTCCTCGGTGACCGCGTCGGAGTCCAGGAACGGGCTGTCGCTCGCCGCGCGCGAGTCCTCGGGGATGCCGTCGAGGTAGCGGGCGGTGAGCAGGCCCTGCTCCAGCGGTGAGTAGGCGATGGAGCCGACCTGGAGTTCGTCGAGGGTGTCGAGCAGGCCCTGTTCCTCGGGGCGCCGGTCGAGCATCGAGTAGCGCGGCTGGTGGATCAGCAGCGGGGTGCCCAGTTCGCCCAGGATGCGGGCGGCCTCGCGGGTCTGCTCCGGGGAGTAGTTGGAGACACCGGCGTAGAGCGCCTTGCCCTGCTGGACCGCCGAGTGCAGGGCGCCCATCGTCTCCTCCAGAGGAGTCTCGGGGTCGGGGCGGTGCGAGTAGAAGATGTCGACGTACTCCAGGCCCATCCGCCGCAGGCTCTGGTCCAGGGAGGACAGCAGATACTTGCGCGAGCCCCACTCTCCGTACGGGCCGGGCCACATCAGGTATCCGGCCTTGGTGGAGATCACCAGCTCGTCCCGGTACGGCGCGAAGTCCGCCCGCAGCGCCTCGCCGAGGGCGGACTCGGCGGCGCCGGGCGGCGGGCCGTAGTTGTTGGCCAGGTCGAAGTGGGTGACGCCCAGGTCGAAGGCGCGGCGCAGGATGGCGCGCTGGGTCTCCACCGGGCGGTCGGGGCCGAAGTTGTGCCACAGACCGAGCGACAGCGCGGGGAGTTTCAGGCCACTGCGTCCGGTGCGCCGGTAGGGCATGTCCGCATAGCGGTCGGGGTGGGCGGTGTACAACGCGACTCCCTGAGGGGTTGGCGGGAAAACGACCGGTTCGGTGGAACCGGTGTCCCACTCTGGCGTCACCCGCGGGCATTGGTCCAACAGGAGAATCGGATGGAATTCAGCGACTAGGCTTCTCAGTCATGGAACTGCGCCACCTCCAGCACTTCGTCGCCGTCGCCGAGGACCAGCACTTCACCCGGGCCGCCGAGCGACTGATGGTCTCCCAGTCGGGGCTGTCGGCGTCGATCCGGTCGCTGGAGCGGGAGTTGCAGACTCCGTTGTTCGTGCGCACCACGCGCCGGGTGACGCTCACGGAGGCCGGGCGCGCGCTGCTCGGTGAGGCGGAGCGGATCCTGGCGCAGGTGCGGGCGGCGCACGAGGCGGTGGCGGCGGTGCAGGGCGTGCTGCGCGGCACGCTGTCGCTGGGCACCGAGCAGTGCATCGCCGGGGTGCATGTGGCCGGGCTGCTCGCCGCGTTCCGGCGACTCCATCCGAATGTGGAGATACGGCTGCGGCAGGCGGGCTCAAGCTCGCTGGCGGAGGAGGTCGCGGCCGGCCGGCTCGACCTGGCGTTCGCCTACCGCACCCGCGCGGACACCGACCAACTGCGCTCGGTGTCGCTGGCCGGCGAGCCCATGACGGTGCTGTGCCACCCCGGCCACCGGCTCGCGGCGTCCGGTGCCGCCCTCACGCCCAGGGACGTGGACGGCGAGGTCTTCGTCGACTTCCACCCGGACTGGGGGCCGCGCCGGACCACCGACGCGGCCTTCGCCGCCGCGGGCGTGCGGCGCACGGTGGCCCTGGAGGTCAACGACGTGCACGGCCTGCTCGACCTGGTCGGCGAGAACCTCGGCATCGCGGTCGTGCCCCGCCACTTCCGGCACAAGCGGCCCTCGCTGACCGCGCTGCCGCTCAAGGGCGTCGCCGGGACGGAGTACGAGACCGTCGCCCTGCTGCCGCCCGAACAGGCCACCAGCCCCGCCGCCCGTGCCCTGATCACCCTGCTGGAGTCACGGGGCCCGGCGTCCGGCGGTGTTCCGGACGCGTGACGGGGGCGGATGCGCGAGGGTGGGCGTATGCATGCGAAGGACATCCTCGTCGACGGTTACGGCCGCATCCGGGAAGAGGTCCACGCCGTCGTCGACGGCCTGCCGGCCGAGCGGCTCAACGCCCGTCCCGGCACCGGCGCCAACTCCATCGCCTGGCTCGTCTGGCACCTCACGCGGGTGCAGGACGACCACGTCGCCGACGCGTCCGGCCTCGGACAGGTGTGGCTCTCACAGGGCTGGGAGGAGCGCTTCGGGCTCGGCCTGAAGCGCCACGACACCGGGTACGGGCACAGCCCGGCGCAGGTCGCCAAGGTGCGGGTCGACTCGGGTGAGCTGCTGACCGGCTACTACGACGCCGTGCACGAGCAGACCCTGAAGGCCCTGCGCCAACTGTCCGCCAAGGACCTCGAACGCGTCGTCGACGAGCGCTGGGATCCGCCGGTCACCCTGGGCGTGCGCCTGGTCAGCGTCCTGTCCGACGACCTGCAGCACGTCGGGCAGGCCGCCTACGTCAGGGGGCTGTCGGAGAGCGCGCCCTCGTAGCCCGGCAGCACCACGTCCCTGAGCAGGGCACCCCGCTCGTCGAAGGGGATGAACGCGCTCTTGACCGCGTTCACCGTGACCGTGCGCAGGTCCTCGACGGTCCAGCCCGCGTGCTCGACCAGCAGGGACATCTCGCGGGTCATCGTCGTACCGGACACCAGGCGGTTGTCGGTGTTGAGGGTGACCCGGAAGCCGAGGTCCTTCAGCGTGGTGATGGGGTGCCCGGCGATCGAGGCGGCGGCGCCGGTCTGCAGGTTGGAGGTCGGACACATCTCCAGGGCGATCCGGCGGTCGCGCACCCAGCCGGCCAGCCGGCCCAACTTGCCGTCGACGATGTCGTCGGTGATGCGCACGCCGTGCCCGATGCGCTGGGCGCCGCACACCTGCAGCGCCTGGTGGATGCTGGGCAGGCCGTGGGCCTCTCCGGCGTGGATGGTGAACGGCACGTTCTCGTGGCGCAGGTGCTCGAAGGCGGCCAGGTGGTCGGCGGGCGGGAAGCCGTCCTCGGCACCGGCGATGTCGAAGCCGACGACGCCGGCGTCGCGGTGGGCGACGGCCAGACCGGCGATCTCGCGGCTGCGGTCGAACATCCGCATCCCGCACAGCAGCGTGCCCACCTTCACGGGCGTACCGGCGGCGGCCGCCTTGGCCATACCGGCGGCCAGGCCCTCCTGGACGGTCTCGACGACCTCGTTCAGGGTGAGCCCGCCCCTGACCATGAGCTCGGGGGCGTAGCGGACCTCTCCGTAGACGACGCCGTCCCCGGCCAGGTCCAGGACGTACTCCTCCGCGGTGCGCAGCAGGCCCTCGCGGGTCTGCATCACGGCGAGGGTGTGCTCGAAGGTGGCTATGTACCGCACCAGGTCCCCGGAGTTGGCCGCGTCGTAGAACCAGGCGGCGAGCTCGTCGGGGTCGGTGGTGGGCAGCGTGTGGCCGACCGCGTCCGCGAGCTCGACGACGGTGGCCGGGCGCAGCCCGCCGTCGAGGTGGTCGTGCAGCACGGCCTTGGGCAGCCGGCGGAGGGTGTCGGTGTCGACGCGGGGCGCGGTCATGGGTGTTTCCTCGGGCAGGTGGTGGGTGTCACGGGGTGGCGGGCTGGAGCAGGTCCCAGCGGTTGCCGTACAGGTCCTCGAAGACGGCGACGGTGCCGTACGGCTCGTGCCGCGGCTCCTCCAGGAAGGTCACGCCCGCCGCCCGCATCCGGGCGTGGTCGCGGGCGAAGTCGTCGGTGTGCAGGAAGAAGCCGACGCGCCCGCCGGTCTGGTCGCCCACCCGGGCCCGCTGGCGCCCGGTCCCGGCGCGGGCGAGCAGCAGAGCGCCACCGGCGTCGTTCCCGTCCGGTTCGACGACGACCCAGCGCGAGCCGTCCGGGCGCGGGGTGTCCTCGGTGAGCCGGAAGCCGAGCGCCCCGGTGTAGAAGCGGATCGCCTCGTCGTAGTCGTCGACGACGAGGGTGACCAGGGCGATGCGTCTCATCGGGGCCTTTCGGGACGGGCGGGCGCCGAGTGAGGTTATACGTAAAACCTCATTCGGCGCCAGTCCTGCCGGGGCAGATACGGCAGGCGGTCGGCGGGCTCTTCGCCCCGGGCGACACCTGCCCGGTGGCGATGGCGGCGGGGGCGGGGCGGTCGAGCGCACACCGGGGTCAGTGCCGCGCGGTGAACGGCAGGAGCAGAGCCGTGGTCATCGCTCACCGGGTGCGAGCAGATCACGCGGGATGCGCTCGTCGTCGGGGCTGAGCCGGGCGGCGAAGCGGGCGAGAACCGTCTCGCGGCCGGTGTCGCGGTCGAGCCCGGAGTGCACACGGCGGGCGGTGAGCCCGGGCGCGTCCTGGACGGAACAGCAGGCTCGGCCCCGCCCCTGACGGCGGCGCTCGACGACCCCCTTCTCGTACAGCCGGGTCAGGATCGTGGTGCGGGCCAGGCCGTCGCCGAGGGCGATCCGGGCCCGGCCGGGCGTCCGCGGCGTGTCGGCGGTCCACAGGATGGCCATGACGGAAGCCGGCAGGATGCCACGGCCCGCTTCCGGCCGCACCGCCTGCCATGATGAAAGGAGGGGGCCGACCGGACAGGAGTTCAAAGCCATGCCCGAGCGCCCCGGGCCCGCCGAGACGCCCGCCCGCCAGAACACCACCTTCCCGAGCGCGGGAGCCACCGCCCACGGCTATCTCGCGCTGCCGCCGTCCGGACGCGGCCCTGGCGTCCTGGTCATCCAGGAGTGGTGGGGGCTGACGGACCACATCGCCGACGTCGCCGACCGGCTCGCCGCCGAGGGATTCGTCGTCCTGGCGCCCGACCTGTACGGCGGGAGCGTGGCGCACGACAGCGAGGAGGCCCAGCGGATGGCGAAGGACCTGCCGGTCTCCCGCGGTGTCGAACTGCTCTCCGGCGCCGTCGACCACCTGCTGAGCCTGCCCGAGGTCACCTCGGACACGGTCGGCGCCGTCGGCTTCTGCATGGGCGGCGGCTTCGTGCTGTACCTGGCCGCGGTCGAGCCACGGGTGAGCGCGGCCGTGCCGTTCTACGGCGGGCTCCGGGGCGAGCTGCCCGACTTCTCCGGGCTGCGCGCCCACGTCCTCGGCCACTACGGGGAGCAGGACCGGAGCATTCCGCCGCGGCAGGTGGAGGAACTGGCCGAGACGATCCGGCGGCAGTCCGGCACCGCCCCGGACTTCCGCCTGTACCCGGCCGGCCACGCCTTCTTCAACGACCGCCGCCCCAGCCACCACCCCGACTCCGCCGCCCGGGCCTGGGAGAGCACCGTCGCGTTCCTGCGCCGACTGCTGGGCTGACCGTGAGGATGTGTGGTGGCTTCTCCGCCGGGTCTGACTCACGGGCTGACCGACGCCGACTGGCTGTCCTTTGCAGGATCCGTCGGCCCGGACGGGGAGGTCATCGCACGCGACCGGACGGGCGCTCGTGACCTTATAGGAGTCGACCGTTCACCTGCGGTGACGCCCCGCGGGCGTGAAAATCGGTACAGGGGCTGTCCGCCGACGCCGCTTGATGTTTGGGCTGTGAGCCCGCATAGGAGTCCGGTGAGGGAGCCGTCCGAGGGGGCCGCACACTGTCGCCTTGAGCACGCCGATCAGCTTCTCCGTTACCCCTTTTGGCTTCCCGGGCAGCCCCTGCCTGCACCAGCACACCAGGGGGTACGTCATGGAGGAGTTGGGAGAAGACCACGACGACGGGACGGTCGCCAGGGTCGCGGCGATCGACATCGCGAAGGCGTCCGGGATGGTCTGCCTGCGCGTCCCGCACGACACCATCGAAGGCCGACGTGTTCAGAAGGTCTGGACGGTCGCCTCGACCACGAACACGATCCTCGAACTCGGCGACCGGCTTGTGTGCCAGGGCGTCGAGCGGGTGGTCATGGAAGCGACAGGCTCGTACTGGCGCCCGTTCCTCTATCTGCTGGAGGCCCGCGGCCTGGACTGCTGGCTCGTCAACGCCCGCGACGTGAAGAACGTCCCCGGCCGACCGAAGACGGACAAGCTGGACGCGGTCTGGCTGGCCAAGCTCGCCGAACGCGGCATGGTCCGCGCCTCGTTCGTCCCACCGAAACCGGTGCGACAGCTGCGGGACTACACCCGCACCCGCACCGCGTTCGTCCAGGAACGCACCCGGCACAAGCACCGCGTCGACAAGGCCCTGCAGGACGCGCAGATCAAACTGTCCGGCGTCGTCTCGGACCTGTTCGGCATGTCCGGGCGGGCCATGCTCGACGCGATGGTCGCCGGAGACCGCAACCCGCGCACCCTGGCCGACCTCGCCAAGGGCAACCTGGTCAAGAAGAAGCCGGCCCTCATCGAGGCCCTGACCGGGCAGTTCGAAGACCACCACGCCCGGCTGCTGCGGGTGCTGCTGTCCACCGTCGACCACCTCACCGCACAGATCGACGAACTCGACCGGCTGATCGCCCGGACGCTGGAGGAGATCACCACCCCGCCAGGCAGCACAGGCACCGGGGAGGAGGCCGCCGCGGTCAGTGCGCGCACTCTGGCCGAGAAGCTGGACGCCGTCCCCGGGATCGGGCCGGCCACCGCGCAGATCATCCTCGCCGAGATCGGCGCGGACATGAGCCGCTTCCCCACCCCTGAACACCTGGTGTCCTGGGCCAAGCTGTGCCCCCGCACGATCCAGTCCGGAGCGAAGAACACCTCGAGGCCGGCCGGGCAGGGAAACCCCTGGCTCAAGGGCGCTCTCGGTGAGGCCGCCAACGCCGCCGCCCGCACCGACACCTTCCTCGGCGCCCGCTACCGGCGCATCGTCAAACGCCGCGGCCATGCCAAAGCTCTGGTCGCCGTCGCCCGCTCGATACTCGTCATCGCCTGGCACCTGATCAACGACCCGGACGCCTCCTACCAGGAGCTCGGTGCCGACTGGCACCGCCGCCACCTCGACCCCCACCCGCAAAACCCGCGACCTCGTCCGCCAGCTCCAGGCCCTCGGCCACCAAGTTGCCCTCAGCCCAGCATCAGCCTGACCGTCCCGTCTCACCGCCATCCGGTCCGCAAGCGGCCCGGATGCTGCCGCCTGCCCTCCCGCACATCGATTTTCCGATCAGCATCCTGCGGCAACGGCGGCCGGGCCGGCCGGGAGCGGCGGCCGGGTGCCTCGAAAAGCGTGACGAGGGTTGTGAACTGCTGGCGGTTGACGCTGGTTGAGCGTGTTCTGGTGTGCAGGAGTGAGCGTCGCGGTGGCTGTGCACGGCCGTGGGACAGCAGCAGGGGGCAGGGCGACGGGCGTTCTGGTTTCGCATGCGTGACCTTTGACCGGGACTCTCGTTGGGTGCGGTGACGGGCTGGTCGGCATCGGGCGGGGGTGGGGTGTGGGCGGGCTGCGGAAGGTGGCGGCGCCGTTCGTGGTGCCCGGCCCGTCCGGGGTGGCGGTCCGCGCCGGCCTCAAGGGGCTGACCGGGCAGGACGAGACGGTGCTGCGCCGGGTCGGCGCTCTGCTCGGCTCGCTGGCCGCCGGCGACCTGAAGGCGCGCTGCGCGGCCGGGCCGGCCCACGACGGCGAGCAGTGGGCGCGGCGCAAGCGGGCGCTGACGGGCCAGTCGTCCGCGCGGTGGGCGGGCAGCATCACCAAGGCCACCCACGACCAGTGGGCGCTGGCCCGGCGCGGGCAGTTCGCCCACCTCCAGAGCCTCCAGGCAGGCATCGAGGTGATCACACGCCGGCTCGCGCAGCCCCTCGGGGCCAAGGGCACCCAGGGGGCGCCGGGCGGCTACCGCTCGCGGCGGGAGTGGTTCGCCAAGGCCCGGCGGCTGCGGGTGCTGCAGGACCGGCTGGAGCAGGTACGGGCCGACTGGGAGGCCGGACGGGTGCGCGTGGTACGCGGCGGCAGGAAACTACTCCACGCCCGGCACCACCTCCCAGCCGCCGGGCTGACCGAGGCGCAGTGGCGGCTGCGGTGGCA
>NZ_QFDQ01000178.1 GCF_003270085.1 Streptomyces triticisoli | reverse complement strand
CCGGCGCGGCGCCCTTCCCGCCGGCCAGGCCCCGGGCGAGGTCGTCACCGAGCCGGTCCAGGGCGGCGGCCCGCCGGGCCGCTGCGCCGTCGGCGTGTCCGCCCCGGTCGCCGTCGAACGCGTCGACGATGTCGTCGGCCCAGCGGGCGAAGCCGTACAGGGCGTGCACGGCGGGGCGCCGGCCGGGCGGCAGCAGGCGGGTGGCGAGGAAGTAGGTGCGGCCGTGCCGGGCGTTCAGCTCACGGCAGTGGGTGTAGGCGGCGCGCAGGCGCGGGTCGGTGATGCCGGCGGCGTCCAGTTCCCGGGCGGTCACGGTCGTACTCCTTGTTCGAGCAGGCCGGCCGGTCCGGCGGACGCGGCGCGGGGACGGGGGCGGGATCGGGGACGGGGACGGGGGTGACCGGTGATGCGGGCGGCGGCCAGCTTTCCGGACAGCAGCACGGGCGGCACCCCGACGCCGGGCGTGGTGCCGCAGCCCGCGAGGACGGCGTTGGCGGTGCCGCGCACCAGGTTGCGGGGGCGGAACGGGCCGGTCTGGGCGAAGGTGTGCGCGGCGGAGAAGGGCGTGCCCGCGGCGTGCCCCTGCCCGGTCCACTCGGCGGGGGTCACGAGACACTCCTCCTCGATGGCCGACGCGATGCCCGCAAGGCCCCGGCGGTCGAGTTCGCGCAGCAGGCTGTCGCGGTAGCGCGGGGCGAGGCCGGGCCAGTCGGCGGCACCGGGCCCGATGTCGGTGTTGGGGCAGGGCGCGAGGACGTAGTGCAGGTGCCGGCCCGGCGGAGCCAGGGCGGGGTCGGTGGCGGTGGGCCGGGTGATCAGCAGGGAGGGGTCGCTCATCAGCTCGCCGGTCCGGGTGAGTTCACGGAAGGTGCGCCGCCAGGCGCGGCCGAAGGACAGGGTGTGGTGGGCCAGTTCCGGCCAGGTGCGGTCGCAGCCGGCGTGCAGGACCACGGCCGACGGGGCGTGTCCGAGACGCACGGGGCGGCGCGGGGTCCGGCCCAGCAGGCGGTAGGTCACCGGCAGGTCGGGGGTGAGGACGACGGCGTCGCAGGCGATGCGCTGCTCCTCGGTCACCACGGCGGTGACGCGCTCGCCGGCGCGTTCCAGGCGGGTGACCGGCTGCCCGTAGTGGAACTCCGCCCCGGCCGCCGTCGCGGCGTCGGCCATCGCGCGGGGCAGGGCGTGCATGCCGCCGCGCGGGAAGTACACCCCGGCGACGGTGTCCATGTAGGCGATCACCGCATAGGCGGCCAGGGCCCGCTCGGGCGGGACGCCCACGTAGAGGGCCTGGAAGGAGAAGACCCGGCGCAGCCGCTCGTCGCGCAGGTGGCGGGCGATGCGCGCCTCCCAGCGGCCGAAGCCGCCGAGCGCGGCGAGGCGGGCCAGGTCCGGGGTGAGCAGTTGGAGCGGTGAGTCGAAGTCGGCGTCGAGGAAGCGGCCCCACTCGGCCAGGTACAGCTGCCGCAGCCAGTGGCGCAGGCGGCGGTAGCCCGCCGCGTCGGCGGGACCGGCGAACCGTTCGATCTCCGCCTCCATCGCCTCCGCGTCGGTGTGCACGTCGAGGGTGCCGCCGTCGGCGAAGCGTGCCCGGTACGCGGGGTGCAGCGCGATCAGGTCGACGCGGTCGCGCAGCGACTCGCCGACCGCGGCGAACGCCTCGTCGGCGATGTCCGGCATGGTGAGCACGGTGGGTCCGGTGTCGATCAGGTAGCCGCCGAGCGCGAGGCGCCCGGCCCGTCCGCCGGGGCGCGGGTCGCGCTCGACCACGGTGACCCGGCGGCCGGCGCCGAGCAGGTGCAGGGCGGCGGACAGGCCGGCCAGTCCCGCGCCGACCACCACCACGTGGTTGGTGGGCCCCGTCAGCGTTCTGGTCACCTGCCCGCCTCCGTTCCCGCGGCGGCCGGGACGGCGCCGAGCGACGGACCGCCGGGCCGGGGCACCCGGCCGACGGCGCCCGGCACGTCGGC
>NZ_QFDQ01000177.1 GCF_003270085.1 Streptomyces triticisoli | reverse complement strand
ACAGCACCATTTCCAGAAGCTGACCTACAACCAACTTCCTTCCATGCTCAGGACGCAATACCAGGGGCTTTACGTCTGTCCGCGGCCGGGCCCAGTCCGCCCGGCCTGCTCACGCATGGGGCGGTTCACACCCCTTCGCGTAGATCATTTCGCTGAGAAAACATCACTGACCAAAGGTGATCAATTCTGTCAGGGCTTTACGACCACTGGGCAGGAATTCCACAGCTCCACCCCGGCCGTGATCAGTTCCAGTACCGCGCGTTGCTCGTCAGGAGTCCATGCGGCGCGCTCGCCTGCGAACAGCTTCTCGTAGGCGCTGTTGTGCACTGCTCCCTGCTGGGGCAGCAGGTGGACTCCGCCGAGCCCCCGGGCCAGATCCTCGAAGAAGTTCCACGCCTCCAGCACCGCACTCGGGGGGACGTGCCGACGCACCGGATTCTCCAGCCAATGCTGGACACGGGTGAGCTCAAGCGTGTTGACCTCGGAAGTGGTCGGCTTCCGCCCCCGTCGGCTCACATACATCCGTGACTGCCGAACAGTCGTGAACACCGGCACCTGCAAGCGGTCACCCTCTGGCAGCACCAGCACCTGATCGGGCTCGTCACCCCTGCCACCGATCCACAGAACTACCGCGCTGCGGTCGAGCCCGCGCACCCGGTACGCATGGAGACTCCCACCTCCACCGCGGCGTCCGGCCGCAAACACATCCGCAGTTTCGATCTTTGCCACGCCCTCACCCTGGCACGGCCCGCAAGAACCGTCGCGGAAATTCTCCGCAGCGAGAGCCTGACGGCCTCGCCCGGGGTCAGGCCCTCGACGTGAGCGTAATACTCCAGCCGAAGATGATGATCTTCATGCGTTTTGGGCTGCTCGTCATTGACAGTGGCTGTCGTCTTCGCACGGACATGAGAAGACCTGCCCTCCCTCACACGCGCGCGGGGCGCGTCGCGAGGGAGGGCAGGTCTTTCAGGAGGTTTCCCGGCAGGCGTCAGCTGTCGAAGCCCAGGCCCAGGCGGTCCATGGTGCGCAGCCACAGGTTGCGGCGGCCGGCGTTCGCGTCGGCGCGGGCCAGGGACCACTTGGTGAGGGCGATGCCGGTCCAGGCGAACGGCTCGGGCGGGAAGGGCAGGGGCTTCTTGCGGACCATCTCCAGTTCGGTGCGCTCGGTGCGCTCACCGGAGAGGAGGTCCAGCATCACTTCGGCCCCGAAGCGGGTGGCGCCGACGCCCAGGCCCGTGTAGCCGGCCGCGTAGGCGACCTTGCCCTGGTGGGCGGTGCCGAAGAACGCCGAGAAGCGTGAGCAGGTGTCGATGGCGCCGCCCCAGGCGTGCGTGAAGCGGACGCCCTCCAGCTGCGGGAAGCAGGTGAAGAAGTGGCCGGCGAGCTTGGCGTACGTCTCCGGGCGGTGGTCGTACTCGGCGCGCACCCGGCCGCCGTAGGGGTAGATCGCGTCGTAGCCGCCCCACAGTATCCGGTTGTCCGCGGAGAGGCGGAAGTAGTGGAACTGGTTCGCCGCGTCACTGAGGCCCTGGCGGTTCTTCCAGCCGATCGACGCCATCTGGTCGGCGGTCAGCGGCTCGGTCATCAGGGCGTAGTCGTAGACCGGGACGGTGTAGGAGCGGACCCGTCTGACCAGGTTGGGGAAGACGTTGGTGCCGAGGGCGACCCGGTGGGCGCGGACCCGGCCGTAGGGGGTGCGGACCGCCATGCCGCTGCCGTACGGCTTCAGGTCCAGGGCGGGGGTGTGCTCGTAGACGCGCACGCCGAGTCGTAGGCACGCCTGCTTCAGGCCCCAGGCGAGCTTGGCCGGGTGGAGCATGGCGGTGCCCCTGCGGTCCCACAGGGCGGCCTCGAAGGTCGGTGAGGCGACCTGCTCGCGCACCGCGTCGCGGTCGAGGAACTCGATGCCTTCGGCGAGCTCCTTCCGCTCCAGCTCCGCGTGCCAGTCCTTCAGTTCCCAGGCCTGGTGCGGCTCGGTGGCGACGTCGAGTTCGCCGGTGCGCTCGAACTCGCAGTCGATGGAGTGGCGGGCGACCGTCTCCTCGATGGCGTCGAGGTTGCGGGCGCCCAGTTCCTCCAGCTTGTGGATCTCCTCCGGCCAGCGGGTGAGCCCGTTGGGCAGGCCGTGGGTGAGGGAGGCGGCGCAGAAGCCGCCGTTGCGGCCGGAGGCGGCCCAGCCCACCTCGCGGCCCTCCACCAGCACCACGTCCGTGCCGGGGTCGCGCTCCTTGGCGATCAGCGCGGTCCACAGTCCGCTGTAGCCGCCGCCGACCACCAGCAGGTCGCAGCTCTCGGCTCCGGTGAGCGCCGGCTCCGGGCGGGGCCTGCCGGGGTCGTCCAGCCAGTACGGGACCGGCTGGGCCTCGGAGAGGGACTTGGTCCAGTTGTTTTCACGGCTCATGGCGCTCGGGGCCATGATGTCAACTCCCTACGGGGTCCATTGCGATGTTCCGGCGGGGCGGTGCTGTGTCATGCCTTCTGCCGGGTGCGGCGGTTGCTGATGACCATGCCGGCCACGACGAACAGTACGGCGATGATGAACATGGCCGTCCCGATGACGTTGATCTGGACGGGGGTGCCGCGCTGCGCCGCGCCCCAGACGAACATGGGGAAGGTGACGGTCGAGCCGGCGTTGAAGTTGGTGATGATGAAGTCGTCGAAGGAGAGCGCGAAGGCGAGCAGCGCGCCCGCCGCGATTCCGGGGGCCGCGATCGGCAGGGTGACGCGGAAGAACGTCTGGAACGGTCCGGCGTACAGGTCCTGCGCGGCCTGCTCCAGCCTCGGGTCCATCGACATCACGCGCGCCTTGACGGCGACGACGACGAAGCTGAGGCAGAACATGATGTGCGCGATCAGGATGGTCCAGAAGCCGAGCTGAGCCCCCATGTTGAGGAACAGGGTGAGCAGCGAGGCCGCCATGACCACCTCGGGCATCGCCATCGGCAGGAAGATCAGCGAGTTGATGGTGCCGCGTGCGCGGAAGCGGTAGCGGACCAGCGCGAAGGAGATCATCGTGCCGAGGGCGGTGGCGCCGAGGGTCGCCCAGAGGGCGATCTGGAGGCTGAGCGACAGCGATCCGCACATGTCGGCGACGCCGCACGGGTCCTTCCAGGCGTCCGTGGAGAACTCCTGCCACTGGTAGTTGAAGCGGCCCTTCGGTTTGTTGAAGGAGAACACCGTGACGACGATGTTCGGCAGGAGCAGGTAGCCGAGCGTCAGCAGTCCGGCGATGACGACGAGGTGGCGCTTGAGCCAGTTGACGAAGGCCATTTAAACCAGATCCTCCGTGCCGGACCTGCGGATGTAGACGGTGACCATGGCGAGGATCGCGGCCATGAGGATGAAGGACAGGGCCGCGGCCGTCGGGTAGTCGAGGATCCGCAGGAACTGTGTCTGGATGACGTTGCCGACCATGCGGGTGTCGGTGGAGCCGAGCAGGTCGGCGTTGACGTAGTCGCCGGCGGCGGGGATGAAGGTCAGCAGCGTGCCGGAGACCACGCCCGGCATCGACAGCGGGAAGGTGACCTTGCGGAAGGTGGTGACGGGTCTGGCGTACAGGTCGCCGGCCGCCTCGTGCAGCCGCGCGTCGATGCGCTCCAGCGAGGTGTACAGCGGCAGGATCATGAACGGCAGGAAGTTGTACGTCAGACCGCACACCACCGCGAGCGGGGTGGCCAGCACGCGGTCGCCGGAGGTCCAGCCGAGCCAGCTGGTGACGTCCAGGACGTGCAGCGCGTTGAGGGCGCCGACGAGCGGGCCGCCGTCCGCGAGGATGGTCTTCCAGGCCAGGGTGCGGATCAGGAAGCTGGTGAAGAACGGCGCGATCACCAGGATCAGGAGCAGGTTGCGCCAGCGGCCCGCACGGAAGGCGAGCAGATAGGCGAGCGGGTAGCCGAGCAGCAGGCACAGGATCGTCGCGGAGGCCGCGTAGAGGACCGAGCGGACGAATTGCGGCCAGTACTCGGACAGTGCGTCCCAGTAGGTCACGAAGTGCCAGGTGACCTTGTAGCCCTCCTCCAGGGAGCCCGTCTGCACGGACGTGGAGGCCTGGTAGATCATCGGCAGGGCGAAGAAGACCACCAGCCACAGGATGCCGGGCAGCAGCAGCCAGTACGGCGTGAGGCGGCCCCGCTTGCGCGGTGGTTTCTGCTGGGGGGCGGCGGGCGCCGGCGGGGCGGGCGCCCGGGTGACTGCGGCCATCAGGCGGCCACCCCCTCGTCCGGCTCCACGGTCTCCACTCCGGCGTCGATGTCCTGCGCGGCGTCCAGGCCGAAGGTGTGGGCCGGGTTCCAGTGCAGGACGACCTCGGCGCCGGGCACCAGGCGGGCGTCGCGGTCGATGTTCTGGGCGTAGACCTCGAGCTCGGGGCAGGCCGGGCTGTCGATCACGTACTGCGTGGAGACGCCGATGAAACTGGAGTCGGCGATCCTGCCGGTGACGCGGTTGCGGCCCTCGGGTATCTCGCCCGCGTCGTCGGCGTGGGTGAGGGAGATCTTCTCCGGGCGGACGCCGACGAGCACCTTGCCGCCGTTCGTCGCCGGGGCCGAGCACCGCGCCTGGGGCAGGGAGAGCTTGCAGCCGCCCGCCTTCAGGACGATCTCGTCGCCGCTCCTGGTGTCGACCTCGGCCTCGATCAGGTTGGAGGTGCCGAGGAAGTTCGCGACGAACGTGGTCTTCGGGTTCTCGTAGAGGTCGGTGGGCGAGCCGAGCTGCTCGACGCGGCCGGCGTTCATCACGGCGACGGTGTCGGCCATGGTCATGGCCTCCTCCTGGTCGTGCGTGACGTGGATGAAGGTGATGCCGACCTCGGTCTGGATGCGCTTGAGCTCCAGCTGCATCTGGCGGCGCAGCTTCAGGTCCAGGGCGCCGAGCGGCTCGTCGAGCAGCAGCACCTTGGGGTGGTTGATCAGCGCGCGGGCGACCGCGACGCGCTGCTGCTGGCCGCCGGAGAGCTGGTGCGGCTTCTTGCGGGCCTGCTCGCCCAGCTGCACCAGGTCCAGCATCTCCTCGACCTGTTTCTTCACGCTCTTGATGCCGCGCCGGCGCAGGCCGAAGGCGACGTTCTCGAAGATGTCGAGGTGCGGGAAGAGGGCGTAGGACTGGAAGACCGTGTTGACCGGGCGTTTGTACGGCGGCAGGTGCGTCACGTCCTGGTCGCCGAGGTGGACGGTGCCCTGCGTGGGCTCCTCCAGGCCGGCGATCATGCGCAGGGTGGTGGTCTTGCCGCAGCCGGAGGCGCCGAGCAGGGCGAAGAAGGAGCCCTGGGGCACGGTGAGGTCCAGCGGGTGTACGGCGGTGAAGCTGCCGTAGGTCTTGCCGATCTGCGTGAGGCGGACGTCGCCGCCGTTGTCGTTCGTGGTCTTCATCGTCGTCACGCCCCTGTGAGCTTCGCGAACTTCGCTTCGTAGGCCGCTTCTTCCTTGTCGCTCAGGGCGCGGAAGGAGTGGGACTTGGCCACCATGTCCTTGGTGGGGATGATCAGCGGGTTGTCGGCCGCTTCCTTGTCGATCCTTGCCAGCTCCTCCTTCGCCCCGTCGACGGGACTGATGAAGGCGACGTAGGCGGAGAGCAGGGCGGCCTGCCTCGGCTGGTAGTAGAAGTCGATCAGCCGTTCGGCGTTGGCCTTGTGGCGGGCCTTGTTGGGGATCAGCAGGTTGTCGGTGGCCGACAGCCAGCCGGCGTCCGGGACGATGTAGTCGACGTCGGGACTGTCCTCCTGGAGCTGGACGATGTCGCCGCCCCAGGCGACGCAGGCGGCGATGTCGCCCTTGGTCAGGTCGGAGGTGTAGTCGTTGCCGGTGAAGCGGCGTACCTGTCCCTTGTCGACGGCCTTCTGCAGGCGGGCGATCGCCGCGTCGTAGTCGTCGTCGGTGAACCTGGCCGGGTCCTTGCCCATGTCGAGCAGGGTCATGCCGACGCTGTCGCGCATCTCGGACAGGAAGGAGACCCGCCCCTTGAGCTTGGGGTTGTCCAGCAGGTCGGAGACCGACTTCACCTCGATGCCGTCCAGTGCCTTCTTGTTGTAGGCGATGACGGTCGAGACACCCTGCCAGGGATAGGAGTAGGCGCGCCCCGGGTCCCAGTCCGGGCTGCGGAACTGCTCGGAAAGGTTGGCGAAGGCGTGCGGCAGGTTCGCCGGGTCGAGCTTCTGCACCCAGCCCAGGCGGATCAGCCGCGCGGCCAGCCAGTCGGTGACGATGATCAGGTCCCGGCCGGTGTCCTGGCCTGCGGCGAGCTGCGGTTTGATCTTGCCGAAGAACTCGCCGTTGTCGTTGATGTCCTCGGTGTACTTGACCTTGATGCCGCTCTGCCGGGCGAACTCGTCGAGCGTGGGGTGGCGCTTGCCGCTGTCGTCGACGTCGAGGTACACGGGCCAGTTGGAGAAGTTGACGGTCTTCTCCTTGTCCGAGTGGTCCTCGGCGGAGGTGCCGCCCTGTGCCTGGCCGGCCGCGGGGATCCCGCAGGCGCTCAGCGCCCCGATGCCGCCGACCGTCAGCGCGCCGCCCGCGGAGGCGCGCAGCAGCGAACGGCGGCTGAGGGAGGCCCTGCCGCCTCGGATGCCGCCCCGCGAGGCGGCCGTCCGGGCCGAGGTGAGGCGGTCGGGCTCGTACTGCTCCATGCGCGTGGTGCCCTTTCGGGAAGATGGCCCGGATCACGGGCCAGGGTCGTTGCTATCGGTCCCCGAAGATGGTGCGGTGCCAGTCCTTGCGGACCACCGCGGTGTTGTCGAACATGACGTGCTTGATCTGCGTGTATTCCTCGAACGAGTACGAGGACATGTCCTTGCCGAAGCCGGACTGCTTGTAGCCGCCGTGCGGCATCTCGCTGATGATCGGGATGTGGTCGTTGATCCACACGCACCCCGCCTTGATCTCCCGCGTCGCCCGGTTCGCCCGGTAGACGTCCCGGCTCCAGGCCGAGGCGGCCAGACCGTACGGGATGTCGTTGGCCAGCCGGATCCCCTCGTCGTCGGTGTCGAAGGGGAGAACGGCGAGGACGGGACCGAAGACCTCCGACTGGACGATCTCGCTGTCCTGGGCGGCGTCCGCGATGAGGGTGGGGCGATAGTACGCCCCGTCCTTCAACTCGCCCTGGGGGGTCTCGCCGCCGGTGACCACGCGCGCGTAGGCACGCGCGCGGTCGACGAAACCGGCGACGCGGTCGCGCTGGGCGTACGAGACGAGGGGGCCGAGGTCGGTGCCGGGGGCGAAGGGGTCGCCCAGCCGGACGGTCTCCATCAGGGCGGCCGTCCGTGCGACGAACTCCTCGTACAGGGGGCGCTGCACGTACGCGCGTGTGGCGGCCGTGCAGTCCTGCCCGGTGTTGATGAGGGCACCGGCGACCGCGCCGTTGACGGCGGCCTCCAGGTCGGCGTCGTCGAAGACCACGAAGGGGGCCTTGCCGCCGAGCTCCAGGTGGATCCGCTTGACGGTGGCGGTGGCGATCTCGGCGACGCGCTTGCCGACGGCGGTGGAGCCGGTGAAGGAGATCATGGCCACGTCGGGGTGGCCGACCAGGCGCTCCCCGGCCTCCTTGCCGGTGCCGGTGACGATGTTGATGACGCCGTCCGGGATGCCCGCGTCCGTGGCGGCCTGCGCGAACATCAGCGAGGTCAGCGGGGTCAGCTCGGCGGGCTTGAGGACGATGGTGTTGCCCGCGGCGACGGCCGGGAGGATCTTCCAGGCGGCCATCTGCAGGGGATAGTTCCAGGGCGCGATGGAGCCGACGACTCCGATGGGCTCGCGGCGGACGTAGGAGGTGTGGTCGCCGGAGAACTCGCCGGCCGACTGGCCCTGCAGGTGCCGGGCGGCGCCCGCGAAGAAGGCGGCGTTGTCGATCGTGCCGGGCACGTCGAACTCGCGGGTCAGCTTCAGGGGCTTGCCGCACTGGAGGGACTCGGCCCGGGCGAAGTCCTCCGCCCGGTCGGCGAGCACGGCGGCGAAGCGGTGCAGTGCGTCCGAGCGGTCGCCGGGCGTGGCGCCCGCCCAGCCCGGGAACGCCTCGCGCGCGGCGGCGACCGCGGCGTCGACGTCGTCGGGGCCGGCCAGCTCGTAGGTGTGGACCTCCTCGCCGGTGGCCGGGGCGACGACCGCGTGGGTGCGGCCCGAGGTGCCCTTGGTCAGTCTGCCGGCGATGTACTGTGCGCCGTCCGCGAAACGATCCTGCGCCGGAAATCGGTCCTGGGCGGCGTTGCCCGGGTTCTGCATGTCGCTCTCCTCCGCCGTCGCCCCTCGCTGCCGAGGGCGGGTGGCGTAGCTCCAGCTCGATTTGAGTGCCGATCCTGACAGAGTTGGGGGACTCCAACAAGTGATTCCGTTGTTGCCTTTTGGTTACGCAACGGAATCTGTCGACCAGGTGTCGAGTTGGTGCGGAAAAGGGGGGACGGAGTGTCAGTGGCGCGTGCCAGACTCGCGTGCATGGGGGAGATCGATTCCAGGGAAGCCCTGATCAGGGAGATCCACGCCGGGAGGCAGGTCCGGTACCTGCCCTTCTGGGGCCATCGGCCGCGCCCGGACGGCCGGGTGGGCGCGGGCTGTCTGAGTCAGTGGTGGCCGTCACCGTTCGTGGTGGACGGTGTGCCGTACGCGACCGCCGAGCACTGGATGATGGCCGGCAAGGCCCGGCTCTTCGCCGACGCGGAGGCGGAGCGGCGGGTGCTGGCCGCGCGGCACCCGGCCGGGGCCAAGAAGGCGGGGCGGCTGGTCCGCGGCTTCGACGAGCGGACATGGGAGCGGGAGCGGTTCTCGATCGTGGTGGAGGGCAACGTCCACAAGTTCGCCGCGCACCCCGCCCTACGGGAGTTCCTGCTGGCCACCGGCGACCGGGTGCTGGTGGAGGCCAGCCCGGTGGACCGCGTGTGGGGCATCGGCCTGGCCGCGACCGACGAGGCCGCGACCGACCCGGACCGCTGGCGCGGCCCGAACCTGCTGGGCTTCGCCCTGATGGAGACCCGGCGCCGGCTGCGGACGGGAGCGTAACGCCTGGCGGGGGCGTGCTGGACGGGGGCGGAGGGCCGCGGAGGGCCTGAGCGACGTGCGTCCGGGCCGCGGGGCGCACGGCTGTGGAGGGGCCCTGTGCCGCGCCGGCGACGCACCTGGCGCCGCGCAGGGTCCGCGGACCCCCTCGGCGGGGATGGGCCGCACAGCGCCCGCCGACGGTGCACCCGGCGGGGACGCAAAGCCGCCTGGCGCTGTTCTCGGCACGGGCACAGGGCAGCGCAGAACCTGCCCGACGGCGCATCCGGCGGAGGTGCGGGCGGGCCGCACAGGATTCGCCCGGCGACGCGTCCCACCCGGCGCGCCGCAGGGCGCACAGGATCCGCTCGGCGGTGCGATGTCCCAGCCGGGAGGGGCCACACAGGCCCCGACGGTGCACCCAGTGGAAGCGCAGGGCCACCTGCGGCGGACCGGACCCGGCACGGTGCAGCACGCCCAGGCCCGGCCCGCAACGCACCCGGCGGGGACAAACCGCACGGAACCCGACGGTGCACCCGGTAGGGGCGCAGGGTCGTGCAGGGCTGTCCGGTGACGTGCCCGGCGAGAGGTGCCCGGCCCAGCAAGGGCGCGGGGCAGCCTGGCCGTGGAGCCGGCGCGGGCGCGGGTGCGCGCCTGTCCGGTGGGGCGCAGGACCCCGTCCCGGGTGTGGCGGGGTCAGGGGGCGATCGGGGCGGTCGCCGTGGGGAGGGGGGCGCGGGCGTCGTAGTACGGGTCCGTGGAGTCCTCCGCGTTGATGCCGACCACGATGGCGATGATCATCACAACCATCACGGCGAGGCCGAGGACCAGGCCGATGATGCCCGTGACCAGGCCGGCCTGGGCCTGACCGTGGTTGGTGGCCTCGCCCCGTTCGGACCGTCGGCGGCCCTTGATGCCGAGGACGACGGCGATGACACCGAGCACCACCGAGAACACGCCGTACACGCAGAACATGGTGCAGGACAGGATGCCCAGCACCATGGCGGCGGTGCCCATGCCGTTCTGCGGGGGCGTCATCGGCGTGCCGGGCCATCCGTAGCCCTGGCCCCCCGGGTAACCGGGATAGGCGGGGTAGCCGTATCCGCCCGGGACAGGACCGGCGGGCGCGCCCGGACCGGTGGGGGCGATGGGCGGCGGGGGCACGGCGGCCGGGGCGCCGTATCCGGGCGGCGGGAAGTCGGCGCCCGGCATGGAGACCACCGTCGCCTGGTCGTGCACGGACGGCGGCGGGAAGGCGAGCGGCTGGTCCTGCGCCGAGTAGGGGTCCGACGGCTGCTGCGGTGCGGGCGGGTTCTTCTCCAGCGAGGGTCTGTCCGCGGGGGGCGCCCATGGGTCGTTCTCGGCTCCCGCGCCCCCGTCGGCCTGTATTCCGTCCGTCATGTCCTCGTCTCCCCCTCGTCCGGTGCCCCGGCCATGCTACGGCGTCCCCTCCCCGGCTCCGACAGCCGGGGAGGCCGGCGGCCCCACCGGGATCCGGCCGGGCGCCTACCATGGCCGTGCTCACCGATCAGCCGATCACCCGCGCCGTGCCCACCGGGTGGCGCCCGTCCCGGGGAGGGACCCCTTGACCGACCAGCACGCACCGCGCGACCGGCACGCCTTCATCGCCGGACTGCCCAAGGCCGAACTGCACGTGCACCACGTCGGCTCCGCCTCCCCCCGGATCGTCTCCGAACTCGCCGCCCGCCACCCCGACTCCACGGTCCCCACCGACCCCGCGGCCCTGGTCGAGTACTTCACCTTCACGGACTTCGCCCACTTCATCGACGTGTACCTGTCCGTCGTGGACCTGATCCGCACCCCGGAGGACGTCCGGCTGCTGACCTACGAGGTGGCCCGCGACCTGGCCCGCCAGCAGGTGCGCTACGCCGAGCTGACCATCACACCGTTCTCCTCCACCCGCCGCGGCATCGACGAGCGTGCCTTCATGGACGCGCTCGAGGACGCCCGCAAGGCGGCCGAGGCCGAGTTCGGGACCGTACTGCGCTGGTGCTTCGACATCCCCGGGGAGGCCGGCCTGGAGTCCGCCGAGGAGACCGTCCGGCTCGCCACCGACGACCGGCTGCGCCCCGAGGGACTGGTGTCCTTCGGGCTCGGCGGGCCCGAGATCGGCGTACCGCGGCCGCAGTTCAAGCCCTACTTCGACCGCGCCCTGGCCGCCGGACTGCGCTCGGTCCCGCACGCCGGTGAGACCACCGGCCCGGAGACGGTGTGGGACGCGCTGAACGAGCTGCGCGCCGAACGCATCGGCCACGGCACCAGCTCCGCGCAGGACCCGAAGCTGCTCGCGCACCTCGCCGAGCACCGGATCGCGCTGGAGGTGTGCCCGACCTCCAACATCGCCACCAGAGCCGTACGCACCCTCGACGAGCACCCCATCAAGGAGTTCGTCCGCGCCGGGGTCCTCGTCACGATCAACTCCGACGATCCGCCGATGTTCGGCACCGACCTCAACAACGAGTACGCCGTGGCCGCCCGCCTCCTCGACCTCGACGAGCGGGGCATCGCCGAGCTCGCCAAGAACGCGGTGCACGCCTCCTTCCTCGACGAGGCCGGCAAGGCACGCATCGCGGAGGAGATCGACGTCTACACCGCGCGTTGGCTCGCGCCCGGCCCCCGGACTCCATGAGCCTCGTGCGGACCGTGACGGCGGTGGCGCACCGCGGCGACCCCTACCGCTTCACCGAGAACACGATCGACTCGTTGCACTCCGCGCTCGACCGGGGTGCGGACGCGGTCGAGATCGACGTACGGCTGACCCGGGACGGCGTTCCCGTGCTGCTGCACGACGAGTCGCTGAAACGGCTGTGGGCGCACGACCGGCCGCTGCGGGCGCTGTCCGCGCAGCAGGTGCGCGAGGTGACGGGCGGCCGGGTGCCCACGCTCGAGGACGCGCTCGCCGCGACGGACGGCAGCCGGGTGATGATCGACCTGCCGGGCCCGCCCCACCCGCGGGCGGTGCGGCGGATCGTCGACGTGGTCCACGCGTGCGGGGCGCGGGACCGCGTGTACTACTGCGCGGGCGCCGGGACGATGCTCGCGGTGCGCGCCGCCGACCCGTCCGCCGAGATCGCCCTGACCTGGACCACGCTCGCACCCCCGCGGGCCGGGCTGCTGGACGCGGTGCGCCCGAGGTGGCTGAACTACCGCTTCGGCCTGATCAGCCGTGACCTCGCGGCCCGGGTCCACCGCGACGGCTACCTGCTGTCCGCCTGGACCCCCGACACCCGCCGTTCCCTGCGCCGCCTCCTCGCCCTCGGCGTCGACTCGGTCACCACCAACCGCGTCGACCTGCTGTGCGCGCTGCGCCGACGGCCGGACCCGGCCCCGTAGGGGTGGGCCCCGGACAACTCCCCTGTTTTTCAGGGAGTTGGTTCGGGACGGCCCGGGGTCGGGTGCCCTCCTCGCCGACGATCCGCTGAGCGCCGTACGCCCTTCCGGCGTTCAGCCGCTGACGGCCGCGACGGCCGGGGGCGCGGCCGTGGTGGTCAGCGCCTCCAGCCGCTTGATCTTCCTGCGTACGACATACAGCGGAACGATCCCGAACGCCCCGAACGACATGTCGATCACCGCCCACCAGAAGGGAATCCCGCGGATCGGCCCGCAGACGAGGGCCAGCGGCACGATGCCCGCGCAGGCGATCATCCCGAACTCGACGACCCAGATGTTGCGGACCGGGTCGCGGTACGGGCCGTAGAAGGCGACCGCGATGACGAGGTGGGCGAAGGCCAGCCAGTCCGTGCCGTAGAGCAGGAACGGGTAGTCGCGGTCGGCGGCGTCGAGTCCGTGCCGTACGCGCTCGATCCAGTCCATGAGCGCAGGGAGGTGCTCGGGCACGGACAGGAACCGCAACAAGCTCTCGCCCCAACGCAGTTCATGGACCAGCGGAAACGCGGTGACGCCGCTGAGCACCAGGCAGACGACGAAGAGAACCAGCCAGACGCGGATGCCCTTGAGCAGGGCGGCTCTGTCGCTCATGGCACGAGCGTACGCCTGTCTTGAACATGTTCAAAAACAGGGGTCGACCGGGTCTGCCTCCAGCGTCCACGGAGCGCTCGACGCGCCACCACGTGCGATGCCACCGTGGCCGCGCCCGCCAGGCCGAGGCCGAGGGCCAGATCACGGGGACGGGTGGGGCGCAGGACGCCGGCGCGGCGCAGCCGGGCGCGGGCCCGGAGAGTGAAGGGGACGACCAGGACGAGGGAGGTCGCCGAGCCGGGGGTGTAGCCACGGACCGCCGCGGCCTGGGCCAGGTGGGTCAGGCCGTGGAGGCCGAAGCCGTTCAGCGCCGCCTGGTAGGCGGTGGAGCGGCCGCCGGTCGCCGCGCCGGAGGCGGACGCGGTGGTGACGATCGCGGCCATCACGCCCACGGCCGCCGCGAATTGGCGCCCGTCCACGGACTCGGCCCGACGCCACACCGCCTCCGGCACACCCGGGAACCGCTCCCGCAGCACCGGCACATTGCGCCGCAGCCACCCCGGCAGGGCGGCCAACTCCTCGGTGTCGTGCAGGGCCCAGGCTGCCAGCAGCCCGAACGTGACGGCTGGGCCCACGTGTTGGTCGCTCGGTGTGTGCGTCATGGACGAGAGTCTGTTACACGCCCGCGGCCTACATTCCCACGAGGGTGTTCCAGCGCTTGGTGAGTTCCACGCGTTCCCCGGCGGTGATGTTCCGGGCGACGGCGAGGCGTTCGCGCATGGTGTCGTCGGGGAAGATCAGCGGGTTCTCGGCGAGGGCCGCCGTCTCCTCGTCCTTGGAGTCGGCGAGCACGTCCTGGGCCGCCGGGACCGGGCAGATGTAGTTCACCCAGGTGGCGAGCTCCGCGGCGACCTCGGGCTCGTAGTAGTAGTCGATCAGGCGTTCCGCGTTGGCCTTGTGGCGGGCCTGGTTGGGGATCATCAGGGAGTCCGACCACAGCTCGGCGCCCTCCTCGGGCACGACGAAGCGGATGTCGGGGTTGTCCGCCTGGAGCTGGATCACGTCGCCCGAGTAGGCCTGGCAGGCCAGGACGTCGCCGCTGACCAGGTCCTTGGTGTAGTCGTTGCCGGTGAAGCGGCGGATCTGGCGCCTGCGGATCTGCCGCTCCACCTGGTCGCAGACGGTGTGGAAGTCATCGGTCGTCCACTGGGTGATGTCCACGCCGTCTGCCTGCATGAGCAGCGCGAACGCCTCGTCGACGCCGGAGAGCAGGGTGACCCGGCCCTTGAGGTCGTCGGCCCACAGGTCGGAGACCTGGCGGATCTCGCGGCCGAGTTTGCGGCGGTTGTAGGCGAGGCCGGTGATGCCCGACTGGTAGGGCACGGTGAACTTGCGGCCCGGGTCGAAGGCGGGCGAGCGCAGCAGCGGGTCGAGGTACTCGGCCACATGGGGCTGGCGGGCGCGGTCCATCTCCAGCACCCAGCCCAGCCGGACGTAGCGCGCGCACATGTAGTCGCTGATCACTATGAGGTCGCGGTTCGTCTGCCGGCGGTTCATCAGCGAGGGGCTGATCTTGCCGAAGAACTCGTCGTTGTCGTTGATGTCCTCGACGTAGTCGACGGAGATGCCCGTGCGCTTCTCGAATGCCTCGAGGGTGGGCCGCTTGTTCGGGTTGTCGTCGTCGGTGTCGATGTACAGCGGCCAGTTCGACCAGACCAGCCGGCGATCGGCGGCGGAGACGTCCGGGATCGTACGGTCACCGGGCTTGACGTAGGCGGCGGGCACACCGCACCCGGCGAGCGCACCGAGCGCGGCCGTTCCGCCCAGGGCGCGCAGCAGGGAGCGGCGGGTGGGCGGAGGCGTCTTCGGAGTCCGGGGCACGCCGTCAGCATGCCGTCCGTGTCCGTGTCCGGACAATGGACGCAGCGTCGAGTGGACCCGGGCGGAACCGACACCCTGTCGATCAGTCGCGGTGCGGGAAACGCACCGTGGCCCCGGACGGTCCGTCGTCCGTCCGGGGCCACGGGTTCGCGCTTCGTCGCGATCAGCCGGTCATACGAGCGCTGCGCGCGTCAGCGGGTCACGCGTCCAGCGACGTCATGACGTGCTTGATCCGCGTGTAGTCCTCGAAGCCGTACGCCGACAGGTCCTTGCCGTAGCCGGACTTCTTGAAGCCGCCGTGCGGCATCTCGGCGACCAGCGGGATGTGGGTGTTGATCCACACGCAGCCGAAGTCGAGCTTCTTGGACATCCGCATGGCGCGGGCGTGGTCCTTGGTCCACACGGAGGACGCGAGGGCGTACTCGACGCCGTTGGCGTACTCGACGGCCTGGTCCTCGTCCGAGAAGGACTGGACGGTGATGACCGGGCCGAAGACCTCCTTCTGGATGATCTCGTCGTCCTGCTTGAGACCCGAGACGACGGTCGGGGCGTAGAAGTAGCCCTTGTCGCCGACCTGGTGGCCGCCGGCCTCGACCTTGGCGTGGGCGGGCAGCCGCTCGATGAAGCCGGCGACCTGCTTGAGCTGGTTGGGGTTGTTCAGCGGGCCGAAGAGGACGTCCTCGTCGTCCGGCCGGCCGGTCCTGGTCTCCTCGGCGGCCTTGGCGAGCGCGGAGACGAACTCGTCGTGGATGGACTCGTGGACCAGCACGCGGGTGGCGGCCGTGCAGTCCTGGCCGGCGTTGAAGAAGCCGGCGACCGAGATGTCCTCGACGGCCTTGTCGATGTCGGTGTCCTCGAAGACCACGACCGGGGCCTTGCCGCCGAGCTCCAGGTGGACCCGCTTGAGGTCCTTGGAGGCGGACTCGGCGACCTGCATGCCGGCCCGCACGGAGCCGGTGATGGACGCCATCGCCGGGGTGTCGTGCTCGACCATCATGCGGCCGGTCTCGCGGTCGCCGCAGATGACGTTGAAGACGCCCTTGGGCAGGACCGAGCCGAGGATCTCGGCGATCAGCACCGTGGAGGCGGGGGTGGTGTCCGAGGGCTTCAGTACGACCGTGTTGCCCGCCGCGATCGCCGGGGCGAACTTCCACACGGCCATCATCATCGGGTAGTTCCACGGCGCGACCTGGGCGCAGACGCCGACCGGCTCACGGCGGACGATCGAGGTCAGCCCCTCCATGTACTCGCCGGCCGAGCGGCCCTCGAGCATCCGGGCCGCGCCCGCGAAGAAGCGGATCTGGTCGACCATCGGCGGGATCTCCTCGGAGCGGGTCAGCCCGGTCGGCTTGCCCGTGTTCTCCACCTCGGCCGCGATCAGTTCCTCGGCGCGATCCTCGAAGGCGTCCGCGATCTTCAGCAGGGCCTTCTGACGCTCGGCCGGGGTGGTGTCGCGCCAGCCCGGGAAGGCCGCGGCGGCGGCGGCCATGGCGGCGTCCACGTCCGCCTGCCCGGACAGCGGCGCGGTCGCGTACGCCTCGCCCGTCGCGGGGTTCACCACCTCGGTGGTCCGCCCGTCGGCGGCGTCCCGGAACTCACCGTCGATGTAGTTGCGCAGACGACGCAGCTCGGTGCTCACTGCCGGCCCTCCTGATCCTGTTGAAGCTGTCCAGTGGCTGAGACATCCACCCTAGCCCGCACTCTGACGTTTTCAACAGTCCCGCCGCGCCGACTTATACGAAATCCGCAGACCCCGGTCTCGTAAACAACGAATTTCATCGCCTCGGCCTTGCAAAACTGTCGAGACGTCGTGCACAGTGAGACCGTGCCCAGTCGAAGCGCAGACCACAGGGACTCCCGCGAGTCCAGGAACGGCAGCCACCACCTGGACGCCGTCTCCCTCGCCATCATCGAGCAGCTGCAGGAGGACGGCCGCCGGCCGTACGCCGCGATCGGCAAGGCCGTCGGCCTGTCCGAGGCGGCCGTGCGCCAGCGCGTCCAGAAGCTGCTCGACCAGGGCGTGATGCAGATCGTCGCCGTCACGGACCCGCTCACCGTGGGCTTCCGCCGGCAGGCGATGGTCGGGGTCAACGTCGAGGGCGACACGGAGACCGTGGCCGACGCGCTGGCCGGCATGTCGGAAGTCGAGTACGTGGTGATGACCGCGGGCTCGTTCGACATCCTCGCCGAGATCGTCTGCGAGGACGACGACCAGCTGCTGGACGTCATCAACAAACGCATCCGGGCCCTGCCCGGTGTGCGCTCCACCGAGAGCTTCGTCTACCTCAAGCTCAAGAAGCAGACCTACATGTGGGGAACCCGATAACCGTGAGCAAGGATCTCAGCCGTACCGCGTACGACCACTTGTGGATGCACTTCACCCGCATGTCCTCGTACGAGAACTCCCCCGTGCCGACGATCGTGCGCGGCGAGGGCACCTACATCTACGACGACAAGGGCAAGCGCTACCTCGACGGTCTCGCGGGTCTGTTCGTGGTCCAGGCCGGTCACGGCCGCACGGAGCTCGCCGAGACGGCGCTCAAGCAGGCGCAGGAGCTGGCGTTCTTCCCCGTCTGGTCCTACGCCCACCCCAAGGCCGTGGAGCTCGCCGAGCGCCTGGCCCACTACGCGCCGGGCGACCTGAACAAGGTCTTCTTCACCACCGGCGGCGGCGAGGCGGTGGAGACCGCCTGGAAGCTCGCCAAGCAGTACTTCAAGCTGACCGGCAAGCCCACCAAGCACAAGGTCATATCCCGCGCGGTCGCCTACCACGGCACCCCGCAGGGCGCCCTGTCCATCACCGGTCTGCCGGGCCTGAAGGCCCCCTTCGAGCCGCTGGTGCCGGGCGCGTTCAAGGTCCCGAACACCAACATCTACCGCGCCCCGATCTTCGGCGACGACCCCGAGGCCTTCGGCCGCTGGGCCGCCGACCAGATCGAGCAGCAGATCCTCTTCGAGGGCCCGGACACGGTCGCGGCCGTCTTCCTGGAGCCGGTGCAGAACGCCGGCGGCTGCTTCCCGCCCCCGCCCGGCTACTTCCAGCGGGTCCGCGAGATCTGCGACCAGTACGACGTGCTGCTCGTCTCGGACGAGGTCATCTGCGCCTTCGGCCGCCTGGGCACGATGTTCGCCTGCGACAAGTTCGGCTACGTCCCGGACATCATCACCTGCGCCAAGGGCATGACCTCGGGCTACTCCCCGCTCGGCGCCTGCATCATCTCCGACCGCCTGGCCGAGCCGTTCTACAAGGGTGACAACACCTTCCTGCACGGCTACACCTTCGGCGGCCACCCGGTCTCCGCGGCGGTGGCCCTGGCCAACCTCGACCTGTTCGAGCGGGAGAACCTCAACCAGCACGTGCTGGACAACGAGTCCGCCTTCCTCTCCACCCTGCAGAAGCTGCACGACCTGCCGATCGTCGGCGACGTCCGCGGCAACGGCTTCTTCTACGGCATCGAGCTGGTGAAGGACAAGAACACCAAGGAGTCCTTCAACGAGGAGGAGACCGAGCGCGTCCTGTACGGCTTCCTGTCCAAGGCGCTGTACGACAACGGCCTGTACTGCCGTGCCGACGACCGCGGCGACCCGGTCGTCCAGCTCGCCCCGCCGCTGATCTCCAACCAGGAGACCTTCGACGAGATCGAGCAGATCCTGCGCGCGACGCTGACGGAGGCGTGGACCAAGCTGTGACCGGCGTGCCTCTTCCGGAGGCAGTCGCGGAAACCGTCGGGCACATACCTCCGATCAGATGATGATCACGGCCCCGGTGTCGACCGTTCGAGTGAGAAACGGCCGCCCGGGGCCGTGTGCTGTCCAGCCTCCCGACGTCGTCTGCCTAGCGTTCCGGTGACCGACCGGCTCCGCCTTCGTTCCCCCGGACGGGGGATACGGGGATACTTCGAGCTCCGAACCGAGGTGTACGCCATGGACGCCCCACCGGACAACGACGTGCTCTGGGCGCGTGCCCTGCACTACACCCACAAGGACGGCTCGCCCGGCCTCGAGGGCGTCTCGCTCGGCGTCCGGCAGGGCGAGATCCTCGCCGTCGCCGGTCCGAGCGGCAGCGGCAAGACGACCCTGCTGCGGTGCCTGTCCGGAATGGTGCGTGTGCGGCAGGGCGAGGTCTGGTTCAACAGCGCCCCCGTGCACACCCTCGGCCCGCTGGCCCGCGAGCGGCTGCGCCGCGACCGGTTCGGCTGGGTCGACCCCGTTCCGGTGCTCGTACCGGAGCTGAACGTCTGGGAGAACACAGCCCTGCCGCTGATGCTGCGCGGCACCAGCCGGCGCCGGGCCAAGGCGGCCGCCCAGGAGTGGCTGGACCGCCTCGACGTCGGCGAACTGGCCCGCAGGCGCCCGCACCGGCTGCGCCAGGCCGAACGGCAGCGCGTCTGCATCGCCCGCGCGCTCGCCCCGGCCCCCACGGTGCTGTTCGCCGACGAACCGGCGGCCCCGCTGCACCGGGCCGACCGCGCCCACGTACTGCGCACGCTCACCACGGCGGCCCGCTCGCACGGCATCACCGTCGTGCTCGCCACGCTCGACCCGGAGACCGCGGCCCTCGCCGACCGCACGGTGCCGCTGCTCGACGGGCGGTGCGTGAAGAGCGTGCACCTGCCCCCGGTCGGCGACACGACGGAAGGCCGGGCCACGTGCTCGCTCTCCGTCTGATCCGCGTCGCCCGCCCGGCCGTCCAGCTGCGCCGACTGACCGTCGTGGCGGCGTCGGCGGGCACGGGCTTCCTGCTGCTGTGCAGCCTCGGCCATGCCCTGGGCCACCCGGAGCACTCGGCCGCGGCGGTGCTGCGGCTGTCCTGGTGCGTGATGCCCCTGGCCGCGACGGTGTACCTCGCGGTCGCGGTGGCCCGCACCGACCCCGGCACCCGTCCCCGGCCGGGGCTGTCGGCGCTCGGTCTCGGGCCCGGCCGCATGATGGCCGTATCGGCGGCCACGACGGCCCTGTCCTGCGGGCTCGGCTCGCTGCTCGCGCTGCTGCTCTTCCTGCACCTGCGCGGCGACCGGACGGGGCTTCCGTTCGACGGCGCGGCGGCGGGCGCCCTGGCCGCGGGTCAACGGCTGCCGGTGGCGGGGGTGCTGACCCTGCTGGCCGTCGTCCCGGTGCTCGCGTCGGGCGTGGTGGCGCTGGTGCTGCGGCCGCGGGAGGACGGCGCTCGGCCGCAGCGCCGGCCGGCGGAGGGTGGTGCGGACGACGGCTCCGCGCAATCCCCGGGGGGCCGGGCCGGCGCCCCGAAAGAGGCCGGGCACGACGACCCCGGCCCCCACCGCCCGCCGGCTTCCCGCCGGCCGCCCACCGGACTTCCCTGGGGCGTCGCCGTGCTCGCCGCCGGTCTGGCCGTGCAGTCGTACGCCGGCCGGTCCACCGCCTCTGCCCCCGCCTCCGGGGGCGTCCTGCCCGGCGGTCTCGCGGCCAGCTCCTTCCCGGTGCTCGTCGGCTGGCTGCTGACCGCTCTCGGCCTCGCCCTCGCCGGGCCCGGTCTGACCCATCTGTGCGGCCTCCTGCTCCAGTCGGCGCGTCCGGGCGCCCTGCGGCTGCTGGCCGGCCGGGTCCTGATGGCGGAGGCGGGGCGCATCGGCCGCCCCCTGGGCGTGGTGTGCGCGGTGGCGTCGGGGACGTACGCCGTCGTCGCGCCGTACGACGGAACCGCGCGGGTCTTCGGGCCGCTGACCGCCCTGGGCACGCTGCTCGTGGCCGGGTGCGCCGTGGCGGTCCTGCTGACCGCGACCGTCGAGGCGAGGCAGGAGCGCGCCGTCACCATCGCCGCCCTGCGGCGCCTGGGCGCGCCCGCCATGGCGCTGCGCACCGCCGCCCTCCTGCGCACCGTCGCCCTGCTGGCCCTGTTCGCCCCGCTGACCCTGCTGATCGCCGACCTCGCCGCACGGCCACTGGTCCGCTGACGAACCGTACGGAAAGAAGTTCCGCACCCACCGATGAGTTCCGCGCGGCCCCGGAGTCCACCCCTGCGAACGGCAATGGACCACAAGGGGAGACACCTCACCATGTACCAGCAGATGATCTTCGTGAACCTGGCGACCAACGACGTGGCCGCCTCCAAGAAGTTCTTCACCGACCTCGGATACACGATCAACCCGCAGTTCTCGACCGACGACTGCGCCTGCGTCGTCATCAGCGACACGATCATCGCGATGCTGCTCGGCAAGCAGCGCTACGCCGACTTCACCAAGAAGGAGATCGCGGACTCGACGAAGACCAGCGAGGTGCTGATCTGCCTGAGCGCTCAGAGCCGCGAGAAGGTCGACGAGCTGGTCGAGAAGGCCGTCGCGGCCGGCGGCACGGCGACCGGCGAGACCCAGGACCACGGCCACATGTACGGCCGCGCCTTCGACGACCTCGACGGCCACACGTGGGAAGTCATGTGGATGGACCCGGCGGCCGTACAGGGCTGAGCCGGCGAGCGGGGTGTGGCGGGCACCCCGCTCGCCGCCTGCCAACGCGTTGAAACCTACTGGCTGTTAACAAGTGGGTAAAGTCAACGCCGGTCGGCGGCATGCGCATTGACACTTCTTACGGAGCGCTTATAGACCTGAGCCTCCCGGGGGTGCTGGGACCTCGGTTCGTCGCCACCTCAACACCCCCTCAACCCCCCGCAATTGCGCATCCCGTGAAGGGCAAAGTGGCCATCTTGTCCATATCCCGCCGTACCGCACGCACCGTGCGCATCCTCGGTGTCGTCTCCGCGTCCGCCGCTCTCGCTCTCGGCGCCGCGGGCAACGCGCTCGCCTGCAACATCAAGGAGTTCTCCGCCGAAGCGAAGTGTGAGGGCGGAAAGGGCGTCATCGTCGTCAAGGACGTGGACCCCTCCGGCACTCCGGCGACGATCACCGTGTTCCTCCAGAACAACAACGCCGACGCGAAGCAGGTCGGCAAGCAGGTGGTCAAGGGCTCCCGCCAGGGCACCACGGTCACCTTCGCCGAGGACTGGCAGCCGAACGCCGTCTACCGCATCCACGTCGACGCCGTCGGCAAGAACGGAAAGGTCCTCGTCAACGAGGACATCAAGCCGAACCTGACCACTCCGTCCACCGCCTGCGAGACGGAGACCCCGAGCACCCCGGCCACGCCGACGGAGCCGGAGCCGGAGACTTCGACGCCTTCGGCGTCCGAGTCGGAGCCGGCACCGGAGTCGGAGTCCGCGACGCCGACGCCGTCCGCCCCGGAGGGCAGCACCGCCCCCGCCGACAGCGCGAACAACGCTCCCTCGCCCGCGGTCGGTGACTCCAACCTCGCCGAGACCGGTGCCGACTCCAACACCGGCCTGATCGCCGGCATCGCGGCCGCCCTGGTCGCCATCGGCGGCGGCGCGATCTTCTTCGGCATGCGCCGCCGGGGAACGAACAACAACCGCTGACACCCCGCAGCACACCACCTGTGGCCCGCCTCCGCGCTCGGAGGCGGGCCACGGCCGTTCACCCGAAGGTCGCCCGCTCGAGCCAGAACTCCAGCAGCTCCCGCTCCCCCAGTACTTCCAACCCGGGGCTGTCCAGGGGCAGTCGCCTGTAGAACGCCAACAACACGGAGGTGAGCGGCCCTCGCAGAACAACGGTCGCCTTCTCGTGTCCGCGCCGCCAGACGACACCCTCCTCGGTGAGCTCCACGACCCACTCGGCGTTCAGCTCCGGCCCGGCGTCGGTGGCGTGCAAATGGATACTGCGCCCCGGCCCGCGCAGCTCCTCGGCCGCCGGGACCGCCTTGCTCCGCTGAATGAGCTCCACGATCTGCAGCCACTCGTCGAGGGCGTCGACGGCCACTTCGGGGGCGACCTCGTAGGGCAGTCCGGCGGCGAGCGCGGCGTCGGCGCGGTGGATCGTGATCTCGTGGGTCATCCGGCGGGCCCAGAAGCCGGTGTCCGGGATCCCGGCCCAGGTCCACACCTTGATGTCCGGGCCGGCCTCGCGGAGGGCGGCGACGACGATCCGGCCGGTCTCCAGCAGCCAGGCGTTCAGGGCGGCGGGATCGCCCTGTGCCTCGGGCCCTTCCGCGAGCGGGATCCGCTCGGCCGGGATGTTCTCCTGCGCACGGGTCCTGACCAGCGCCTCCACCCAGCGCAGGGCGCCGCCCGTGTGCCGTACCAGCTCCTCCAGCGACCAGTCCGGGCAGGTCGGCACGGTGGTGGACAGGTCGGCGCCGGAGGTGACCACGGCTGACAGCTGCCTTACCTGGTGAGCGATTTCGTCGCAGTAACGGTCGTATGCGAGTTGCGTCATGCTCCGCACACTAGGCGCTGCGCGATCAGTGGAGCACCGCTGTTTCGGTCGGATCGAACTCCACGCCGACCTCGTCTCCGACCTCCGGTGCCGTGCGCAGGGGGCAGGCCGCTTCCAGGCGGGGGGCGTTGGCGGGCTGGAGGTGGAGGGTGACGTGGGTGCCCTTGAAGGTGCGGGCGGTGACCGTGCAGCGCAGGCCCTCGGTGGTGGGGACGAGGCGGACGCCGGCGGGGCGTACGAGGAGGGTGTGCGTGCCCTGGGGTGCGCCGTCGGGGACGGGTACCTTGCCCCAGGGGGTGATCGCGGCCTCGCCGTCCACGGTGGCCTCCGCGACGTTCTCGAAGCCGAGGAAGCGGGCGACGAAGGCGTCGGCCGGCCGCTGCCACACCTCAAGTGGCGTACCGGTCTGGGCGATCCGGCCGTCCCGCATCACCACGACCCGGTCGGCGAGCGCGAAGGCCTCGCCCTGGTCGTGGGTGACGGCGAGCACGGTGGTGCCCAACCGGCCGAAGAGCTCCCGCAGTTCGACGACGAGCCGTTCCCGCAGCGAGCGGTCGAGCTGGCCGAGCGGCTCGTCCAGCATCAGCAGGCGGGGGCGGGGGGCGAGGGCCCGGGCCAGGGCCACCCGCTGCTGCTCGCCACCGGAGAGCGAGGCCACGGCCCGCCGCCCGGCGCCAGGGAGTCCGACCAGGTCCAGCAACTCCCCGACCCGCGCGGCCCGTTCGTTCTTCGCCGTGCCGTGCATACGCAGCCCGAAGGCGACGTTTCCGGCCACGTCCCGCTGCGGGAACAGCTGGTGGTCCTGGAACATCAGCCCGACCTCGCGCCGGTGCACCGGTACCGCCGTCCGGTCCCGCCCGTCCAGCAGCACCCGCCCGGAGTCCAGCGGCTGCAGCCCGGCGACCGCCCGCAGCAGGGTGGACTTGCCGCTGCCGCTGGGGCCGAGCACACACACGATCTCGTGTTCGGCGACATCGAGGCCGACCGTGTCGAGCACGGCCCGCCCGCCGAAGCGTACGGTCGCGGCCTGGAGGCTCAGCAGCATCTAGAACTCCCCGCTCCGGTCGGTGCGCAGCCGCTCGAGGATCAGCAGCGCCACCGCGCACACCACCATAAGAATCGTCGACAGGGCCATCGCCTGGCCGTAGTTGAGGTCGCCGGGCCGGCCGATCAGCCGGGCCACGGCGACCGGCAGCGTCGGGTTGTCGGGCCGCGCGATGAACACGGTCGCCCCGAACTCCCCCAGCGACACCGCGAAGGCGAACCCGGCGGCGATCAGCAGCGCCCGCCGCACCAGGGGCAGGTCGACCTCCCGCCACACCCGCCACGGCGAGGCCCCGAGCACGGCCGCCGCCTCCCGCAGCCGTACGTCCACCGCGCGCAGTACGGGCAGCATGGTCCGTACGACGAAGGGCACGCCGACCAGGGCCTGGGCGAGCGGGACCAGGATCCAGGACTGTCTCAGGTCCAGCGGCGGAGTGTCGAGGGCGATCAGGAAGCCGAAGCCGACGGTCACCGCGGAGACCCCGAGCGGCAGCATCAGCAGCGCGTCGAAGCCGCGCACGACACGGCCCGCGTCGCGGCGGGCCAGTACGGCGGCGGCCAGACCGCCGATCACCACGGCGATCGCGGTCGCGGCGGCGGCGTACGACAGGGAGGTGCCGATGGCGTTGATCGGCGCGACCAGGAAGGTGCCGCCGTCGGGGTCGGTCAGCGCCCGGTAGTAGCCGAAGGCGGGTGCGGTGAGCGAGCGCTGGACCAGCACGGCGAGCGGAAGCACGAGGAGCAGCGCGATGGTGACGAGGACGCCGGCGAGGAGCGCCCACTGTCCCGCGCCGCGCGGGCGGCGGGCGGTGACGGAGGCGTCCACCAGTTTCAGCGCGCTCTCCCGGCGCCGTACGGTCCAGGCGTGCACGGCGAGGATCGCGCCCACCGCCGCGAACTGGACGATCGTCAGGACCGCGGCAGTGGACAGGTCGAAGATCTGGGCCGTCTGCCGGTAGATCTCCACTTCGAGGGTGGAGAAGGTGGGGCCGCCGAGGATCTGCACCACACCGAAGGAGGTGAAGGTGAACAGGAAGACCATCAGCGCGGCGGCGGCCACCGCGGGCGCGAGCGCGGGCAGGGTGACTCTGCGCCAGGCGGTCAGCGGCGAGGCGCCGAGCATGCGGGCCGCCTCCTCCTGCCGGGGGTCGAGCCCGGCCCACAGGCCGCCCACGGTCCGTACGACGACGGCGTAGTTGAAGAAGACGTGGGCGAGCAGGATCGCCCACACCGTGGTGTCCAGACGGACGCCCCACAGCTCGTCGAGGAGGCCGCCGCGTCCGACGAGGGCGAGGAACGCGGTGCCGACGACGACCGTGGGCAGCACGAACGGCACGGTGACGACGGCCCGCAGGACCTGACGGCCGGGAAAGTCCAGACGGGCGAAGACGTACGCGCCGGGCAGGGCGATGAGCAGGGTGAGCGCGGTGGAGGCGAGCGCCTGCCAGGTGGTGAACCACAGCACGTGCCGGATGTCGGACTGGGCGAGCACGTCGGTGATCCGCCCCAACTGCCAGACCCCGTCGGACTTCAGGCCGCGCTGGACGATCGCGGCCACGGGGTAGGCGAAGAACACCGCGAAGAACGCGACGGGCACGGCCATCAGGCCGAGCCGCGCCGCGTTCCCCGTACGGCCGCCCGTACGGCCCCTGCGGGGGTCTACTTCAGTACGAGCGAGGTCCACGACTTGACCCACTGGTCGCGGTTGTCGGCGATCTTGCCGGGGGCCATGGTCTCGGGGTTCTCGGCCGGGGGGCCGTACTTGGTGAACTCCGGCGGCACCTGGGCGTCTTCACGCACCGGGTAGACGAACATGTTCAGCGGCATGTCGTCCTGGAACTCCTTGGTGAGCAGGAAGTCGAGGAGCGCCTTGCCTCCCTCGGGGTTCGCGGCGTTGCTGAGCAGTCCGGCGTACTCGACCTGCCGGAAGCAGGTGCCGTACGCGACCCCGGTGGGCGCGGTCTTCGGCCGCGGCTCGGCGTAGACGACCTCGACGGGCGGCGAGGAGGCGTAGGAGACGACCAGCGGCCGGTCGCCCTTGGCCTTCCTGCCGCCGGCGGAGCCGGAGAATTCCTGGTTGTAGGCCACGTCCCAGCCGTCGACGACCTTGACGCCGTTGGCCTTGAGCTTCTTCCAGTAGTCCTGCCAGCCCTCGTCGCCGTAACGGGCGGCGGTGCCGAGCAGGAAGCCGAGACCGGGCGAGGAGGTGGCGGCGTTCTCGGTGACGAGGAGGTTCTTGTACTGCGGCTTGACGAGGTCGTCGAAGGTGGCCGGCGGGGCCAGCTTGCGGTCGGCGAAGTACTTCTTGTCGTAGTTGACGCAGATGTCGCCGGAGTCGATCGGCGTGACCCGGTGCTTCGTCTGATCGGTCCGGTACTGGGGCAGGACCAGGTCGGAGCCCTTGGGCCGGTACGGCTGGAACAGCCCGTTGTCCAGGGCCCGGGACAGCAGGGTGTTGTCGACGCCGAAGAAGACGTCGCCCTGCGGGTGGTCCTTGGTGAGAATGGCCTTGTTGACGGCCTCGCCGGCGTCACCGGCCTCGAGGACCTTGACGGTGTAGCCGGACCGCTTCTCGAAGTCCGCGATGACGTTCTTGGAGGCGGCCCACGAGTTGTGGCTGACCAGGGTCACGGTCTTGGTGTCCGCGGACGACGAGGTGTTCTTGCCGTTCGACGATCCGCACGCGGACAGTGTGACCAGGCCGAGCCCGACCGCGATGGCGACGAACGTCTTGGTGTGCACTGGATTTTGCTCCTGGGTTGGCCAGGAGGAGACGCGGCCCTGCCCGGGATCCGCGAGGGATGCCCGGGCAGGGCGCAACAGCTCGAGTGTTGACCGAACTCCCTATCCAGAATGACCTGGGCGAGGTTCAGAGGGTCTGCGGCCGGTGCCGCACTCTCAGCGCTGTGGCGCTCCCCTGTCGGAATATGAAGATGTGTACGGCCCCAAGGGTACCGTCCGGTTATCGCTCGGTCGCAGCCAGCTGTCCGCACGCCCCGTCGATCTCCTGGCCGCGGGTGTCCCGGATGGTCACCGGCACTCCGTGGGCGGCGATGGCCTCGACGAACGCCTTCTCGTCCTCGGGCCGGGAGGCGGTCCACTGGGAGCCGGGGGTCGGGTTGAGCGGGATGAGGTTGACGTGCACCGGCCTGCCCTTGAGCAGCCGGCCGAGCCGGTCACCGCGCCACGCCTGGTCGTTGATGTCCCGGATCAGCGCGTACTCGATGGAGAGCCGGCGCCCGGACCTGGCGGTGTACTCGAAGCCGGCGTCCAGCACCTCCCGTACCTTCCACCGTGTGTTGACGGGCACGAGGGTGTCGCGCAGCTCGTCGTCGGGGGCGTGCAGGGAGATGGCGAGCCGGCACTTGAAGTCCTCGTCGGCCAACCGGTGGATCGCCGGGACCAGGCCCACCGTCGAGACGGTGATCCCGCGCTGGGACAGCCCGAGGCCGTCCGGCTCGGGGGCGGTCAGGGCGCGGATGGCGGCGACGACGCGGTTGTAGTTGGCGAGCGGTTCGCCCATGCCCATGAAGACGATGTTGGACAGCCGGGCCGGACCCCCGGGGACCTCGCCGTCGCGCAGGGCGCGCATGCCGTCGACGATCTGGTGCACGATCTCGGCGGTCGACAGGTTGCGGTCGAGGCCGGCCTGTCCGGTGGCGCAGAACGGGCAGTTCATGCCGCAGCCTGCCTGCGAGCTGATGCACATGGTCACCCGGTCCGGGTAGCGCATCAGCACCGACTCCACGAGCGTGCCGTCGAACAGCCGCCACAGGGTCTTGCGGGTGGTGCCCTGGTCGGTCGACAGATGCCGTACGACCGTCATCAACTCCGGAAGCAGCGCCTCCTGGAGCTTGGCTCGGGACCCGGCGGGGATGTCGGTCCACTGCTCCGGGTCGTGCGCGTACCGCGCGAAGTAGTGCTGCGAGAGCTGCCGGGCACGAAACGGCTTCTCGCCGATCGCCGCCACAGCCTCCTTGCGCTCGGCAGGCGACAGATCGGCAAGGTGCCGCGGCGGCTTCTTGACTCCGCGCGGGGCGACAAAGGTGAGTTCTCCGGGCTTGGGCATGGTGGTACCAGTGTCGCAGATCCGCTGGGGTGGCCCCGATCGGCTGTGGACAACCCGGTGGCCGGGTCAGAAGAGGCCTGCGATCAGTGCGCCGATCCAGGAGAGGTACGTCTTCGTCCGGTGCCGACCGTTGCAGTAGCGCCGCGGTCTGCGCCGTCCGTCCTGGTTGATGAGGGCATCGCACCAGCGGCACAGCAGGTCGCCGTGGTATCTGCCGTCGTCCCCCAGCCGAGCCCGCCCCATGCCGGGATCTTATCGGCGGGCGCGATGGGCGGCCCATGCCCAGGACGCCGGCGGGCCCCCACCCGGCGGGTGGGGGCCCGTGCGCATGTGTTCCGGGTGGGTCAGCCGCTGCCGACGAAGATCACCAGCAGCAACCAGACCACCGGGGCCGTGGGCAGGAGCGAGTCCAGGCGGTCCATGATGCCCCCGTGGCCCGGCAGCAGGGTGCCCATGTCCTTGATGCCCAGGTCACGTTTGATCATGGACTCGCCGAGGTCGCCCAGGGTCGCGCTGATGGCGACCGCGAGGCCGAGGAGGAGGCCCTGCCACCAGGCGCCGCCCTCGATCAGGAACTGCATGCACAGCGCGCCCGCCACCATCGCGAAGGCGACCGCGCCGAACAGGCCCTCGCGGGTCTTGCCGGGACTGATGCGCGGGGCGAGCTTGCGCCGCCCGAAGCGCCAGCCGACGGCGTACGCGCCCGTGTCGCTGACCACCGTGAGGACGAGGAAGGTCATCACACGGCGGGGCCCGTCGTCCGCGGCCAGCATCATCGCCACGAACGTGGCCAGGAACGGCACGTAGAACGCCGCGAACACACCGGCCGTGACGTCCTTGAGGTAGCCCTCCGGCGGCTGTGTCATCCGCCAGACCAGGACGGCGAGCGCGGTCAGCGCCATCGCCACCCAGGCCCCCTCGGCCCCCCGCGCGTACCCGGCGACCACCATGGCCGCTCCGCCGACCGCCAGCGGCACGAGCGGCGCCTTGATGCCCTTGCGCTCCTCCAGCCGCTTGGTGAGCTCCCACAGCCCCACCACGACCGCGATCGCGATGACACCCACGAACACGGTCTTGACGACGAACAGCGACGCGACGATCACCACGCCGAGCCCGACCCCGACGCCTATGGCGGCGCCCAGGTCGCGCCCCGCGCTCTTCTTCTGCGGTGCCGGCGCGGGCGCCGGCTGCGGGGCGTCGGGCATGGGCTCCGGATTCTGCGGCGCCCCGTGGGAGGACGTCCGCGGCGTGTCGTAAGGCCGCTGCTGCGGCGGGTGGTACGGCTGCTGAGGCGTGCCGTCGCCGAACGAGGGGCCGCCCGGCCGAGCAGCCCCCGGGTCGTCATCCTGGATTCCGCCGTGGGCGGGCCCGTCGGGCACGAGGGGCATGGGGCGGGTCCGCTGGGCGTCATGCGCATCGTAGGCGGGACCCGTCGGGGCGACCCCCGGGAGGGGTCCCTGGGCAGGTGACCGATCCGCGGGCCCCCAGTACCCGGCCTGCCGCGGCGCTCCCCAGGAAGAGTCGTTCATCAGATCTCGAGCAGTTCCGCTTCCTTGTGCTTCAGGAGCTCGTCCACCTGCGCCACGTACTTCGCGGTGGTGTCGTCGAGCTCCTTCTCCGCACGACGGCCCTCGTCCTCACCGACCTCGCCGTCCTTGATCAGCTTGTCGATGGCGTCCTTGGCCTTGCGGCGCACGGCGCGGATGGAGACCTTGGCGTCCTCACCCTTGGTCTTGGCGACCTTGATGAACTCCCGCCGGCGCTCCTCGGTCAGCTCGGGGAACACCACCCGGATGATGTTGCCGTCGTTGCTCGGGTTGACGCCCAGGTCGGAGTCGCGGATCGCCTGCTCGATGTTGCGCAGCGCGCTCTTGTCGAACGGCGTCACCACGGCCATGCGCGGCTCGGGCACGGAGAACGAGGCCAGCTGGTTGATCGGCGTCAGCGCGCCGTAGTAGTCGGCCACGATCTTGTTGAACATCGCCGGGTGCGCACGGCCGGTGCGGATCGCGGCGAAGTCCTCCTTGGCGACCACGACGGCCTTCTCCATTTTCTCCTCGGCTTCGAGGAGGGTCTCTTCGATCACCACTTGCTCCTGCGTGTCTTGAGTAGGCCCGGCTGCGGTTCCTTGTCGGGGCCCGGCGGCCGGCTGCGTCGCGTCTTCTTCCTGCACGGTTCCCGACCGACGGGACATTGTCCATCCCCCGGCCAGGGTCCGTCCCGTCCGTCCTCCGGACAGGTGTCCTCCCGGCGAACCCCGGTCGGGGTACGCCGGTCAGTCCCGGCTGCCTTGGTCACCCACAAGCGTGCCGATCTTCTCACCCTTGACGGCCCGGGCGATATTGCCCTCCGTCAGAAGTTCGAAGACGACGATCGGAAGCCTGTTGTCGCGGCACAGCGTGATCGCCGTGGCGTCGGCGACCTTCAGGTCGCGTGTGATGACCTCGCCGTAGCCGAGCGAGTCGAACTTCACGGCGTCCGGGTTGGCCTTCGGGTCGGAGTCGTAAACCCCGTCCACCCCGTTCTTACCCATGAGCAGCGCCTCGGCGTCGATTTC
Organism: Streptomyces triticisoli; assembly: GCF_003270085.1. Classification (GTDB taxonomy): domain Bacteria; phylum Actinomycetota; class Actinomycetes; order Streptomycetales; family Streptomycetaceae; genus Streptomyces; species Streptomyces triticisoli. The sequence goes on along the minus strand of NZ_QFDQ01000177.1, from coordinate 60,322 downwards.
CAGGGCGCGCTGGGCGGCGGTGGTGTCGGTGGAGAAGTACGGCATGCCCATACCGGCGCCGAAGATGACCACGCGGCCCTTCTCCAGGTGGCGCACGGCACGCAGCGGGATGTACGGCTCGGCGACCTGGCCCATGGTGATGGCGGTCTGGACCCGGCTGTCGATGCCCTCCTTCTCCAGGAAGTCCTGAAGGGCGAGGCAGTTCATCACGGTGCCGAGCATGCCCATGTAGTCCGAGCGGGCACGGTCCATGCCGCGCTGCTGGAGTTCGGCACCGCGGAAGAAGTTGCCGCCGCCGATCACGACCGCGATCTGCGCGCCGTCCCGTACGACGGCAGCGATCTCACGGGCGATGGCGTGCACCACGTCCGGGTCGACGCCCAGGCCCCCGCCGCCGGAGAATGCCTCTCCGGACAGCTTCAGCAGAAACCGGCCGGTTACTTTGCCGTCGTCGCTCTTCTGGGCCTTGGTGGTCATGAGATCCCGCCTCTGTTACGTGGTGCACATGCGAAGAAGGCCATTGCCGGTGGGGCGTTTCGCATCCCATGCAGCGGCAATGGCCTCCTCGTCAGTTCTGCTGTCGCCCCACGCGCGCGTGTACGTGACGGCATACGCGCGCGAGGTGGACGACTGCTGTCGACCCTATCCGGGTCGGGCGTCCGTCGCGGTACGGACCTGAGACTCTCAGATGCCGACCTTGATGCGCGTGAAGCGCTTCAGGGTGACACCGGCCTCGTCCAGAACCTTCTGGACCGACTTCTTCTGGTCGAGCGCGTACGCCTGGCCAAGCAGCGTGGCGTCCTTGAAGAAGCCGTTCAGACGACCCTCGACGATCTTGGCGATCGCGGCCTCGGGCTTGCCCTCGGCGCGGGTGGTCTCCTCGGCGATACGGCGCTCGGACTCGACGACGTCGGCCGGCACGTCCTCCTTGGAAAGGTACTGCGGCGCGAAGGCGGCGATGTGCTGGGCGACGCCCTTGGCAACCTCGGCGTTCGGCTTGTCGAACTCGACGAGGACACCGATCTGCGGGGGCAGGTCGGGCATCGTGCGGTGCATGTACGCGGTCACGAAGCCGTCGGAGAACTGCGCGAAGCGGTCCAGGACGATCTTCTCGCCGAGGTTGGCGTTGGCCTCGTCCACGTACGCCTGGACGGTCTTGCCGGACTCGATCTCGGAGGCCAGCAGGGCCTCGAGGTCGGCCGGAGAGGTCTTGGCGACGTGCTCGGCGATGGTCCGGGCCACGGCCTGGAACCTGTCGCCCTTGGCGACGAAGTCCGTCTCGCACTTCAGCTCGACGAGGACACCGGAGGAGTTGTCGTCGGCGATGATCGAGACCACGGCGCCGTTCTCGGCGGAGCGGCTCTCGCGCTTGGCGACGCCCTTCTGGCCCCTGATGCGCAGCGCCTCGACGGCCTTCTCGACGTTGCCCTCGGCCTCGTCCAGCGCCTTCTTGCAGTCCATCATGCCGGCGCCGGTGAGCTCGCGGAGCTTCTTGACATCGGCGGCGGTGTAGTTCGCCATGAGTCTGTGAATCTTTCTCGAGGTCTGGAAGATCGAAGGTCAGGGGGCCTGCGAGTCCCCGGGGGACATCCCCTGGAGAGAGGTTCGCCGACGCACCGCTGACCCACGGGTGAACGGCGGGAGCGGTTTCATGCCCCCGCTCCCGCCGTCAACGCTGACGCTGACGGGTCAGGCCTGCTCGCCCTCGGTGGCCGGAGCGGCCTCGGCCGGCTTCTCCGCCTCGGCGGCCGGAGCAGCCTCGGCGGCCGGAGCAGCCTCGGCAGCCGGAGCAGCCTCGGCGGCCGGAGCGGCGGCCTCGGCAGCGGCCTTCTTCTCACCCTCGAGCAGGTCGCGCTCCCACTCGGCGAGCGGCTCGCCCGCGGCCTTCTCGCCCTTCTCACCGGCGGCGCCGGAGCGGGCGATGAGGCCCTCGGCGACGGCGTCGGCGATCACACGGGTGAGCAGGGTGACGGAGCGGATCGCGTCGTCGTTGCCCGGGATCTTGTAGTCGACCTCGTCGGGGTCGCAGTTGGTGTCGAGGATGGCGACGACCGGGATGTTGAGCTTGCGGGCCTCGCCGACCGCGATGTGCTCCTTCTTGGTGTCCACGATCCAGACGGCGCTCGGCACCTTCTGCATCTCGCGGATACCGCCGAGGGTCTTCTCCAGCTTGGCCTTCTCGCGGGAGAGGACCAGGAGCTCCTTCTTGGTCAGACCGGAGGCCGCGACGTCCTCGAAGTCGATCTGCTCGAGCTCCTTCAGGCGCTGCAGACGCTTGTAGACGGTCGAGAAGTTGGTGAGCATGCCGCCCAGCCAGCGCTGGTTGACGTAGGGCATGCCGACGCGGGTGGCCTGCTCGGCGATGGCCTCCTGCGCCTGCTTCTTCGTACCGACGAACATGACCGTGCCACCGTGGGCGACGGTCTCCTTGACGAACTCGTAGGCGCGGTCGATGTACGACAGCGACTGGAGCAGGTCGATGATGTAGATGCCGTTGCGCTCGGTGAAGATGAAGCGCTTCATCTTCGGGTTCCAACGGCGGGTCTGGTGACCGAAGTGGACGCCGCTCTCCAGCAGCTCCCGCATCGTGACGACGGCCATGGCCGTACTCTCCTTGAGTTTCTCGGTTGTGCCGCGGATGCCGGACGGCTTCCGCGCCTGACGCCCGCAATGCGCCGTGCCACGAGGGACCGAGAGGCGCTGACAACGGCCGTTGCCGGTCCGTGTCGGGGCGTGCGAAGTCGACCCGGTGGCCCGGGTCGCCATCAGAAGTGTACGGGACTTGGGAGGCCCCGGGTGACGCCGCTGTCCACAACCGGCGAGTTGTCCACAGGCCCCGGCCGGGTCCGGCGGGGGTACGGGACGGTGGGCGCATGTTTCGGATGCGTGCGATGCGGGGTGCGGGTGCCCGGCTGGGGCTGCCGGCTGGGGTCGTGGCGGCGCTGCTGGCCTCGGTGGCGTGGGCGGGCGGCGGCGGTCCGGCTCCGCCGGCCGGTGCGGGTCCGGGCGAAGGGGACACGTCGGTGCCGGCCGTGGGCCGGGCGTGGCCCGTGGGGGTACGCCCGCCGGTGCTACGGGGCTGGGAGCCGCCGGCGACGGTCTACGGCCCCGGGCACCGGGGCGTGGACCTCGGCGCGCCGCCGGGCGCTCCCGTACGGGCGGTGGCGGCGGGGCGGGTGTTCTTCGCGGGCCCGGTGGCCGGAAGAGGCGTGGTGTCGATCGAGCTGACGGGCACGGGAGACCCACCGCTGCGGACGACGTACGAGCCGGTGACGGCGTCCGTACGGAAGGGTGACGAGGTGGCGGCGGGCGCGATCATCGGCACGGTGGAGGCGACGGGGTCGCACTGCGGGGGTGTGTGCGTCCACTGGGGCCTGCTGCGCGCCAAGACCTACCTGAATCCTCTGCTGCTGCTCCCCCCGTGGCTGTTGAACGGCCCGACAAGGCTGCTGCCGGTACTGGGGGTGCCATTGCCGCAGCCGTCGAGCCAGTCGCGGGCCCGTGCCGCCGTAGCTGCGGGCAGTCGTGCTCCCTGGCTGTGGCTGGGCGGGGTGGGGTGAGATGGGTTGGGGCGCTTGCCCGCGCTTGCGGGATGTCTCCCCCAGGCTCTCGGCTTCTCCCCCAAGTTCTCGACTCCGCTCGAACAGGGGGAACCCCCATAGTCTTGTGGGGGTACCCCCAGGCGTTCAGCACGGGGGAGGCATGACTCTGCCCGCGGCTGGGTGTCTCAGCCGCACACCCCCCGCAGGGCCATCCCCACCGCGGCCTCCGCGATCTGCTCGGGATCCTCCGCGGCCCCCAGCTCAATCCTCCGCACAGCCGCGTCCACGACGCCCTGCACCAGCATCGCCGTGAGGCGAGGCTGCTCGTGTCCCAGCTCTCCCAGTGCCTCGACGACCATCGCGACGAGCCCTCCGTGCGCGGCCCGGATCTTCTCCCGCGCGCCGGCGTCCAGCTCGCTCGCGGAGATCGCCACGACGGCCCGGTGCCGCTGGTCCCCCACCAGCTCCAGCTGCTTGCGGACGTACGCCTCGACCTTGGCCTCCGGTCCGTCGACGGCCGCCATGGCCGCCGAGACCTCCGCGGCCCACACCGGGAAGTCGACCTCGCACAGCTCCTCGACCACGGCGGCCCGTGACCGGAAATACTCGTACACCGACGACCGCGCGAGCCCCGTCCGCTCGGCCAGGGCCGGGAAGGTCAGCGTCTCCGTCCCGCCCTCGGACAGCAGGGTCCGTGCCGCGTCCAGCAGGGCGGCTCGCTGCATCGACCGGTGCTCGGCCACTGAGGCCGCTCGAATCCTTGGCACGTCGACCACTGTACGGACGCGCCACCCGCCCCGGGAGGCACTCCGGCCGGGTCAGCGTCCGAAGCTCGCCAGCTTGGCGCGCAGCTGCAGCACCGACTTGGTGTGGATCTGGCTGACCCGGCTCTCGGTCACCCCGAGCACGTTACCGATCTCGGCCAGCGTGAGGCCTTCGTAGTAGTACAGCGTGACGACGGTCTTCTCCCGGTCGGGCAGCGTGTTGATCGCCCGGGCCAGGAACCGGCGCAGCTCCCGGTCCTCGGCCACCTCCACCGGGTTGTCGGCGGCGGTGTCCTCCAGGGTGTCCATGAGGCTCAGCCGGTCCCCGCCCTCGCCGCCGACGTGCAGCAGCTCCTCCAGCGCCACCACGTTGGCCAGCGACAACTGACTGAAGACGGCGTGCAGTTCGTCCACCGGGATGCCCATCTCGGCGGCCACCTCACCCTCGGTCGGGGTGCGTCGCAGCCGAGCCTCCAGGGTCGCGTAGGCCCGCTCGACGTTGCGCGCCTTCTGCCGCACCGACCGAGGGATCCAGTCCAGCGCCCGCAGCTCGTCGATCATCGCGCCCCGGATCCGGGTGATCGCGTAGGTCTCGAACTTGATCTCCCGGTCGATGTCGAACTTCTCGATCGCGTCGATGAGCCCGAAGACCCCGGAGGAGACGAAGTCGGCCTGCTCCACGTTGGGCGGCAGGCCGACGCTCACCCGGCCGGCGACGTACTTGACGAGCGGCGAGTAGTGCAGGATCAGCTGCTCCCGCAGCCGGTCGTCCCCCGTCGCCTTGTACGACCGCCACAGCTCGTCGAGCGTCGAGGGAGCGGGCGGCCGCACGCTGCCACCGTCACGGGCGGCTGGGGGAATCGCCGCCCGGTCGGGTCCGGAGGTGTGCTGGGGCATTCGTCGCCTTGTGCCGTTCTGCCGTGGAGTGCGGGCGTCTGGATGAGCTGTCGGTCGGGATCGTCTCTCTGGTCGGAACCACGTGAGCGTAGCGTGACTGGAGTGTCGCGGTGCGCGAACGGCGGGGCGTGAAGCGTGCGCAGATTCGTTCCGCTGTGCGCCCCGCCGGGTCACCGTCGTCACCCTCGGTGATCGGGAAAAACGCCCAACTGCGGGAATCCCCGGAGCAGTCCGGGATTCCCCCGGACGGTCGAACACGCTCGGTCAGCATCCGTCCCGGCCCGCCCGGGCCGAGACCACCGCCTGGCGTGTCAACTTCCATCCCTCGCCGAGTCGTTCGACGTAACCGAGCGATCGGAGTTCGTACAGTCTCGCGATCACGTCGTCCGGGGTCGTCCGGGCACCGCGGGCGATCTCGGCCGGCGTTGCCGCGCCGCGGGCGGGCAGCGCGGCCAGGACCTGCCGGGCATCGGGTTCCAGCAGGTCGCGCGGGAGCACGGGGCCGCGCCGGTCGGGGGCGAGTTCGCCCATGGCGCCGACCAGCTCGACGACTTCCGCGGCGTCGGTGACCAGCGTGGCCCCGCTGCGCAGGAGTTCGTGGACGCCGGCGGAGAGCGCGCTGGTGGCCGGTCCGGGCACCCCCATGGTGTGGCGGCCCAGCCGCTGCGCCGCCCGCACGGTGACCAGCGATCCGCTGCGGTAGGCCGCCTCGACGACCACGGTGCCCCGGGTGAGCGCCGCGATGACCCGGTTGCGGACGATGAATCTGCTCGGTGTCGGGTGGTCACCGGGCGGCAGCTCTCCGACGACCAGGCCCTGCTGCGCGATCCTGGTGATCAACTCGGTGTGCCCGCGCGGGTAGGGCCGGTCGACGCCGCAGGCCAGGACGGCGACGGTGGCGCCGCCTGCGCCGAGCGCGCCGCGGTGGGCGGCGCCGTCGACTCCGTAGGCGCCGCCGGAGACCACCACCCAGCCGTGTTCGGCGAGGCCGGCGGCGAGGGTGGCGGCCATGTGGGCGCCGTACTGGGTGCAGGCGCGGGCACCGACCACGGCGACCGAGCGCAGCGCCCATATCCGCAGGCTGGGCCGGCCGCGTACCCACAGTCCCGTGGGGCGGCCGTCTCCGAGGTCGTCGAGCTGAGCGGGCCACTCGATGTCGCCGGGGTGCACGAACCGCACCCCGGCCTCGTGTGCGAGGGCGAGGTCCCGTTCGGGTTCGGTCAGGGCCGCCCGCGCGCACAGTCCCGCCCACCGCTTGTCCGACACCCCGGCGAGCCGCGGTGTCCCGTCCCGCAGCCGCCGGACCACCTCATCGGCCCCGAGCTCCCTCAGCCACCGCCCGCCGACCTCGTCGCCGGGCTCGAGGACCCGGCTGAGGAAGACCCGGGCGAGCAGTTCGCGGTCGGGTCCGGCCGGGGGGCTCACGCCAGTGCCCCGATCGCCATGGGCACACCGCGTGGTACTCCGGTGCGCAGTTGCAGCGCCAGGGCGACGTCCGTGGCGTCGGGACGGTCGTGGCCGACGAGGTCGGCGACCGTCCAGGCGACCCGCAGGACGCGGTCGAGGCCACGGGCGGTGAGGACGCCGCGCTCCAGGCTGCGTTCGGCCTCCTCCATCGCTCCGGCGGCCGCGTGCCAGCGGCTGCGCAGTTCTCGGCCGGGGACTTCGCTGTTGGTCCGCCACGGCGTTCCCTCAAGGCGCGCCGCCGCGCGTTCCCGGGCGGCCCGGACCCGGTCGGCGACCGTCGCCGTGGCCTCGCCCCGGGCACCGCGCCGGGCGAGCTCGGAGCGGGTGACGGGGTCGACCTCGACGCGCAGGTCGACCCGGTCGAGCAGTGGGCCGGACAGTCGGGCCTGGTAGCGGCGGATCGCCGAGGGCGGGCACTCGCACAGGTTGTCCCGTTGCGAGAATCGGCCGCAGGGACACGGGTTGGCGGCGAGGACCATCAGGAACCTGGCCGGGAACCGCACGACTCCGGCGCTGCGGGCGATCACCACATGGCCCGCCTCCAGGGGCTGGCGCAGGGCATCGAGGGCGTGGCTGCTGAACTCGGGAGTCTCGTCCAGAAAGAGAACGCCCCGGTGGGCGAGGGAGACGGCACCGGGCCGTGCCATGCCGGGGCCGCCTCCGACGAGGGCCTGCATGGTGGCCGAGTGGTGCGGGGCGCAGTAGGGGGCGAGGTCGATCAGCGGTTTGCCCGGCGGCAGGAGTCCGGCCACCGAGTGGATCGCCGTGACCTCCAGGGACTCCTGCCGGGCGAGCCGGGGCAGGACCGCGGGCAGCCGCTCGGCGAGCATGGTCTTGCCCGCGCCGGGCGGCCCTTCGAGGAACAGGTGGTGTCCGCCGGCCGCGGCGACCTCCACCGCCGTGCGGGCGGAGGTCTGGCCCACGACGTCGGCGAGGTCGTGTTCCTGGTCGTGCTGGGCGGCGCCCACGCTGTGCATGCCGGCAGCCGCGCCCGTGCCGGGCACGCGCAGACCGGCGAGGAGGGGATCGGGGCGGCCGTGTTCGTCCGGGTGTTCCTCGGGCACCGGTTCGTCGGTCAGCACGGCGATCAGCTGCCGCAGGCTGCGGATGCCGAGCACGGAGACGCCGGGCACCAGCGCGGCCTCGGCGGCGGCGCACTCGGGCACGACCACCTGCTCGTATCCGGCGTCCGTGGCGGCCAGCACCGCCGGCAGGATGCCCCGGACGGGCCTGACCCGGCCGTCCAGGCCGAGTTCGCCGATCATGACGAGGTCGGCGAGCACCCGGGGGTCGATCCGCTCGGCGGCGCCGAGCACCGCGCAGGCCACGGCCAGGTCGAAGCCGCTGCCCGCCTTGGGCACCGAGGCCGGGCTGAGTCCGACGGTGAGTTTCTTCTGCGGCCATTCGCCGCCGGAGTTGACCACCGCCGCCCGCACCCGGTCCCGGCTCTCGGTCAGGCTCTTGTCCGGCAGGCCCACCAGGGTGAACGCGGCGACGCCCGGTTCGAGGTCGGCCTGGACCTCGACGACCACGCCCTCGACGCCGACGAGGGCCACGGAGCACGTACGCGCGAACCCCATCAGGCCGCCCCCCGTACGTGCTCGACGACGGGCGCCCCGCGCCGGGGCAGCAGAACGCCGACCACGTCGATGCGGACGCCTCCGGGTGGCGCCCCTCCATGGGACTGGATCCAGCGTTCGGCCAGGCCGCGCAGCCGCTCGGCCTTCTCCGGGGTGACCGCGGCCATCGGATGCTCGAAGAGGCCCTCCCTGCGGGTCTTCACCTCGCAGACGACCAGGACGTCGCCGTCCCGGGCCACGATGTCGATCTCACCGGTCCTGCCGCAGCGCCAGTTGCGCTCCAGGACCCTCATGCCGGCCTGGGCCAGCCGGCGGGCGGCCAGCCCTTCTCCGTACCTGCCGAGTGCGCTGCGTGCCTGATGGGTCTTCATGTCGGCACCACCTCCGGCGCCAACGGTCACGCATTCACCCCGACCGAGTGGATCTTGGTGGGTTACTCGCCGGTTGTGGACAACTCGGTCACCCACACGAGCGACACAGAGTGACGACGACCGGCCGCCCTCACCCGCCGGGCAGCTCCAGGTCGGTCTTGTTCAACTCCTCGATGTTCACGTCCTTGAACGTCAGGACGCGTACCTGCTTCACGAACCGGGCCGGCCGGTACATGTCCCACACCCAGGCGTCGGCCATCGACACCTCGAAGAACACCTCACCCTGGACCGAGTGGACCTGCATCTCGTAGTCATTGGTGAGGTAGAAGCGCCGCTCGGTCTCGATCACGTATTTGAACAGACCGACGACATCGCGGTACTCCCGGTAGAGCTTGAGCTCCATCTCGGTCTCGTACTTTTCGAGATCCTCGGCGCTCATGGCATGTTCCCCTTCAGCCGTGCGGTCCCACCATTGTGCGCCAGTCCCGTGAGCCGCTAGACAATCTCCGTGTCCAGCACCACGGGCCCGGCCGGGGGACCTTCGTCGAGCAGTGTGCGCAGCAGCTCGGCGAGTCTGGTCGGATACACCGTCTCATGTGCCCGGATCAGTTCCTGACACGTCCACCAGCGCGCTCCGGCGACACTGCGCCGCTCCAGCTCGGTCAGGGCCGTGGCCGCGATCGCCGTCCGGTCCGTACGGGCCAGGTAGTACCACTCGTCCTGGTCCCAGCGTCGGCCCGCGAACGGGAACGAACACCTGCGGCGCCACAGCACCGGGCCGAGCTCGACCTCGGTGATGCCGGTCTCCTCCGCGAGTTCCCGCAGGGCCGCCTCCTCGCGCGTCTCGGCGCCCTCCAGGCCGCCGCCGGGCGTGAACCACCAGTCGTCGGCCGGGTCGTCCGGCTCGTGGCCGTGCAGCAGCAGGATGCGGTCCGCGGGGTCGAGCAGGACCACCCGCGCCACCTTGCGCAGTCCGTCCTCGAGCATGTCCACCACCTCAGCGGGCACCGGCGGGCTCCGTCCGGGCGCGGGCGCGCGAGCCGCCCAGCAGCTTGGCGACCGGGCCGTAGGCGGCCCCGCCGAGGACGAGGACCGCCCCGGAGACGATCATCAGGACCATCGTGCGCAGCGGGCCCGGCTGGGACAGGACGCCGAGCGTCTCGAAGCCGGTGGGGCGCTCCAGCATGCCGTTCATCGGCCACACCACGGCGTCGACCCGGGCGCTCACGGCGTCGCGCGAGACAGTGCCCTCGGCCGCGTCCGTGAGGTGGGCGGTGGAGTCCAGGGAGCCATGGCGCTCGTCGCCGAGCAGGAACAGCCGGCCCTTCGGCACCTCCACTGCCGGGAAGCCGCCGGTATCGGCGGCGCCGCCCTTCAGGTACGGCTCGTCGATCTGCTTGCCGTTGACGGTCAGCTTGCCCTGCTTGCAGCAGGAGACCGTGTCGCCGCCGACGGCGACCACACGCTTGACCACGGGCGCGTTCTGCACCCACGTCCTGTCGCGGAAGACGACGACGTCACCGCGGCGCACCTCGCCGCCGTCCACGCGCTGGGCCAGCACCCGGGCGCCCATGTCGATGGCCGGTGCCATCGAACTGGTGGGCACCGTGTACGGCCGGTAGACCACCGCCGCCCACGCGAATCCGCCGAGGAACAGCGCCAGGCCCAGCGCCACGGCCAGCCCGGACAGCCGCTGTCCGGCCTTGCCGCCTGCCGGGCCCCTGCCTGTGCCGCTGCCGCGCGGGGCCGTACGCGTCGTGCTCTCGCCACCCATGGACCCGCACCCTACCCGGCGGTACCAGGACGGGGCAGCCCCTCTTTGCCGACCACCGCCGGAGCCTTTACGAGGGGTTTCACAGCGGACCCGCCGAGGACGGCGCCCCGGTGGTTCAGCGGTTCCCCGTGGCCGTCATCGCGTTCCCCGTGCCGGCCTGGACCTTCGCGGCCCGCCTGCGCCGCCACAGCGCCACCGGCACGACCGCGGTCAGGGCCACGCCGTGGGGGGCCACCGTCAGGGCGCCCGCCGCCGAGGGCTGCGAACCGATGCCCGGCTGGTCGAAGGTGTCCGGAACGGGCAGGGTGCCCCAGCGGTTGACCGGCCAGGCCTTGACGATGGCACGGCCGACGACTTCCTCGACCGGGACCATGCCGTGGTTCTTGTCGCTCTGGTTGTAGCGCGAGTCCCGCGAGTTCTGCCGGTGGTCACCCATGACCCAGATGAATCCCTCGGGCACCTTCACCTTGAACTGGCCGCCCTGGTCGTCGACGGAGCACGGCGTGTTGCCCGGGTAGACGTACGGCTCGTTCAGCGCGTGGCCGTTGACCAGCAGCGGACCGGTCTTCTTGCACTCGACGGTGTCGCCGCCCACGCCGATGACACGTTTGATGAGGTCCTTCTCCTCCGCGGACGGCATCAGGCCGATCCAGCTGAGCACCGTCTGCAGCGCGTTGGGCCTGGGCGTCGGCTCGCCGGCCAGCCAGTTGTCCGGGTCGTGGAAGACGACGACCTCGCCGCGCTCGGGCTGGGAGCCGAACCACGGGGTCAGCTTGTCGACCAGGACCCGGTCGCCCCGCTGCAGGCTGTTCTGCATCGAGTCCGAGGGGATCGAGAACGCCTGCACGAGGAAGGTCTTGATCAGCAGCGCCAGCACCAGCGCGATACCGATCAGGATGGGCAGCTCCTTCCAGAAGGAACGCGGCTTCGCCCCCTGCGGGCTGCCGCCACCGCTCCCCCGGTCACCGCCGCGCCTGTGCTCCGTCACTGTGCCGTCCTCGGCCGCTTCGCTCTCACTCCCGGGGGTCACGGCGCTGTCCACAGCCCGGCTCGCTGCTTCCACGGGGTGTCCGCGGTGCTCCTCGCCGTCGTGTCCGGACCGTGCGCCAACCGCCACATCCCCCACGCCAACTCCTCACTCCGTGCCGCCGCCCGCACCATGCCCGGCGCAGGCCCACCACTCCCATAACGAGCGGGAGTTCCGCAGGGCTCGGGAGCTGAACCGATCCGTTCGGACCGTCCTGGGCAACCCTATGCGACACCCGGGGAGCGGCGGTCGACCCAGCCGTCGAGTCGGACACCGTTGAGAAGGTTTTTGGTTCCTTCAGCACGGACCAGCGGCCGATGGGCCAGCCGATGACCATGGCGCGCCCCACCACGGAGTCCTCCGAGACCGTGCCGCCGTACGCGGTGTTCCGGTGGGCGCGCGAGTCGGCGGAGTTGGCCCGGTGGTCGCCCATCACCCACAGCCGGCCCTGGGGGACGGTGATCTCGAACGGGGCGCTGGACGGGTCGTTGCCGGGGTAGAGGTAGTCCCCCTCGTTCAGGGGAACGCCGTTGACGGTCACCCTGCCCTGTGCGTCGCAGCACTTGACGTGGTCCCCGCCAACGCCGACGACCCGCTTGATGAGGTCCTTCTCGTCGTCGGAGGGCAGCAGGCCGATGAAGGTGAGGCCCTGCTTGACCTGTTTGACGCCGACGGGGTCGTCCCTCTTGACGGTCTGCTCCCCGGCCAGCCAGCCGCCCGGGTCGTGGAAGACGACGACGTCTCCGCGCTGCGGCTTGGAACCGAACCAGGGGGTGAACTTGTCGACCAGGACCCGGTCGCCGATCTGGATGGTCTGCTCCATGGAGCCCGACGGGATCACGAAGGCCTGCACGAGGAAGGTCTTCAGCACCAGGGCTATGAGCACGGCGACGCCGACGAGGAGCGGTATCTCCCGGATCGCGGAGCGCCTGCGCCTGCGCCTGACCTTGCGCTGCAGCTTGCGCCGCTCCGCGCGGGTACGACCGCCGGCCGGACTGACGGCTCGCCGCGCCCCGGTGGGCAGGAGGTTGTCGGCGGCGTTGGCGGAGACGCCGCGCGGTCTGCCGCGGCTACCCATGGGCGCCGTCCGCGGGACCGGCGACGGGCACGTGCGCGTAGGCGTCGGGGCGGTGCAGGCGGGCCCAGTGACCGGAGGGCCAGACGATCCAGTCCGCCCGGCCGACCACGTCACCGACCGGGATCATGCCGCCGCCCGGTGAGCCCAGGTGGTCGCGGGAGTCGCTGGAGGCGCCGCGGTGGTCACCGAGGACGAACAGAGTGCCGTCGGGCACCACGACGTCGAACGGCACCGCGGAGGGGCGGTCACCGGGGTGGAGGAACGTCGACTCGTCGACCGACCGGCCGTTCACCTGGATCCTCCCGTCCTTGTCGCAGCAGACCACGTGGTCCCCCCCTACACCCACAACGCGTTTGATGTAGTCGGCGTCCCCGAAGTACTCGGTTCCGTCGAACACAACGACATCGCCGCGCCGCGGCGCGGCACCGAAACGGTACGCCAACTTGTTTACGGCAACGCGGTCCCCGATCCTCAACCCCTGCTCCATGGAGCCGCTCGAAATCTGGAACGGTTGCACCACGAACGTGTTGAGGAGCAGCAGAAGGACCAGGCAGATCAGCGCGGTCAGGGTGATCCGCCCACCGGGGAGCCACTCGGTGATCCGCGCCACCAACGCCGAACGCGACCGGTCCTCCGGCCCCCGTGTCCCCGGAGCCTGCTCGGCTCCGGTGTCGGAAGGGCGGGAGGAGCGGTCGCGCTCCGTCGGCTGTGCTTCGGTGTCCATCGGGGCCGAATGGTATCCGGCCCCGCTCCGAACCCGGGAGGCGCTCAGCTCTCGCGCTTCTCCCTGATCTTCGCGGCCTTGCCGCGCAGGTCACGCAGGTAGTACAGCTTGGCGCGGCGCACGTCACCCTTGGTGACCAGCTCGATCTTCTCGACGATCGGGGTGTGCACCGGGAAGGTGCGCTCGACGCCGACGGAGAAGGAGACCTTGCGGACGGTGAAGGTCTCGCGCACGCCGGAGCCCTGGCGGCGGATCACCACGCCCTTGAACTGCTGCACACGGGAGCGGTTGCCCTCGATGACGCGGACGTGGACGTTGACGGTGTCGCCCGGGCGGAAGGCCGGGACGTCCTCGCGGAGCGACGCGGCGTCGACGGAGTCGAGCAGGTGAGACATTTCGTCTGCTTTCTTCGCTGATGCCACAGGTCATCAACGGGAACTAGATGTTCGGGATCAACGCTGTGCGCGTCGGGGCGGGCGTCGTGTCCCCCCGTGGCAGGGGCGCACGCCGGACGGCGCACAACATCGGCCTATTCTTCCACGCCCTCGGTCCTGCGCCAAAATCTGCCGTACGGCTCGCCGTCGGGGTCCGGCGCCCAGCCCAGGATGGACAGCATCTCGCGGTCCTTCTTGTCGAAGACCTTGGGATCGCAGCGCTCGATGAGGTCGGGCCGGCCGGCCGTCGTACGCCTGAGGGCCTCGTCGCGGCGCCAGCGGGCGATCTTCCCGTGGTGGCCGCTGAGCAACACCTCGGGAATGCCCCGGCCGCGCCAGAGGGGCGGCTTGGTGTAGACGGGGCCCTCCAGGAGGTTGGCCATGGTGCCGGGCGCGAAGGAGTCGTCGCGGTGGGACTCGGCGTTGCCCAGCACGCCCGGCAGCAGCCGGGCCACGGCCTCGGTGACGACCAGGACGGCCGCTTCCCCGCCGGCGAGGACGTAGTCGCCGATGGACACCTCGTGGACGGGCATCCGGGTGGCGTACTCGTCCACGACCCGGCGGTCGATGCCCTCGTAGCGGGCGGGCGTGAAGATCAGCCAGGGACGCGCGGAGAGCTCCACGGCGAGTTCCTGGGTGAACGGACGGCCGCTGGGCGTCGGGACGATGAGCGCGGGCGTGTGGGAGCCGCTCTCGTAGCCGTCGGCGAGGACGGAGTCGAGGGCGTCGCCCCAGGGCTCGGTCTTCATCACCATGCCGGGGCCGCCGCCGTAGGGCGTGTCGTCGACCGTGTGGTGCCGGTCGTACGTCCACGCGCGCAGATCGTGCACGTGCACGTTCAGCTGCCCACGCGCGCGTGCCTTGCCGACGAGGGAGACGTTCAGCGGTTCCAGGTACTCGGGGAAGATCGTGACGACGTCGAGCCTCATGCGCGGTCGTCCCTGGGCGGGGCACTGTGTCCATCAGCGGCTTCGTCGCGGTCGGCATGGTCGTCGATCAGGCCCGGTGGCGGGGCGATGACGGCCCGCTGCTCCTTCAGGTCGATCTCGGTGACGATCTCCTCGACGAAGGGGATCATCACCTCGCTGCCGTCCGGGCGCTCGACGATGAACAGGTCCTGGGAGGGCAGGTGGGAGATCTCGGTGATCCGGCCGACCTCCGTGCCGTCCCCGGTGACGACGTCGAGGTCGATCAGCTGGTGGTCGTAGTACTCGTCCTCGCCCTCGGGAAGCTCCTCCGGGTCGACCTCGGCGATCAGGAGGGTGTTGCGGAGGGCCTCGGCGGCGTTGCGGTCGCTCACGCCCGCGAAGCGCAGGAGCAGGCGGCCGCTGTGCACGCGGCCCGTCTCGATGGTCAGCGGTCCGGCGGATGCCGGGTCGGTGGCCAGTACGGCGCCGGGGGCGAGCCTGAGTTCCGGCTCGTCGGTACGTACCTCCACGGTGACCTCGCCCTTGATGCCGTGGGCACGGCCGATCCGTGCGACTACCAGCTGCACGTGTCCAAATCTCCTGTCGTACGACTGCGGGCCGGGGACGGCCCTGCGGCCCTCCCCGGCCCGAGCCGGTTGCGATAAGCGTCAGCGGACGTGGTCCACGTCGACCAGGTCGACACGGACCCCACGGCCGCCGATGGCGCCCACGACGGTGCGCAGGGCGCGCGCGGTACGGCCGTTGCGGCCGATCACCTTGCCGAGGTCGTCGGGATGGACCCGGACCTCGAGCACGCTTCCGCGGCGCAGGTTGCGCGAGGCGACCTGCACGTCGTCAGGGTTGTCGACGATGCCCTTCACGAGGTGCTCAAGCGCCTCCTCGAGCATGCTGCTCAGGCCTCGGTCGACTCGGACTCGGCGCCGGCCTCGTCCTTCTTCTCAGCCTTCTTCTTCTGGGTGACCGCCTCACCCTTGGCCTCGTCGTCCCCACCGATGGCCTCGAACGACGGGCGCGCGGCCTTCTCCTGCGGCTGCAGCAGCGGAGCAGGGGCTTCCTCGCCCTTGAACTTCTGCCAGTCACCGGTCTTCTTCAGGATGGCGAGCACGGGCTCGGTCGGCTGGGCGCCGACGGAGAGCCAGTACGCCACGCGCTCGGCGTCGACCTCGATGCGCGAGGGGTTCTGCACCGGGTGGTACAGGCCGATCTCCTCGATCGCCCGACCGTCGCGGCGGGTGCGGGAGTCGGCGACAACGATGCGGTAGTGAGGCGAACGGATCTTGCCCAGACGCTTCAGCTTGATCTTGACTGCCACGGGAGTGGGTTCTCCTGGAATTGACGTGGTTGGGCACGGCGGAGACGCCGCGTGGGGTTGCGGTACCCGAGGTGCCCGATGGACGCGTCAGCCGGAGGAGAGAGGGGTCCTGTGCGGCTGTCGAGTACAGCTAGCCATTGTGCCATACCCCGCGGGTCGCTTTTGGCGGAGGGCGGGGTGAGCCGTACCCGGGCATGCGTGATCGGCACCCGGCGTTTCGGGTGCCGATCACGTGGGTCGCGGCAGTCCGGCGGCAGGGGTGCCGGCCGCGTCCAGCCTCCCCCAAGTTCTCGACTCCGCTCGAGCAGGGGCCCCCCATCGCCCTGGGGGTCCCCCCAGGCGTTCAGCACTGGGGGAGGCACGACCGCCCGCGGTTTGCGATGCGGCTGCCACGAGCAGCCGCATCCTCAGTTCGCCGCCGCGCCCACGGGTTCCGGGATCCTGAACGGTTTGCCGCAGCCGCCGCACATGATCGGGGCCTGGGCCAGGACCGAGGGGACGACCCGGACGTTGCGGCCGCAGTCGCACACCGCCTTGACCCGGACGCCGCCACCGGAGGAGCCGTGGCGGGCGGCCGGGCCGCGGAAGGTGCGGCTGGTGTCGGCGGACGTGGCCGCCGTGTGGGCCTTCAGCGCACGCTGGAGGCGCTCGATCGTCGGACGGTACCGCCGCTTCGCCTCGGAGCTGAGCGTGACCAGTGAGAAGCCGCTGCTCGGATGCGGCTCCTCGGGATGGTCCAGGCCCAGCTCCTCGGCGATCGCGAGGAACCTGCGGTTGTGGTAGCGGCCGGCGCGGGAGGTGTCGCGTACCCCGCGCGCGGCGGCGATGCCGTGGACTGCTTCATGGAGCAGTCGCTCGAAGGAGAGCTCGTGTCCGCACGCGGACGACGACTCCCCGATCAGGGACTCGGGCGCGGCAAGATCCGGCAGCTCGGGGTGGTACCGCTGAATGTCGGCCCACGCCTGCGCCAGCTCTGCGGCGAGAACAGGTGGTGTCGTGCTCACGTAATGACAACGAGCCGGGGTGCCGCTGTGTTCCTATTCCGGGGCATCCCAAATAATTTGCACGTACCCGTCAGTTGCCGCTGATGCGTCCTGACGAGGGCGGGTGCGCTGATCTGCGGAGAAGCCTCGCAGCTCATACCAAGGTGGTGCGCAAAGGGAGTACGCACCGGCGCGTACGCCCGTCGCGCACGCCGGTGCTGCGGGATCGAGCCACGCGCAAGAGGCGTTTCGGCCGCTTCCCGGCCCGGAGGGCCTCACTTCGGTCAGCGCCCGCGACCCCCGCGACGTTACCCCGTGCCCCACCGACGCCCGGCGCCGGACCGATGGGACCGTCGACTTCCGGACACGTCGGCCCGGAGCCCGGATTGCCCGGAACGTGAAACCCCGTTCCGGGCACCTCCAGCCCGCAAGCAGGGCCACACGACCCCTGGACGCGAGGGGAGGCCCGCAGTTACCTGGCATACGGGGGAAGTGCGAGCGCACTGCACGGGGGCCACGGAACCGGGCACAACGGCAACTCTCGGCGGATTGGGGCGCTTATCCATGACACCTACGCTCGTGCGGCAGCACGTACATCACGCGGGGACGGCGCCTCTCGTGGACCCACGTGCACGCGCGCGTGACTGGTCCGAGATCCAGGAACGGATGCTGGTCCCGCTCTACGAGGCCGTCTACGAGCGACTGGAAGTGGGCTCCGGCACGCGGCTGCTGGCGCTCGGCTGCGGCTCCGGACTGGCCCTGCTCCTGGCGGCGTCCAGAGGCGCGACGGTCACCGGTGTCGACTCCTCCCGCCCGGAACGGCTCGACCTCGCCCGGCAGCGGCTGCTGCCAAAGCCGTGGGACACACACGCGCGTACGTCCTCCCCGGCCACCCCCCACACTCCGACCGCCCGGATCGTCGACGGATCGCCGCAGGACGCCGCCGACGCCCGCACGCCCTACACCCTCGTGACCGCCTTCGAGCCGATCGGCTGCCTCGCCGGTGACTCCGAAGGGCTGGGCGACCTGCTCACCGCGGCGACACCGCTCGCCGCACACGGGGCACCCGTGGTGCTGGTCGGCTGGGGGCCGCCGGAGCGCTGTGCCACGTCGTCCGTCCTGCGGGCGGCCACCAAGCCGGCCGACCCGCCGCACGGCCCGGGCAGCTGGCGTCCCGCCCTGCGCGACGACCTCGAGGAGGCGGCCCACCGCGCCGGCCTGCGCCTGGACGGCTCCGGCCGGGTCGCCTGCCCCTTCGGCTACGCCGACCTCGACAGCGCGGTGCGCGGACTGCTCTCCACAGGGCTGTTCGACACGGCGATCGCCGCGGCCGACCCGAACCAGGTCGACAAGGAACTGACGGAGGCCCTGCACGCCCACCAGCGCCCCGACGGCACGGTGTGGATGCCGAACGTCTTCCGCTACCTGATCGCGCGGACGCCGTGAACACCCTTACGGAACACCATGGCGCTCCGCGTCCTCATGGTGCTCCGCGTCCTTCCGCAGACGGGGAATCCCGGCGACCCGGTAGGCATCGGCCTCCTCCAGCGTCTCGTTCTCCAGCAGGGCCCGCGCCAGCGCGTCCAGCTGCCCCCGGTGGTCACGCAGCTTGCGGCACGCCTCCTCGTAGCACTCGTCGACGATGCGCCGCATCTCGGTGTCGATCGTGTCCAGCGTCTGCGGGGCCGCCGCCAGCCCGTACGCCTGCTGGGCGTCGCTCGGCAGGGCGGACAGACGGCCCAGATGCTCGCTCATGCCCCACCGGGCCACCATCCCGCGCGCGATGTTGGTGACCTGCTCCAGATCGTGCTCCGAACCGGTCGTGACGACCCCGTAGACGACGTGCTCCGCCGCCATGCCGCCCAGCGCGCCGATGATGCGGCCGCGCAGATACTCCTCCGTGTACGCGTATTTGTCGGACTCCGGCGTCGACAACGTCACACCGAGCGCCCTCCCCCGCGGAACGATGGTGATCTTGCGGACGGGGTCGGCACCGGGCTGCAGCATGCCGAGCAGGGCGTGCCCGCTCTCGTGGTACGCCGTACGCCGACGCTCCTCCTCGGGCATCACCAGGGCACGCTCCGCACCCAGCTGGACCTTCTCCAGCGCCTCCGAGAAGTCGGCCTGCGTCACCCGCTGCTGCCGCCGCTTGACCGCGAGCAGAGCGGCCTCGTTGGCCAGGTTGGCCAGCTCGGCCCCCGTCATTCCCGGAGTCGTACGGGCCACCCGGGCGAGGTCCACGTCCGGGGCGAGCGGGATCCGGCGGGTGTGGATCCGCAGAATCGCCTCGCGGCCGCCCCGGTCCGGCGGCGACACGCTGACCACCCGGTCGAAGCGCCCGGGGCGGGTCAGTGCGGGGTCCAGGACGTCGGCGCGATTGGTCGCGGCCAGCACGATCACACCCTCGGAGCCGGAGAAGCCGTCCATCTCCGTCAGGATCTGGTTCAGCGTCTGCTCACGCTCGTCATGACCGCCCACCGACGCACCACCGCCCCGCGCCCGGCCGATGGTGTCGATCTCGTCGATGAAGACGATCGACGGAGCCACCTTGCGGGCCTCCGCGAACAGCTCACGCACGCGTGACGCACCGACGCCCACGATCATCTCGATGAACTCGGACGCCGACGCCGAGAAGAACGGCACCCCCGCCTCCCCCGCGACCGCCCGCGCGAGCAGGGTCTTGCCCGTACCCGGCGGACCCGTCAGCAGCACACCCCGGGGCATCTTCGCGCCCATGTGACGGTAGGCGTCCGGATGCTTCAGGAAGTCGACGACATCGTCCAGCTCGCCCTTGACCTCGTCGATGCCGGCCACATCCATGAAGGTGGTGCGCTGGGTGCCCGGCTGCAGCTCGACCGGCCGGGGCGGCTCCTTGCGCCCGAGCAGACCGCCCGGCCCGCCCAGCCCCGCACGGATCCGCCGCGCGAAGAAGACCCACAGCGCCACCAGGATCGCGATCGGCGCCAGCGAGAGCAGCAGGTTGGCCAGCAGGCCGCGCTCCTGCACCACCGGCTGCGCGGTCACCGTGACATGGTGACCGCTCAGGCTCTGCCAGAGCTTGTCGTCCGCGAAGGCCGGGCGCTGGGTCCTGAACTTGGTGTACCTGCCGCCGCCCTCCGGGTTGTCCCGATCGCTCTTCAACTGGCCCTGGATCGCGTCGCCCTTGGAGTAGATCCTGCTGACGTTGCCGGCGTCGACCTGCCTGCTGAACTCGGTGTACGAGATCGTCGGCTCGTTGCCCGCGCTGTAGTGGCTCAGCAAGCCGTAGGCCACCAGGAAGACGATCACCGCCGTGACGAGCAGACCCCACCATCTGCCGCGCATCCTGCCGCCCCCGGGCCGCCCGGACGTCTGCTCCGGGGCACCTTCGGTGCGCCACGGCTGGTCAGGGACCTTGCGTGGTGGCGCGGCATTGCTCATATCTGGACGTTACGGCAGACGGCGGGCCCCGGCACGCGCTGAGGGCGCCCTTCCTGGGAAGGGCGCCCTCAGCGCCGTACGCCTGCCGTGCGGGTTTCAGCCCATGAACTTCTTGAACTCGTCCGGGAGCTCGAACTCCTGGCCGCCCTGCTGCGGCAGCCCGAAGGCACCGCCGCCCTGGGCCGCTGCGGCGCGGCGGGCCGCCTCCTCCTGCTCCTGCTGCTTGCGCTTCATCGGGTTGCCGGAGCGCTGCTTGCCCTTGGCCTTCTTCGGCTGCTTCTTCGTCCGGCCGGGGCCGCCACCCATGCCCGGGATCCCCGGCATGCCGGGCATGCCGCCGCCCTGGGCCATGCGGGACATCATCTTGCGGGCCTCGAAGAACCGCTCGACGAGGTTCTTCACCGCGCTGACCTCGACACCGGAGCCCTTGGCGATACGGGCGCGGCGGGAGCCGTTGATGATCGTCGGGTCCTGGCGCTCGCCCGGGGTCATCGACTTGATGATGGCGGCCGTGCGGTCCACGTCGCGCTCGTCGATGTTGTTGATCTGGTCCTTGATCTGCCCCATGCCGGGCAGCATGCCGAGCAGCTTCGAGATGCTGCCCATCTTCCTGACCTGCTCCATCTGGGCCAGGAAGTCGTCCAGGGTGAAGTCCTGGCCCTTCTTGGACGCCAGCTTGGAGGCCATCTTCTCGGCCTCTTCCTGGCTGAACGTCTTCTCCGCCTGCTCGATCAGGGTGAGCAGGTCACCCATGTCGAGGATGCGGGAGGCCATCCGGTCCGGGTGGAAGGCGTCGAAGTCGTCGAGCTTCTCACCGTTCGACGCGAACATGATCGGCTTGCCGGTGACCTCGCGGATCGACAGGGCCGCACCACCGCGGGCGTCACCGTCGAGCTTGGAGAGCACCACGCCGTCGAAGCCGACGCCGTCACGGAACGCCTCGGCGGTGTTGACGGCGTCCTGACCGATCATCGCGTCGACGACGAACAGGATCTCGTCGGGGCTGACCGCGTCCCTGATGTCCGCGGCCTGCTGCATCATCTCGATGTCGACGCCGAGGCGGCCGGCGGTGTCCACGATCACGATGTCGTGGACCTTGGCCTTCGCGAAGTCGATGGAGTCCTTGGCGACCTTGACCGGGTCACCCACGCCGTTGCCCGGCTCGGGCGCGTAGACGGCGACGCCGGCGCGCTCGGCGACGACGCTGAGCTGGTTGACCGCGTTCGGACGCTGGAGGTCGGCGGCGACCAGCACCGGGGAGTGGCCCTGCTCCTTGAGCCACTTGCCGAGCTTGCCCGCGAGGGTGGTCTTACCGGCACCCTGGAGACCGGCGAGCATGATCACGGTGGGGGGCTGCTTGGCGAAGCGGAGGCGGCGGGTCTCGCCGCCCAGGATCGTGACCAGCTCGTCGTTGACGATCTTCAGGATCTGCTGGGCCGGATTCAGCGCCTTGGAGACCTCGGATCCGAGGGCACGAGTCTTGACGTTCTTGATGAACGTGCGGACGACCGGCAGCGCCACGTCCGCTTCGAGCAGTGCGATGCGGATCTCGCGCGCCGTGGCGTCGATGTCCGCCTCGGAGAGCCGGCCTTTCCCGCGGAGATTTTTGAAAGTCGCGCTGAGGCGGTCGGAGAGGGTGTCGAACACGGCGGCGTCGGTCCTCGGAGTCGGGGTCGTTTTGGGCTGTCCTCCAGGGTATCCGGCTCAGCAAGCAAATCGTCCCTGCCCGCTGGATACAGCGAGCAGGAACACACCCCCACATCGGCGGGGACTACGTCGCGTCCCTGCCGGCCGTCGCCCGGCGACTCCTGCCCTGGTGCTTTCAGAGCGCGTCCGGGCCGCGCTCGCCGGTCCGGACGCGGACCGCCGTCTCGACCGGCAGGGACCAGACCTTGCCGTCACCGATCTTGCCCGTGCGGGCCGCCTTGACGATGACCTCGATCAGTTGCTCGGCGTCGTCGTCCTCGGTCAGCACCTCGATGCGGATCTTGGGCACCAGGTCGACGGTGTACTCGGCGCCGCGGTAGACCTCGGTGTGGCCGCGCTGCCGTCCGTGGCCGCTCGCCTCGGTGACGGTGAGACCGTGGGCGCCGAACGCCTGCAGGGCCTCCTTGATCTCGTCGAGCCGGTGGGGTTTGACGACGGCGGTGATGAGCTTCACGCGTCCACCTTCTTGCTCTGCTTGGCCTTGCTCTGGGTGGCCATGCCCTGCACGGCCTTGCCCTGCACGGCGGCCAGGGACGGGACGGTGACGGCGGTGACGACACCGCCGCCCGCGCCGGTGAAGTCGTACGCCGTCTCGGCGTGCTGGGACTGGTCGATGCCGGAGACCTCCTCCTCCTCGGGGACCCGCATGCCGATGGTCCGGTCCAGGAGGAAGGCGAGGACCGCGGAGGCGAGCAGGGAGTAGGCGAGGACCGCGAACACACCGGCGCACTGCTTCCAGAGCTGGTCCGGGCCGCCGCCGTAGAAGAGGCCCTTGACGGCGGACTGGCCCTTGCCGCTGGCGAAGAGGCCGATCAGCAGGGAGCCGGTGACACCGCCGGCCATGTGTACGCCGACCACGTCGAGGGAGTCGTCGTAGCCGAACCGGTACTTCAGGCCGACCGCCATGGCGCACACGACACCGGCGACGGCGCCGACCGCGATCGCGCCGAGCGGGGAGACCGCCCCGCCGGAGGGGGTGATCGCGACCAGGCCGGCGACCGCGCCGGAGGCGGCGCCGAGGGTGGTGAAGGCGCCGTGGCGGAGCTTCTCGTAGGCGAGCCAGGCGAGCATGGCCGTGGCGGTGGCGACCTGGGTGTTGACGAACATCAGCGGGCCGACGCCGTCGCCGTTGCCGAGCCAGGAGCCGGCGTTGAAGCCGAACCAGCCGAACCACAGCAGGCCCGCGCCGAGCATGACCAGGGGGAGGCTGTGCGGGCGCATCGGGTCCTTCTTGAAGCCGACGCGCTTGCCGATCACGAGGATGACGCCGAGTGCCGCGGCGCCGGCGTTGATGTGGACCGCGGTACCGCCGGCGAAGTCGATCACTCCCAACTGGTAGGCCCAGCCGCCGGTGCCCCAGACCCAGTGGGCGACCGGGAAGTACACGACGGTGGCCCACAGCACCAGGAACAGCGCCCAGGCGGTGAACTTCACCCGGTCGGCCAGCGCGCCGCTGATCAGGGCGGGTGTGATGATCGCGAACATCAGCTGGAAGACGGCGAAGACGAGGACCGGGATGGTGTGTCCGGGCCAGAGTTCCGCCTTGCCGATTCCGCTGAAGCCGACGAAGTCGGAGGTCCAGCCGATGAGCGAGCCCCTGTCGGCGCCGAAGGCCATCGAGAAGCCGTAGAGCATCCAGAGGAGGGTGACGACGCCGAGGCTGATGAAGCTCATCATCAGCATGTTGAGTGTGCTCTTGACGCGGACCATGCCTCCGTAGAAGAAGGCCAGGCCCGGGGTCATCAGCATCACCAGGGCGGAACAGATGAGCATGAAGCCGGTGTCGGCGGACGACAGCTTGGGCGCGTCCGCCGCCAGCGTGATGGCGGCTGGTGCCATCGGCGTCTCCTCGTCGGTGTGAGGGGCGGGCCGGTCCTGCGCCACGAGACTCGCGCAGCGCGGTTTCGGCGGACGCCCCCCGGTGTTTCGCCGGGGTGACGAAGGCGGCTGGTGTGTTACGCGTCGGTGAATCGCACGCGAAGCCGGCCGCGGCGGCCTTCCGATGACCTGGCTGGGGGAGCCGAGTCGGGCGGTTCGGGAGGGCCGGCCGCGGCCGGGGTCCAAGGGGGTGGGGGGGGCGTCGCGGCCCTGGGTGTCAGACGGCTTCGACGGTCTCGGGCAGCTCGGCGGCGAGCTGTTCGGTGAGGTCCACGACCTCTGCGCGGTCCCCGTAGTCACGCACGGCGTTGTCGACGGTCTTTCGGATACGGGTGTTCACGCGCTCGGAGCGGACCTTCTTGGCCACCTTCATGGCCCGGGTGACGTACCGCGTGCTCTGCTCGGGCTCACGCTGGAGCAGGTGCACCGTGGCCATGCCGATGAGGTTGAGTGCGTACGACCGCTGGTGCTCGTGGTCCTGGGCGAACAGTTCTACGGCCCTCTGCATCAGCGGCTCGGCCAGCGAGGCGTAGGCGGGGCTGCGGCCGGCGACGTAGGCGAGGTCGCGGTAGGAGTGGGAGTTCTCGGCGTACAGCTCGGCCTCGGAGAAGAAGCGAATCCAGTCGGGGTCGGGCTCGTCCCAGTCCTCGGCGTCGGCGAAGGTGTCCTCGGCCATGCGCACCGCGCGCTTGCACTTGCCGGGCCGGCCCATGTTGGCGTAGGCGCGGGCCTCCAGCGCGTACAGCATGGACTGGGTGCGGGGGCTCGCGCAGTCCCGGCTGCCGTACTGTGCGAGGTGGATGAGTTCCAGGGCGTCCTCGGGGCGGCCGAGGTGGATCATCTGGCGGCTCATGCTGGACAGGACGTACGAGCCGAGGGGCTTGTCGCCGGCTTCCTTGGCGGCGTGCAGGGCCAGGACGAAGTACTTCTGCGCGGTGGGCTGCAGTCCCACGTCGTAGCTCATCCAGCCGGCCAGCTGGGCGAGTTCCGCGGCGACTTTGAAGAGCCTGCGGGTGGTGGTCTCGGGCTGGGGCTCCTGGAGGAGGTCCGTCACTTCGTGCAGTTGGCCGACGACGGCCTTGCGACGCAGGCCGCCGCCGCACTGGGCGTCCCACTGCCGGAACATCTTGGTGGTGGTCTCCAGCAGTTCCAGCTCGGGCCGGGAGAGCCGGCCGAGGCGGCGGGAGGCGGCCTGCGGCTCGGACTCCCGCAGGGGTGGGGCTCCCGCTCCCCCCTGTTCGAGCGGGGCCGGGAGCCTGGGGGACGGGGGCGAGGGCACGAGCCAGCGCTGCAGCGGCTCGATGAGGGAGGGGCCCGCGGACAGCACCAGCGAGGTCCCGAGGAAGCCGCGCCGCGCCAGCATCAGGTCGCTGCGCGAGAACTCGCTGAGCAGGGCCACGGTCTGCGGGCCCGTCCAGGGCAGGTCGACGCCGGTCGCGGAGGGTGCCTGGCGGGCGGTGCGCAGGCCGAGGTCCTCCACGGAGACGACGCAGCCGAAGCGCTCGGAGAACAGCTCCGAGAGGATCCTGGGGATCGGCTCGCGCGGGTTCTCGCCGTCCAGCCAGCGCCTGACGCGCGAGGTGTCGGTGGAGATGTGGTTGGCGCCCAGCTGGCGGGCGCGGCGGTTGACCTGGCGGGCGAGCTCGCCCTTGGACCAGCCGCTGCGCACGAACCACGAGGCGAGCAGCTCGTTCGGGCGCTTGTCCGCGCTCGCCGCGCCCGTCCCGCCTCCGCCGTTGCTGCCGCTCACTGGAACGCCCCCATCCCTGAGACCACTTGTCGCTGAGTGCGCCAAGCCCTATCAGAATGCCTGTCAATACGGCCGTTCGTCCGCCGATTCTCACCCTTCGAACGGACTGCCGACTTGCCTCCGGCATACCCACGAGCGCATGTGCTCCCAGGACTCGCGCACTTACAGTAACCCCACGATCACCGGTACAGCCATGGGGATTCATGAAACGCCACCATTCGCCACCCCTTCGAATGAACCCTCGGTGGCCCTTACGCGATTCACTTGACACAGGACAACCGCGGGCGGGCGGAGCGGTGTGCGTCAGGGCGCGCGCCGCGGGGCGCACCACCCGGGGTGCTTCCGGACGCTGCGGGGACCCGGCCGCGCCGGGAGGGAGCGGAAACACAGAGTCACGATTCACATTCGTCTCGTAACCATCGGGGCGGTGGAACCGTTGGAGGGGGCATGGGCTTCACGATCGGCGGCATGCGCGAGATCCGCTCCGGCACGCGGCGGCGCGGCCGGTCGTACCGCTCGTCGGAGTGCACGGCGGTGGCCGAGTACACCGGGCTGTGGGGCTGGGACGTGGTGCGGGGCGCGCGGGCCGTCGGCGGCGCGTGCTCCTGCGGCCGTACGGACTGTCCGGCGCCGGGCGCGCACCCTCTGGAGTTCGCGCCCGAAATCCCGGCCGGCGCCACGCTCGACGAGGTGAGCAGGGCATGGGCGGAGCTGCCCGGGGCCTCGGTGATGCTGGCGGTCGGGCGCGCGTTCGACGTCATCGAGGTGGCCGAGCCGGCCGGGCGCCGTGCCCTGGCCCGGCTGGAGCGCATGGGCCTCCCCCTCGGCCCGGTGACCGCCACCCCCGAGGGGCGCGCGCACTTCTTCGTCTCCCCCGGGGCCGCCGCCCAACTGCCGGCCCTCCTCTACCGCCTGGGCTGGGACGACCCCACCTCGCTCGACCTGTGCGGCCTCGGCCCGGGCACCCACCTCACGGCCCCGCCCTCCGACCGGGGCGGCCGGGGCCCGGTCCGCTGGCTCCGCCCACCCGCCCTGGACGCCGCCAGGCCCCCCGAGGCCCGCCTCCTCCTGGGCACCCTGGCCTACGTGGCCCACCGCTCCCGGGCGTAACCGCCGGGCATACGGCCGCCGCTCAGGAACCCCACGACCGCCCCGCGCCGGCGCGGCCCCTCGATCTCTGTCTCCCGACCGCGCTCAGGCGGGGGGTGAGCGACCGGCGGGCGCGCCGACTGCGGCGTACTGCGGCAGCCCGGCACGGAACAACGACGGCACGGCGTGGATGTGGCTCGCGGCTGGGGCTCGGTGGGCGAGGGGCGAGGGGCGCGGCCCTCGGTTTCGGCGTCGCCTCGGGCGCCTGCGGGAGTGTGGCCCCCGCCGCGCGGGCCCTGTCGACAGCGACGCCCGCCCCGGGGGACCGGGGCGGGCGTTCGCTCGGTGGGTGGGGATCAGTCTCCGATGATGGCGTCGACGAAGGCCTCCGGTTCGAAGGGGGCCAGGTCGTCCGGGCCCTCGCCGAGGCCGACCAGCTTGACCGGTACGCCCAGTTCACGCTGGACGGCGGCCACGATGCCGCCCTTGGCCGTGCCGTCCAGCTTGGTGAGGACGATGCCGGTGATGTCGACGACCTCGGCGAAGACGCGGGCCTGGATCAGGCCGTTCTGGCCGGTGGTCGCGTCGAGTACGAGCAGGACCTCGTCCAGCGGGGCGTGCTTCTCCACGACGCGCTTGACCTTGCCGAGCTCGTCCATGAGGCCGGTCTTGGTGTGCAGGCGGCCGGCGGTGTCGATGAGTACCACGTCGGCGCCCATCTCCTTGCCCTCCTTCACCGCGTCGAAGGCGACGGAGGCGGGGTCGCCGGCCTCCGGGCCGCGCACGGTGTAGGCGCCGACCCGCTCGCCCCAGGTCTGCAGCTGGTCGGCAGCGGCCGCGCGGAAGGTGTCGGCGGCACCCAGGACGACGCTGCGGCCGTCGGCGACCAGCACGCGGGCGAGCTTGCCGGTCGTGGTGGTCTTGCCGGTGCCGTTGACTCCGACGACCATCACGATGCCGGGCTTGCTGGTGGCCGGCTCGGTCTTCACGGTGCGGTCCATGTCGGTGCCGATCAGCGTGAGCAGCTCCTCGCGCAGCAGACCGCGCAGCTCCGCGGGGGTGCGGGTACCGAGCACGCGCACGCGTTCACGCAGCCGCTCGACCAGCTCCTGGGTGGGCTGCACGCCGACGTCGGCGGTCAGCAGGGTGTCCTCGACCTCCTCCCAGGTGTCCTCGTCGAGGTGTTCACGGGACAGCAGCGTGAGCAGGCCCTTGCCCAGGGCGTTCTGCGAGCGGGAGAGGCGGGCGCGCAGCCGGACCAGACGGCCGGCGGTGGGCTCCGGCACCTCGATCACGGGTGCCGGAAGCTCCTCGACGGGCAGCTCCTCGACGGCGACGGGGGCCGACCCGTCGGGCAGGTCCACCTCCTCGATCGTCCGCCGCGGCTCCTCGCGCGGCGTCTCGGCCTCCTCGCCCACGTGCGGCTCGGCCGGAGGGGCGGTGATGTCGGGGGGCGTGGGCGGCGGCGGGGGCAGCGGCTTCCTCCGCCTGCTGCCGACGATGAGCCCGCCGAGCGCGCCGAGCACCACCACGGCGATGACTACAGCAAGGATGATGGTTTCCATAACCCTGCCAGTATCAGCCATGGTTCCCGGCCTGAGGGGGCTTGTTTCTTCGGCGAGGAGACAAACGCCACTGAATGGCAAAAGTCGGATCAAAGTAGGATGGGGCGGGTCGCGTCCATACGCGCAGAACCCCCCTCCCCTCTCCCCGACCCAGGCACGGAACCCTTCTTCATGAGCAAGACCGCATGAGCAAGACCCCCGAGACAGAAGGCGCACTGGAAACCCGCGGCATCGAACAGGTGCCCGATCATGAGCGCACCGCCAGAACCCGCGAGCTGTTCCCCACCTGGGTCGGCGCCAACATCAGCGTGCTGCTGCTCACCATGGGCGCGAGCCTCGTCGTGGCGTACCGCCTCAATCTCTGGCAGGCGCTCGTCGTCGCCGTCGCCGCCCCTGTCGTGTCGTACGGCCTGGTCGGGCTCATCGGCATCGCGGGCAAGCGCGGCGGGGCGCCCGGCATGGCGCTGTCCCGGGCGGTCTTCGGGCAGCGCGGCAACCTGCTGCCCGGCTCGCTGATCTGGGTGGCCCGCTGGGGCTGGGAGACGATCAACGCGGTGGTCGGTGCCTACGCGATGCTCACCATCCTGCACATCCTGTTCGGCCTGAAGGCGAACAGCGCGCTGGACATGGTGACGCTGCTGGCGTTCGTCGCCGCGACCTTCGCGATCTCCGGGCTCGGCATCAACGCCGTGCAGAAGTGCAACAAGTACGCGACCTACCTCTTCGGTCTGTTCTCGGTCCTGGTCCTCGCCTTCCTGATCGTGGACACCGACTGGCCGAGGGTGTTCGCCCACTCCGCCGGTTCGACGGCCGCGGTGATCACCGGTATCGGCATGGTCGCGGCGGGCGGCGTCAGCTGGATCCCGTCGGCGCCGGACTTCACGCGCTATCTGCCGCGTACGGCCTCCGCCAGGGCGATCGTGGGCACCTCGGTCGGCGGCGCCGGCATCGTCGTCCTGCCGATGGTCCTCATGGGCGCGGTGATGGCGGTCTCCGTGCCGGACCTCGCCTCGGCCGCCGACCCGGTCTCCTTCCTCGGGAGGATCCTGCCGACCTGGATCGCGGTGCCGTATCTGCTGATCGCGCTGATCGGCATGCTGCTGATCAACGCGATGTCGATGTACTCGGCCGGCTTCACCGCGCAGACCCTGGGTTTCAAGGTGCCGCGCCACTGGGCGGTGTCGGTCAACGCCGTGATCTCTCTGGTGTTCGGCGGTGTGCTGATGCTGGTGGCGACCAGTTTCCTGGGCTCGTTCATCGCCTTCCTGTCGCTGCTCGCGGTCGCCTTCTCCGCCTGGGTCGGTGTCTTCGGCGCGGACATGCTGCGGCGCACGGAGTACGACGGCCGGGCCATGGCCGACACCAGCCGCACCAGCGCCTACTGGTACCGGGGCGGCTTCTCCCCCGCCGCGGTCACCGCCTGGGCGACCGGCCTCGCCGCGGGGCTGATGTTCACCACCTCCGTCTGGTTCACCGGCCCGCTGGCCGGGAACAACGTCATCGGCGAGTACGGCCTCGGCTGGATCGCGACGATTGTGATCTCCGGCCTGCTGTACCTGGTGCTGCCCAAGCCGCCGGTACCGCCCCGGGCGGCGGCCACCGCGAAGCCCGTCGAGCGGCTGGAACCCCTGGGCGTCCGAAGCGCCCCGACTCCCCTCGTCCGCGGGTGGGACTCGCCGGCGAAAACCGCCGCCCCGCCCGGGCGGTGACCGGGCCGGGCGGCTGACGGCCTTGCGGCGTGCTGGGCCGGCCGGGGGGACGCTGCCGTGCGATCCGGGACGCCGGGTGCGGTGCCCGGGGGCGCCCCCTCCGGGGGAGGGAGTACGGGGCCCCTGCTCCACCAGCGAGATGGTTCAGGGCCTCCCCGCCGCCTCTGGCCGCATCCACATGGCCAGGCCGCAAGGCGTGCACATCGGCGTCCTCCGGTCGCGGGGGACGCCGATGTGCGCCCCAACCCGTTCGGGGCGTGCCTGCGAGCGGACTCGCTCCCGCTCACTGCCCGGGAACGGTCATCCCATCTCCTCCAGCGCCCTGCCCTTCGTCTCCTTGACGAACTTCAGGACGAACGGGATGGAGAGCGCCGCGAAGAACGTGTAGATCATGTAGGTGCCGGAGAGGTTCCAGTCGGCCAGCGACGGGAAGCTCGCGGTGATGGCCCAGTTGGCGATCCACTGGGCGGAGGCAGCCACGCCCAGGGCGGCGGCGCGGATCCTGTTCGGGAACATCTCACCGAGCAGGACCCAGACGACCACACCCCAGGACAGGGCGAAGAAGAGGACGAAGAGGTGGGCGGCGAGCAGGGCGATCAGGCCCTGGGGGGCCGGCAGCTTGCCGTTGACCAGGGGGTGCGAGAACGCCCAGGCCTCCAGACCCAGGCCGACGACCATCCCGGCCGAGCCGATGAGCGCGAGCGGCTTGCGGCCGATGCGGTCCACGAAGATCATCGCGATCACGGTGCCGACGATGTTGATGATCGATGTCGTGAACGAGTAGAGGAACGAGTCCGTCGGGTTGATGCCGACCGACTGCCACAGCGTCGTGGAGTAGTAGAACGCGACGTTGATGCCGACGAACTGCTGGAAGGCGGACAGGCCGATGCCGATCCAGACGATCCGCTTGAAGAGGAAGCTGTCGCCGAGCAGGTCCTTGAAGCTGGGCTTGTGCTCGCGCCTCATGGCGGTCTCGATCTCGGCCACACGGGCGTCGAGGTCGACGTCCCTGCCCTCGACCTCGGCGAGGATCTCGCGGGCGCGGGCGCGGCGGCCGACGGAGACCAGGAAGCGCGGGGACTCGGGGATGACGAAGGAGAGCAGCCCGTACAGCACGGCCGGGATGACCATCACGCCCAGCATGACCTGCCAGGCCTCCAGGCCGATCAGACGGCCGCGCTGGTTGCCGCCGGCGGCGTGGAGCAGACCCCAGTTGACCAGCTGGGATATGGCGATGCCGACGACGATCGCGGCCTGCTGGAAGGAACCCAGGCGACCGCGGTAGGCGGGCGGGGCGACCTCGGCGATGTAGGCGGGGCCGATGACGGAGGCCATGCCGATGGCGAAGCCGCCGATGATGCGCCAGAAGGCGAGGTCCCACAGGGCGAAGGGCAGGGCCGAGCCGATGGAGCTGATGGTGAACAGGATCGCGGCTATCCGCATGCACAGGATGCGGCCGATGCGGTCGGCTATGCGGCCCGCGGTCGCGGCGCCGACGGCGCAGCCGATCAGGGCGATGGCGATGACCTGGGCCAGCTCCGCGGATCCGATGCCGTAGCGGTGACGGATGGCCTCGACGGCGCCATTGATCACGGAGCTGTCGTAACCGAAGAGGAAACCGCCCATGGCGGCCGACGCCGCGATGAAGATGACGTGCCCGAGATGATCGGGATGAGCCGTACTGGCTCCTGGCCTGGGGGCCTGCTCTGTGCTTGTCACGTGTACTCCTCGGGCGCACCGGCAACGCTGCCGGGGTGGGGGGCAGCCCTTTCAGGTGAGATCTGAAGGCAAAAGCAACGCCGCAGAGACCATGTCTTCAAATATCGAAGTCAATACCCCTGCTGCTACCTGCTACTACATGAACTTTTACGGCACCACTGGGTGGGTTTATGTTCAAGTGCTGTAGTCAAGCACTGGACATGATCCGACTACCCCGAAGTCGCGGCGGCACGCGGGGTCCATGGCAAGGGAGTTCTCGCGGCGGGGCCTCCGTCCGGGCCCGTGCTTCGGCTAGCGCAGCCGCTGGCTGATGACCTTCGACACACCGTCGCCCTGCATGGAGACGCCGTAGAGCGCGTCCGCCACTTCCATGGTGCGCTTCTGGTGCGTGATCACGATGAGTTGCGAGGTCTCCTGCAGCTCCTGCATGATCCGGATCAGCCGCTGGAGGTTGGTGTCGTCCAGGGCGGCCTCGACCTCGTCCATGACGTAGAACGGGCTCGGGCGGGCCTTGAAGATGGACACGAGCAGTGCGACGGCCGTCAGCGACCGCTCGCCGCCGGAGAGCAGGGACAGCCGCTTGACCTTCTTGCCCGGCGGGCGGGCCTCGACGTCGACGCCCGTGGTGAGCATGTTGTCGGGGTCGGTCAGTACGAGACGTCCCTCGCCGCCCGGGAAGAGCCGGCCGAAGACTCCCTCGAACTCGCGGGCGGTGTCCCGGTAGGCCTCGGTGAAGACCTGCTCGACGCGCTCGTCGACCTCCTTGACGACCTGGAGGAGGTCGGCTCGGGTCTTCTTGAGGTCCTCGAGCTGCTCACTGAGGAACTTGTGGCGTTCCTCCAGTGCCGCGAACTCCTCCAGGGCCAGCGGGTTGACCTTGCCGAGCTGCCGGTAGGCGCGCTCGGCGGCCTTCAGCCGCTTCTCCTGCTCGGCCCGCGCGAAGGGGCGGGGCCGGTTGCGCGGATGCGAGCCCGCGGCGGAGCCGCTGTCGGATTCAGCCTCCGGCAGCTGCTCGCCCTCGGCGGGCGGTGAGGGCGGCACGAGCTGGTGCGGCCCGTACTCCGCCACCAGCCCCGCCGGTTCGACACCGAGTTCCTCCAACGCCCTGGTCTCCAGCTGTTCGATGCGCAGCCGCTTCTCGGCGCCGAGGACCTCGCCGCGGTGGACGGAGTCCGTCAGCTTGTCGAGTTCGGCCTTGAGCTCGCGTCCCTCGGCGCGGGCGGCGGTCAGTTCCTGCTCGCGCCGGGCCTTCGCGGCCTCGGCGGCGGCGCGTTCCCGCTCGGCGCGGGCCACGGAGACCTCGACGTGTGCGAGCAGCTGCCGGGTGCCGGAGGCGACCGCCCCGGCGACGGCCGCCTCATGGCGCAGCCGGGCGCGCCGCTGCTCGGCACGCGCGCGTGCCTCGCGTTCGGCGCGGGCGGCCCGGTCCAGGGAGTCGGCCCGGCCGGCCAGTCCCTTGACACGTTCCTCGTGCGTACGGACCTGGAGGCGGGCCTCCATCTCGGTCTGGCGGGCGTTGGCGCCGTCGGCGGCGAGCCGGTCCCGTACGGAGGTGTCGGGCTCCTCCTCGATCGGCGTCTCCTCGGCGACGGCGAGCCGTTCGGCGAGTTCCTCGACCTCTTGGAGCGCCTCGTCGAGGGCCTCCTGGGCGCGGGCGGCGGCGGCTGTGGACCGTTCGGCCTCCCCGGCGGCGCCGCGCGCCTGCCCGGCGAGCCGGCCGAGCTGCTGGGCCACGGCGGATTTCTCCCGGTCGGCGGCCCGCCGCCGCTCGCCCAGCTCCTCGACCAGGGCGGCGTGCTCCTCGCGGTGCTCTCCGGCCCGCTGCTGTGCCTCGGTCAGCTCCTCGCACCGTACGGCGAGCTCTTCGAGCTCGGCGGCGGCCTCGTCCACGGCGGCCTGTACCTCCAGCAGACTGGGCGCGCCGGCGGACCCGCCCTGCGCGAAGTGCGCCCCGAGCAGATCCCCTTCCGCGGTCACGGCCGTGAGGTCGGGCCGAGCCCGGACCAGGTCCTCGGCGTCCTCCAGCGTGCCGACGACGACGATCCCCCGCAGCAGGCGACGTACGGCGGGCATCAGTTCGGCGGGACCGCCGACGAGGTCGGCGGCGAAGGGGTGTCCGGCCGCGGTACGGTCCTCGGCCCGCTCGCTCCCCGGCACGTCGGAGGCCGCGAGGAGCAGGGCCGCGCGGCCCGCGTCCTGTTTGCGCAGGAGGCGGAGGGCGTCCGCGGCCGCGGAGGGGGAGGTGACCGCGAGGGCGTCGGCGGCGGTGCCGAAGGCGGTGGCCAGGGGGGTTTCGTGGCCGGGGGTGACCGTCAGGAGTTCGGCGGCGGGGCCCAGGAGGCCGATGAGGCGGTCTCTCGCGTCGAGCAGGGCGCCGGTGCCGTCCTTGCGGCGCAGGCCGGTGGCCAGGGCGTCGTGGCGGGCCCGGGTCGCCGCCCGTTCGCGTTCGGCCGCCGTGACGGCCTCGCGGGCGGCCGAGAGGGCGGCCTCCGCCTCGGCGAGGGCCGCCTTGGCCGCCTCGTGCCGGCCGGCGAGCTCTTCGTCGCCGGCGTCGAGGCCGTCGACCTCGGCCTTGAGGGCCTCGTACTCCTCCTGGGCGTGGACGGCCCGTTCCTGGGCCTCGTCCCGGGCGGCGGCCAGCCGGTCGATCTCGGCCTGGGCGGAGGCGGCGCGCGAGCGGGCCGCGTTCACCTGGCCGCTGAGCCGGGCCAGGCCCTCGCGGCGGTCGGCGACGGCGCGGGCCGCGTCCTTCAGGCGGCGCTCCTCGACGGCGAGTTCGCGTTCCAGCTCGGCGCGGTGGGCGACGGTGTCGTCCAGTGCCCGCTGAGCCGCTTCGAGGGCCGCCTCCAGCTCGGCCTCCTGCTCGCGGATCCGGGCGGCCTCGCGCTCCAGGTCCTCCGGGTCGCGGCCGCGCCGCTCCTCGGGCGGCGCGGAGGTGGCGCTCTTCACGCGCGCGTCGGCGAGCGAGATCGTGCCGCGCACGCGTTCGGCGAGCTGGGACAGCTCGTACCAGGTCTGCTGGGCACGCTGCAGGCGCGGGGCGAGCCGGCGCACCTCGTCCTCCAGCAGGGCCTCGCGCCGCAGGGCCTTCCTCAGTTCCTGCTCGGCGGCCTCCTTGCGTTCCTTCAGGGCCGCCTCGTCGGCGATCTCGGTCTTCAGGGCCTCGCGGAGACGTACGAGGTCGTCGGCCAGCAGGCGCAGGCGGGCGTCGCGGAGGTCGGCCTGGATGACCGCCGCCCGGCGGGCGACCGCCGCCTGCCGGCCCAGCGGCTTGAGCTGGCGGCGCAGTTCGTCGGTGAGGTCCTGCACGCGCGCGAGGTTGGCCTGCATCGCGTCCAGTTTCCTGAGCGCCTTCTCCTTGCGCTTGCGGTGCTTGAGGACGCCTGCGGCCTCCTCGATGAAGGCGCGGCGGCCCATGGGGTCGGCGTGCAGGACGGAGTCGAGCTGGCCCTGCCCGACGATGACGTGCATCTCGCGGCCGATGCCGGAGTCCGACAGCAGCTCCTGGATGTCGAGCAGCCGGCAGGTGTCGCCGTTGATCTGGTACTCGCTGCCGCCGTTGCGGAACATGATCCGTGTGATGGTGACCTCGGCGTACTCGATGGGCAGCGCCCCGTCGGAGTTGTCGATGGTCAGCGACACCTCGGCGCGGCCGAGCGGCGGACGCCCGGTGGTGCCGGCGAAGATGACGTCCTCCATCTTGCCGCCGCGCAGCGATTTGGCGCCCTGTTCGCCCATGACCCAGCTGAGCGCGTCCACCACATTGGACTTGCCCGAGCCGTTCGGTCCGACGACGCACGTGATCCCCGGTTCGAACCGGAGCGTGGTCGCCGAGGCGAACGACTTGAACCCGCGGAGGGTCAGGGCCTTGAGGTGCACGGCTTCGGACTTTACCCGCCGCCGTTATCCCATTCCACGAACCCTCGCAACCGCGCGGTTTCACGCATGAACATGCAGGGCACACCAGAGGTTGAGATGGTGAAAGGATGCGCGGGGCGGGAAAGGCCGGGGGAAGAAAGAAGGGACGCCGAGGCGTCCCTTGCAACATCTGACAACTGAGCGGTTGATACGGGCAACCCAACCACTGTGTCGTTGTGCGATGCAGTGATCAGGTGAGCGCAGGCTCCGCCTGGTGTGCGTCGACGCGCTCCATGATCCTGTCGTGAGAAGCGGCAGCCGCCAGCGCGTCGTTCTCCGCCTGGATCCGTACCAGCTCGGATTCCAGGTCCTGGACGCGCTGCTGGAGCCGTCGCATCTCGGCGAGGAGTCGCGGGTCGGAGCCGCCGACGTAACCGAGAAGCGCCTTTGCCATGATGGATGGTCCTCCACACTGAGTGACCGACCGAAGCGGTGTGGGTCGTGAGGGATTCGCACCCGTGGTGCCTGGCACTGTTGAGTTTGTGCTGCCGTTCATCCATGCCAAACAGCCAAGGTGCGCGGGCTTTCAGCGTCTCACCAAAAAGTTTGACGGTCAACACGATCACGCCCCGTATCGATGGGTGTCCCGGGGGCACGCGACCGGAAAATGGTGGCGCTGCGACTCCTGCGGGCCCTTCGGGGCGTGGCGATCATCCTGCCCTGCCGAGCCTGCCACGGCAAGCGTTTCTCGGCAACCACCTGCTCGTTTTCCTTCCGGGCCCCCCTCCGGGCAGATCCCGGTGGCGGCTTTCGCTGCTTTCGTCCGGGCCACGGAGCGTCACACGGTCAGCGGATCGCGAAGCCGTCGTAGCCACCACGAGGTGTGTCCCAGATCTCGGTGACACCGTCCACGCGCCCGGGCGTGTCGGCGCCCTGCAGCCAGTCGAGGAGCTTCTGGCAGGCCTCTCGGGTGCCCTCGGCGACCACCTGCACCCGTCCGTCGCCCAGATTGAGAGCAAAACCACTCAGCCCGCCGATCTCCAGGGCCCTGGCCCGCGTGAACCAGCGGAAACCCACTCCCTGGACACGTCCACGCACCCAGGCGACCAGTCGCACATCCTCACTCATGACGGCAACCTAACCGGCCAATGTCTCTCCGGACACTTCCTCCCCTCCCCTCATGCGGTACCGTCCGGACCCAATGAATCTCATATGAAACTCACTCGATCGAGTGAGTTGGGTTGACCGCGACGGCTCAGGGCGCGTGTCGACCGCCAGGGACGAGGAAGGCCAGGACATGGGACGCCACCGACGCTCGGACGCCGGCCGCGCCGCCACGGGCCGCGCCACGGGGGTCACGGAGACACACGGCTCTTACCCGCTGGGCCACGATCCGCGGGACACCCACCCGCAGGACCACGACGACCGCATGGGCATCGCGCCCTACCTGAACCCGGACCTGTACGCCGACGCCTACACCAGGGCCGAGGAGTACCTCTTCGCGACGGACGACGACTACGCCCGCGCCACCGACACCGTGACCTTCCCGGCCGAGGGCTTCAGCCCGTCGGACGGGCCGCGCGAGCGCGGCCACCGCCGGAAGAAGAAGGCCGCTACACCGGTCCGCACGGGGCTGCTCGGCGTCTCGGCCGCGGTCGCCCTCGGCACGGTGGCGGTGGCCACCGGAGCCGTGCCGGGCCTGGAGAACTACAAGCTGGGCGGCGGGAACAGCGGTGGCGCCGACACGGTGCAGGCCGCGGACTCGCCGACGAGCAGTGAGAGCCCGCAGGGCGGTACGTCCGGCAGCGCCGACCCGGGCGACCGGGCCGGCGACTCCTCCACGAGCCGCGACGCGGGCCGGCCCACCTCGCCCACGCAGTCCGCCTCGGAGTCGGCCCCGCCCTCCGCGCCGGACACCGCCTCGCCGTCGGCCGCGCCCACGAAGGCGCCGGCGACGAAGCCGACCGCGGCACCGGACACGACGGCGAAGCCGGATACCCCACCGGCCGGCGCGGCCACCAAGGCACCGGGCAGGGCGAAGGCTCCGGCAGGGCTCTCCAAGGAGGCCGCCGTGGAGGCCGAGGTACTCAGGCTCGTCAACGCGGAGCGGGCCAAGGTGGGGTGCGTCCCCCTGGCGGCGAGCAGCGCGCTGGCCGGTCTCGCCGGGGACTTCAGCACGGCCATGGCCGACGACGGCTTCTTCGACCACACCGACCCCAGCGGCGCCTCGCCGTGGGACCGGGCGGCGAAGGCAGGCATCACCAACCTCGGCGGCGAGAACATAGCCCGCGGCCAGGCCGACGCGGCGGCGGTGATGGATGCCTGGATGAACAGCCCCGGCCACCGGGCCAACATACTGAACTGCGACTTCAAGAGCCTGGGCGTCGGCGTGCACTTCGGCGCCGGCGGGCCGTGGTGGACGCAGAACTTCGGCTACTGACGGCACCGCGGGCTCCCGGGGTGACGCCGACTCCCCGTCGGTGCCACCCCGGGCGTCACGCCGTCGGGCGCGGCGCCCGCTGGCACTTCGGGCAGTAGTAGCTGGAGCGGTTCATCCAGGGGCGGCGGCGCAGCGGGGTGGCGCAGCGGCGGCAGGGCAGGCCCTCGCGGCCGTAGGCGTCCAGGGAGCGGTCGAAGTAGCCGGACTCGCCGTTGACGTTGACGTAGAGGCTGTCGAAGCTGGTGCCGCCCACGGCGAGGGCCGCGTGCATCACGTCCCGGATGTGGCCGAGGAGTTCGGCGGTGCGCGGGCGGGTGAAGCCGGCGGTGGGGCGCTCGTAGTGGATGCGGGCCCGCCACAGCGCCTCGTCCGCGTAGATGTTGCCGACGCCGCTGATCAGCGACTGGTCGAGCAGGGCCCGTTTGATGGTGGTCCGCTTGCGGCGCAGCGCCTGGTGGAAGGCCTCGTCGTCGAACAGTGGGTCGAGGGGGTCGCGGGCGATGTGCGCGATGACGTCGGGCAGCCCGTCGGGGGTGGTGTCGTGCAGTGACAGGCCGCCGAAGGTGCGCTGGTCGACGAAGCGGAGCTCGGTGTCCAGCGCGTCGTCGAAGCGGACGCGGACGCGCAGATGTTTCTCGGCGGGCGCCTCGAGCGGCTGGACGAGCAGTTGGCCGCTCATTCCGAGGTGGGCCAGGATCGCCTGGCCGCTGTCCTCGAGGGGCAGCCACAGGTACTTGCCGCGGCGGCTGGGCAGTCCGACGCGGTGGCCCTTCAGCCGGTGCGCGAAGTCCTCCGCGCCCGCCGGGTGACGGCGTATCGCGCGTGGATGCAGTACCTCGACACCGGCGACGCCGCGGTGGGCGACCCACCGCTCCAGACCACGCCGTACGACCTCGACCTCGGGCAACTCGGGCATGACTCCCCTGTACCTCCGCGGCCACGAGGGCCGCCGTATGGGCCGAGCGCCCGCCCCGGGGCGGGGCGGGCGCTCGGGTCGTGCGGTGGATCAGGCGGAAGCCGACGCCTCGTCGGTGCCCTCAGCGGCCTCGGTGTCCTCGGTGTCCTCGGCGGACTGTGCCGCCTCGGCGCGTTCGTCCACCGCGGCCCGGATGGACCGCCATGCGGACTCGGCGGCCTGCTGTTCCGCCTCCTTCTTGCTGCGGCCGGTGCCGGTGCCGTACGAGACGCCTCCGACGCGGGCGGCAGCAGTGAAGGTCTTCTCGTGGTCGGGGCCGGTCTCCGTGACCAGGTACTCGGGTACGCCGAGCCCTTCGGTCGCGGTGAGCTCCTGGAGGGACGTCTTCCAGTCCAGGCCGGCTCCGAGGTTGGAGGACTTCTCGATCAGCGGGTCGAACAGGCGGTGCACCAGTTCGGAGGCCGCGTCGAGGCCCTGGTCGAGATAGACCGCGCCGATCACCGCTTCCAGGGTGTCGGCGAGGATGGACGCCTTGTCCCGGCCGCCCGTGCCCTCTTCACCGCGGCCGAGCCGGATGAAGGAGCCCAGGTCGAGGCCGCGGCCGACCTCCGCCAGCGCACGCGAGTTGACCACCGCGGCCCGCAGCTTGGCCAGCTGGCCCTCGGGCAGGTCGGGGTGGGTGCGGTACAGCGTGTCCGTGACGACGAGGCCGAGGACGGAGTCACCGAGGAACTCCAGCCGCTCGTTCGTCGGCAGACCGCCGTTCTCGTACGCGTAGGAACGGTGGGTCAGCGCACGCACCAGAAGGGCGGACTCGATCGTGTAGCCGAGCCGCCCTTCCAGAAGCGTGTGGGACGAGGCCGTGTTGTCCGACGGAGCACTTCCGCGTCGGCGGGGACTGCCTGCTTCGGCGCCTTCCGCCTTCTTGGCAGTGGACACAGTGCCTCTCACCAGCCGCTCAGACCTCGAGGACCTGGCGCTTGTTGTAGGTGCCGCACGACGGGCACGCGATGTGCTGCTGCTTGGGCTCGTGGCAGCGCTCGCACGCAACCAGGGTGGGGACCGCAGCCTTCCACTGCGACCGGCGGTGGCGCGTGTTGCTGCGCGACATCTTCCGCTTCGGAACAGCCACGGCTACTTCTCCTGCTTCTCGTCGACGCCCGCTCCGGCGCCGCCCATCTCGTCCTTCTCGCCGTCCTTCATGGTGTCGGCGAGTCCCTGCAAAGCCGCCCAACGGATGTCGACGGCGTCGTGGTGGTGGTCCGGATAGTCAGCGAGCCGCGCTCCGCACTGGGAGCACAGACCCGGGCAGTCTTCCTGGCACACCGGCTGCATCGGCAGTGCGAGCACCACCGCATCGCGCAGCAGAGGTTCGAGGTCGAACAGTTCGTCCTCGAGGAAGAGCCTGTCCTCGTCCTCCTCGTCGTCGGCGGCGCTTTCGTCGGACCGTGCGATCCCACGGCCCCGCTCGTCGGCGTCAGGGTACGAGAACAGCTCCTGGAAGTCCGCTTCGAGATCGAACCCGAGCGGCTCCAGACACCTTACGCACTCCCCCTCGGCCCGTGCACGGGCGGTGCCCGTGACGAGCACCCCTTCCATGACCGACTCGAGCCGGAGTTCGAGCTCCATCGGGGTGCCTTCCGGCACTCCGATCACTCCCTTGAGACCGAGGTCTGCGGGCGCGGGGACCGTACGGGTCAGGCGCTGCAGCGCGCCGGGCCGCCGCCCCAGTCGGTGCGTGTCGAACACGAGAGGGTTGCGGTGGTCGAGGCGGGCGTTGTGGGCCATTCCTGCTTTCGGTTTCCGAACTCGGCGGGACGCCGACCCGGAGGTGCTCCCGGGCAGCGCGGATCACGGACGTACACGCGACCGAAGAGCTAGGATACTGGACCTTCCGCTCTCGTCCCAATCCGGTGGCCGGTGGCCGGTGTCCGCCTACAGACCGCGGCCCTGCTCGTAGGCGCGCAGCTGTTCGGCGCTGATCATGCTGGTGTCGAAGAGGCTGGTCTCGTCGAGGGCGTGTGCCTGCGGCTGGGCGTAGCCGTGGTGGTCCTGGTGCCCCTGCTGGGCCTGGCCGGGGTCGTACGGCTGCTGGTGGGCGTCGTAGCCCTGGTAGGCGTACGACTGGTCGGCCTGCTGGTAGCCGTACTGGTCCTGGCCGCCGTAACCCTGCTGGTAGCCACCGTACGGGTCGGTCTGTGCGGGCTGCTGGTAGCCGTAGGCCGGCTGCGGTTCGTACTGCGGCTGGGCGGGCTGCTCGGCGGGCGCGGCCTGGGCCGGGACCGACGGGGTGTCGGCGAGGGCCGCGAGGTCGGCGAGGTAGTCGGCGTCGCTGGAGTGCTGGACGGTGGTGGTGTCGTCGGCGAGGGCGCCGAGCTCGTCGGTGGCGATGCGGCCGTGCAGCTTCTGGCGGCCGCGGCCTACGGCGTCCAGGGTCTTGGCGAGGACCGCCTCGAAGGCGCCGAGCTTGGCGTCGACGTAGTCGTCGGCGTTGCGGCGCAGGGTCTCCGGGTCGTGGCTGCGCTCGGGGGCGTCCT
The DNA here is from genome assembly GCF_003270085.1 of Streptomyces triticisoli. Lineage (GTDB taxonomy): Bacteria > Actinomycetota > Actinomycetes > Streptomycetales > Streptomycetaceae > Streptomyces > Streptomyces triticisoli. The sequence continues at coordinate 18,852 of NZ_QFDQ01000177.1, read as the reverse complement.
CGTCCTCGTAGCCGTCCTCGTCGAGGCCGGGCCCGGTGCCGAGCAGCTTCTCGCGGCCACGGCCGACCGAGCCGAGGGTCTTGGTGAGGACGACCTCGAAGTTGGCGAGCTTGGAGTCGACGTAGTCGTCGGCCTCGGCGCGGACCTCCTCGGCCTCCTGGCGGGCCTCGGTGAGGATCCGGTCGGCCTCGGCCTGGGAGCGGCGGGCGATCTCGGTGCCGGAGATCAGCGAGCCGCGCTCGGCGTGCGCGCTCTCGATGATCCGCTCGGCCTCACGCCGGGCCTCCTCGACCATCTGGTCGCGGTCGCCGATCAGCTCCTGCGCCTGCGCGAGCGAGCCGGGCAGGGCCTGGCGCACCTCTTCGAGCAGCGCGAGCAGCTCGGCGCGGTTGACCACGCACGACGCCGACATGGGCATGGACCGGGCGTTGGAGACCGTGGCCACGATCTCGTCGAGCTTGTTCTGCACGTCCACCGTGTGCTCGCCACTCTCTGCAAGTGAGTTGAACTACCGATGCGTCGGAGACCGACGGGACGACTGTACGGCCATGAGGTGACCGCCGGACACCGGGTGACGGGCCGCCGACGGCTCAGTCCTTCCGCAGGCGCCGGGTAAGGGCGTCCAGGATCTGCGGCGGCACCAGGTGCGAGACGTCGCCGCCCCAGGCCGCGACCTCCTTGACCAGGGAGGACGACAGGAAGCTGTAGGTGGGGTTGGTGGGCACGAAGAGCGTCTCGACACCGGAGAGGCCGTTGTTCATCTGGGCCATCTGCAGCTCGTAGTCGAAGTCGCTGACGGCGCGCAGGCCCTTGACGATGGCGGGGATGTCGCGCTGCTTGCAGAAGTCGACGAGGAGGCCGTGGAAGGCCTCGACCCGGACGTTGCCGTACTCGGCGGTGACCTGGCGGATCAGGTCGATCCGCTCGTCGATCTCGAACAGGCCCTTCTTGGACTGGTTGATCATCACCGCCACGTACACCTCGTCGTAGAGGCGGGAGGCGCGGGCGATGATGTCGAGGTGTCCGTTGGTGATGGGGTCGAACGACCCGGGACAGACGGCGCGGCGCAACTGGGATCCCTCGCTCTCCGGTCCGGTCATGGTGCGTGTTCGCTCGTAGGGGCTGCGCGACCGTACCAAAACGTCCCCTCGCCGTAACGACGGGCCCGGATCGCGTCGAAGCCGGGCGGCCATCCGAACTCACCGCCTCTGGTGCTGCGCTCCACGGTGACGAGGGCGTCCTCCGTGAGCCACCCCTGGGTGCGGAGTGTGAGCAGGATCTCGCGGAGATCGTCGTCGGTGACGGTGTACGGGGGGTCGAGGAAGACGATGTCGTACGGTTCGTCCGGCGGCGGGGAGTGGACGATCTGTTCCGCTTTGGCCGCTCGCACCTCGGCGCCGGGCAGGCCGAGTGCCCGCACGTTCTGACGGAGCGTGCGGACCGCGCGTGCGTCGGCCTCCACGAGCAGGGTGTGCCCGGCGCCGCGGGACAGCGCCTCCAGGCCGACGGCGCCCGAGCCGGCGTACAGGTCCAGGACCCGTTCGCCGTCCAGCGGGCCGCCGAGCAGTGACTGCCAGGTGGAGAACAGGCCCTCGCGCGCCCGGTCGGAGGTGGGGCGAGTGCCGTGGCCCGGCGGTACGGCGAGACGGCGTCCACCGGCCCGGCCGGCGATCACGCGGGTCATGTCCTTGGTCCTTGTCCGTGCGGTCCGGTCCCGGTGCGGTCCGGGTTCTGGCCTGTTCCCAGTCTGTCAGTGCTTCTCCAGGTATCCGTCAGCCCTTCTCCAAGTACTGCTCCCGCTCGTCGTCCAGCAACGCGTCCAGGGCCGTGCGCAGTCCGGGCAGGTGCTCCAGGTCCGGGTCGGCGGCCACCAGGGCGACTGCCTCCTCGCGGGCCTCGGCGATGATCTCCTCGTCGTCGATGACCGCGAGCACCCGCAGGCTGGAGCGAGCGCCGGACTGGGCCTGGCCGAGGACGTCGCCCTCGCGGCGCTGTTCGAGGTCGATGCGGGAGAGCTCGAAGCCGTCGAGAGTGGAGGCCACCGCGTTCAGCCGCTGGCGGGCCGCGCTCGCCTCGGGCATCTCGGTGACCAGCAGGCACAGGCCGGGCGCGGAGCCACGGCCGACGCGACCGCGCAGCTGGTGCAGCTGGGAGACTCCGAAGCGGTCGGCGTCCATGATCACCATCGCGGTGGCGTTCGGCACGTTCACCCCGACCTCGATGACCGTGGTGGCGACCAGGACATCGGTGTCGCCGGCGGCGAAGCGGCGCATGACGGCGTCCTTGTCGTCGGGCTGCATGCGCCCGTGCAGCACCTCGACCCTCAGGCCGTGCAGTGGTCCCTTGGCGAGCTGGTCGGCGATGTCGAGGACGGCGAGCGGCGGACGCTTCTCCGCCTCGTCCTCGGGAGACTTCTTCCGGGCGCCCTTCTTGGCGTCCTCCTCCTCGTCCCCGATGCGCGGGCAGACCACGTACGCCTGGTGGCCGCCTGCCACCTCCTCGCGCACCCGCTCCCAGGCCCGGGCGAGGAAGTGCGGCTTGTCGGCGGCCGGGACGACGTGGCTGGCGATGGGCGAGCGGCCCGCCGGGAGCTGGTCGAGGACGGAGGTCTCCAGATCGCCGAAGACCGTCATCGCGACCGTGCGCGGGATGGGGGTCGCGGTCATGACGAGCAGGTGCGGAGGCTGCTTGCCCTTGCCCCGCAGGGCGTCGCGCTGCTCGACACCGAAGCGGTGCTGTTCGTCCACGACGACCAGGCCCAGGTCGTGGAACTGGACCTTGTCCTCGATCAGCGCGTGTGTGCCGATGACGATGCCGGCCTCCCCGGTGGCCAGGTCGAGCAGGGCATGCCGCCGGGCGGCGGCGCCCATGGAGCCGGTGAGCAGCACCACCTTGGTGGCGTGCTCGGCCCCGCCCAGCATGCCTCCTTCGGCCAGCTCCCCCATCATCTCGGTGACCGACCGGTGGTGCTGCTGGGCCAGCACCTCGGTGGGCGCGAGCATCGCGGCCTGTCCGCCGGCGTCGACGACGGCGAGCATGGCGCGCAGGGCGACCAGCGTCTTGCCGCTGCCGACCTCGCCCTGGAGCAGGCGGTGCATCGGGTGCTCGGTGGCCAGGTCGCCGAAGATCTCCTCGGAGACCTTCTGCTGGCCCTCGGTGAGGGTGAAGGGGAGGCGGTCGTCGAAGGCGGCGAGGAGACCGTCGGGCCCGGGCCGGCGGGGAACGGCGGGGAGTTGGGTGTCCGCGTGGCGGCGGCGGGCGAGGGCGACCTGGAGGACGAAGGCCTCGTCCCACTTCAGGCGGGCGCGGGCGTCGGCGATGTCCGCCTTGGTGTGCGGGCGGTGGATCTTGAGCAGGGCCTCGGGCAGGGCGACCAGGCCGCGGCCCGCGCGGAGGGTGTCGGGCAGCGGGTCGACGGCTTCCTGGGCGCTGGGCAGGACGGTCTGGACCGCCTTGCCGATCTTCCAGGACTCCAGCTTGGCGGTGGCCGGGTAGATGGGGATGAGGGCGCCGGCCCAGCTCTCGACCGCTTCTCCGGTGTCCTGCTTCAGCAACTCGTACGCCGGATGGGCCAGTTGGATCCTCCGGTTGAAGACGGAGACCTTGCCCGCGAACATCGCGCGCGTGCCCGGCAGGAGTTCCTTGTGGGGTTTGTGCACGCCGTTGCCGAAGAAGACCAGTTGGATCCGGCCGCTGCCGTCCGTGATCGTCACCTCCAGGCGCTGGCCCTTGCCGCGGGGCGCCCGGGAGGAGGCGAAGGTGTGCAGGCGGGCGTCGGCGACCTGGGCGACCACCGTGACGTGCTCGTCCATCGGCAGGTCGGCGAGGTGCGTGAGCCGGCCGCGCTCCTCGTATCTGCGCGGGTAGTGGTGGAGGAGGTCGCCGACGGTGTGCAGGCCGAGGTACTCGGCCATCACCTTGGCGGTGGCGGGGCCGAGCACTTTCTTCAGTGGTTCTTGCAGTGCGGGCACGAGATCCTTCAATCTCCTAGCGAGGGGGAATCGCTTCCCCGGCCTGTGACAATTCTCCCCTGCCCCGAAAGGGGCCGGTTCGGGCTGGACCGCAGCCTCCTGGCTGGAAGCCTGCCGCTTCAGCGGTGGGTGGAGTCACTGCACACCACGCCACTGACAAAATGCGTGGTCGCCACGGCGCCCCCGGGCGCTCCTACGGGAAAACCCTGGTCACACGACTGGCCAGGGTCCTAGGACGACGCGCTCCGGCCTCCTTCCGCGGTCATCGCCTCACCGGGACCGCCCGACCCCGCGCCGTCGCCAAGTCCCTCCGCCGGCGCTGCGACGTTCGGCTCACTGAGGCCTTCTCAGCGTTGTGACGATCGCGATGGGCAACGGCGAATTTTGGGCGGGATGGTGACTTGACGTCAGGCGCAAGTGGGCCCTCTGGCCGGAAACAGGCCGGCGACGGCCACGTTCCCGAGCGGGGCTTCCCGTGACGTCGTCGCGGGCGGGACGCCGAATCGCCGGCTCCCGTGGCCCCGGGGGTTGGCAACTGCTCGCCAAGGAGTGTGTATAGGGCCGGTTTAGCTCGATCATGTGATGGCCGGCTTCCGGGCTTCCGGGTTTGCGGTGTGCTGGGCCGGTCGGGGTAGCGCTGCCGTGCGATCTGGTACGCCGGGTGCGGTGCCTGGGGGCTCGCGGGGGACGACCAGTGCGCCCACAACCGTTCGGGGCGTGCCAGTGCGCGGACTCACTCCCGCTCACTGCCCAGGAACGGTTACTCCACCCCGATGAGCAGCAGCGCTCCTTGACGGCCGCCTCGGTAGACCACTGTGTCCACCGCGAGGTACGACTCGCGGACGTGGGCCTGCAGGCGGTCGGCGACGGGGTCGGGGACCTCGTCGCCGAGGACCAGGGTGACCAGCTCGCCGCCGGCCGCGAGCATGCGGTCCAGGACGGTCTCGGCGGTGGCCGTGACGTCCTGGCCGATCACGGCCACGTCGCCGTCGACGAGGCCGAGGACGTCACCGGCCTGGCAGATGCCGGCCGTGGTCCAGGACTGGTGCTCGGCGACGGTGACCTCGGCGTGACGGGTGGCGCCGGCCGCCGAGGTCATCGCGACGACGTCCTCGTCGAAGCGGCGCCCGGGCTCGTGCACGGCGAGGGCGGCGATGCCCTGCACGGCCGAGCGGGTCGGGATCAGGGCGACGCGGATGCCCTCCCCGCGGGCCTGCTCGGCCGCGGCGGCCGCGGTGTGGCGCAGTTCGTCGTCGTTGGGCAGCAGGACCACCTCGCGCGCGTGTGCCCGCCGTACGGCCTCCACGAGCTCGCCGCTCGCGGGCGGCTCCCCGGGGCGGGCGAGCACCGCGGTCGCCCCGGCCTCGGTGTACAGCCCGGCCAGGCCCTCGCCGGGCACGACGGCCACCACGACACGCCGGGCGTGCTCCCGGGGCGCCCCCCGTACGGCCCCGGTGGTGTGCGCGCCGCCCGTGCCGAAGTGCGTGATGCGGATGCGGTGCGGCCGTCCGGCCTCGACGCCCGCCTCCACTGCGGCTCCGGCGTCGTCGACGTGCACGTGCACGTTCCACAGCCCGTCGCCGCCGACCACGACGAGGGAGTCCCCGAGTGCGTCGAGCCGCGCGCGCAGCCGGGCGACGGCCGCGTCCTCCGCGTCCAGGAGGTAGATCACCTCGAAGGCCGGACCGCTCGTGGAGTGAGCGCAGGCGCCCGGCGCGTCGTCCTCCGCGTGCCCCACGCGCGCGTGGGGCACGGTCGGCAGGACGCCGGCCACCGCACCGGCTCCCGGCAGGAGGGCGGGCTCTCCCGGCAGCTGTCCCGTGAGCGTCTCCACCAGCGCGGCGAGCACCGCCACCAGCCCGCGCCCGCCGGCGTCGACCACTCCGGAGCGCTCCAGGACCGCGAGCTGGCCGGGGGTCGCGGCGAGGGCCGCGCACGCTCCCTCGTAGGCGGCCCGTGCGACCGTCCCGCAGTCGCCCTCGGTGCCGGTGGCCGCGTCGGCGGCGGCCGAGGCGACGGTCAGGACCGTGCCCTCCACGGGGTGCGCCACGGCCTGCCGGGCGGAGTCGGCCGCGTGCCGCAGGGCCAGGCACAGGCCGTGCCCGTCGGTGTGCGCGCACTCGCCGTCGGCGGCGAGCACCTGGGCCATGCCGCGCAGCAGCTGGGCGAGGATCGTCCCGGAGTTGCCGCGCGCACCGATGAGCGCCCCGTGGGCCATCGCCCGCGCGGCGTCGGCCAGGGTGGGCCCCCCGGAGCCGCCCCCGCCGTCCACCTCGTGCGCGGCGAACACGGCCTCCACGGCCGCGACGGCGGACTCCACGGTCAGATACAGGTTGGTGCCGGTGTCCCCGTCGGCCACGGGGTAGACGTTGATCGCGTCGATCTCCTCGCGCGCGCGTCCCAGCGCCCGCAGTGCCAGACCGCACCAGGTACGCACCGCCGGCGCGTCGAACGTCTGCGGCACCCGCGCCACTGCGCCTCCCTGAGCTGCTGGACTGCAGGCAGCGTAGACCCCGGGGCGGTGCGGGCCGGAAGTGGGCCCGGCGGGTCCTGGAGCCGCCATGGTAATTTCGCTGTACGGGCGCAGCCGTTGTATGCTGCTCCGGTTGCCCGATCCTGTCGGGCTCTACCCTGGCAACGCCACTCGGATTTCGGAGTGCTCCCTGAGCCTGAGATCTGGATCCCGGCATGCCGGGATCCACCGTAAGTGCATCTGAAGTCTTTGGAGTGACCCGTGGCTGCCAACTGCGACGTCTGCGGCAAGGGGCCGGGCTTCGGCAACAACATCTCGCACTCGCACCGCCGTACGTCCCGCCGCTGGAACCCGAACATCCAGCGTGTGCGTACGGTGGTCGGCGGGACGCCGAAGCGCGTGAACGCCTGCACCTCGTGCATCAAGGCCGGCAAGGTCTCGCGCTGACGCACAGCAACAGCTAAGCGCGCGGCCACAGCTGGTTCGCTGCACTGAGCCGGTCCACCTCGGTGGACCGGCTTTTTGCCGTGCCCGGAAACGACCGTGCCCGGAGACGGCCGGGGCCGCTGCGCGGCTACCCGGCCGCGTGCGGCTTCCGGAAGGCCCAGCCGTGGTCCACGGGGCCGATTCCGCCGCCGAGCGCGAAGCCGGCCGCGATGGCCGCGGTGACGTAGTCCTTGGCCGCCGTCACGGCCTGGGGCACGGACCGGCCCTTCGCGAGTTGCGCGGCGATCGCGGAGGCGAGGGTGCAGCCCGTGCCGTGGGTGTGCCGGTTGTCGTGGCGGGGGGCGCGCAGCCAGTGCTCCTCGGTGCCGTCGGTGAGCAGGTCGACGGCCTGGTTCCCGCCCTCCCGCCCGGCGTCCCCGGCCAGATGGCCGCCCTTGATCAGCACCCACTTCGGCCCGTACGCCAGCATGGCCCCGGCCGCCTCCCGCAGATGGTCCTCCGACCCGACCCGCACGCCGGTCAGTTGGGCCACCTCGTCGATGTTCGGTGTGGCGACCGTCGCCGCCGGCAGCAGTTTCGTCCGTACGGAGTCCAACGCGGACGCGGCCAGCAGCGCATCGCCGTGCTTGGAGACGCCCACCGGGTCGACGACCGCCGGCGCGTCCGTCCCGGCGAGCAATTCGGCCACCGCCTCGACCAGTTCCGCGGAGGCCAGCATCCCGGTCTTGACCGCCTGGACGCCGATGTCGTCCACCACGCTGCGGTACTGGGCCCGCACGGCCTCCACCGGCAGCTCCCAGGCGCCCTGCACGCCGAGGGAGTTCTGCGCGGTCACCGCGGTGATCACGCTCATGCCGTGCACGCCGAGGGCGAGCATCGTCTTCAGGTCGGCCTGGATGCCGGCGCCGCCCCCGGAGTCGGAGCCCGCGACCGTCAGGACACGGGGAGGAGCCGCGGTCATGACTCGATGTCCCCGAAGTGGTCCCAGCCGCCCTTCCTGGTCCACGGCGCTCCGTCGACCGTGACCTGGGGCAGTGCCGAGAGGTTGAGCACTTCGCCGATCACCCTCCAGCGGGCCGGCAGCTTCACGTCCGGCGGGAAGGTCGCCACGATCGCGTGGTCCTCTCCCCCGGTCAGTACCCACTGCAGCGGGTCGACGCCGACGGCCTGCCCGATGTCGTTCATCTGCGAGGGGATGTCGATGGCGCCGGAACGGATGTCGATGCGGACCTTGCTGGCCTCCGCGATGTGGCCCAGGTCGGCGATCAGTCCGTCGCTGACGTCGCACATCGCGGTCGCGCCGAGCTCGGCCGCCGCGGGGCCCGCGTGGTAGGGCGGCTCGGGGCGGCGGTGGGCCTCCACGAAGGCGCGGGGCGAGCGGAAGCCGCGGGAGAGCACCGCGAACCCGGCGGCGGACCAGCCCAGCCAGCCGGTCACCGCGACCAGGTCGCCGGGCTGTGCGCCGGCGCGCGTCACCGGCTCGTGGTTGCGCAGATCGCCGAGTGCGGTGATCGACACCGTGATGGTGTCACCGCGCACCACGTCTCCGCCGACCACGGAGGCTCCGGCGACCTGGCACTCGTCGCGCAGCCCGTCCATCAGTTCGGTGGGCCAGGTGACCGGGAGTTCCGCGGGCACGACCAGGCCGAGCAGCAGCGCGGTCGGCACCGCGCCCATGGCGGCGATGTCCGCCAGGTTCTGGGCGGCCGCCTTGCGGCCCACGTCGTACGCCGTGGACCAGTCCCGGCGGAAGTGCCGCCCCTCCACGAGTATGTCGGTGCTCGCCACGACCCTGCGGTCGGGGGCGGCGACCACCGCGGCGTCGTCGCCGGGGCCGACCCGGACCGCCGGGGTGGTGGTGAGACGGGAGGTGAGCTCCCTGATGAGCCCGAACTCCCCGAGCTCACCAACAGTGCCCTTCATTGCCCTTTCGCCCCTTCTGTCCCTGTCTGTTCCCGGTCGCGCGTCAACGCGGTCCTCGTTACGGTCGAGATGACCGTCCACTCCTGTCCTACCTGCACCCCGGCGCGCGCGTCGCGGCCTTCGCGGGTCTCCCCGCGACGCGTGGTGACGCGGTACCGTGGCTTCCCTTTTCCCCACATGATCCTCGTGGCCGCCCTGGAGGTTCCGTGGTACAGGCGTACATCCTGATCCAGACGGAGGTCGGCAAGGCGTCGACCGTCGCCGAGACGATCAGCAAGATCCCTGGAGTGCTCCAGGCCGAGGACGTGACAGGACCGTACGACGTCATCGTGCGCGCCCAGGCCGACACGGTGGACGGCCTGGGGCGCATGGTGGTCGCGAAGGTCCAGCAGGTGGACGGCATCACGCGCACCCTGACCTGTCCGGTCGTGCATCTGTAACCCCCGTCTACCCTTGGCCGGTGAGTTCTTTCCGTCACCGGCTTCTCGGCCTGCCCGTCCTCGCCCTGCTGCTCACCGCCACGGGATGTTCCTCGAGCGGCGACAGCGCCACCGCGGCGGTTCCCAGCCCGGGCACGGCGGTCACGAAGCTGTGCCGGAACCTGGACAGGGCGCTGCCGCGGACGGTGGACGGACTGAGCCGAGAGGACCCCCGGCCCGCCTCCGCGCTGACCGCGGGCTGGGGAAGCCCGGCGATCATACTGCGCTGCGGGGTCCCGCGACCCGCCGCGATGGACGATCCGGATGCGGACGGGGTGGAGGTCGACGACGTCGGCTGGCTGCTGCAGAAGCAGGGCGACGGATCGTTTCGCTTCACGACGGCCCTGCGGTTGGCGTACGTCGAGGTGACGATCCCGGCGGGGCGCTCCGCGCATGGGGTGGCGCCGTTGGTTTCGCTGGCGCCCGCGATCAAGAGGGCGATTCCTGAGGGAGTCGCGGACTAAGCGCCGTGGGAGCGCGGGGTGTCTGTCGGCTGCGAGCCGGACAGGGCTGGTCGCGCCCGCGATGGGGGTCCCCCTGCTCGTCAAGAGCTTGGGGGAAGGGGCCGCGCATCGACACAGCCCCCGCGTCCCTGAGTGGGTCAGCGCAGGCCCGTTGAGCGGCGCAGGGCCGCTTGGATGAGGCGGTCCACCAGTTCCGGGTAGGTGATTCCGCTCGCCTGCCACATCTGTGGGTACATCGAGATCGGGGTGAAGCCGGGCATCGTGTTGATCTCGTTGATCACGAACTCGCCCTCCTCGGTGAGGAAGAAGTCCGCGCGGACCAGGCCCTCGCAGGAGACCGCCTCGAAGGCCTCCACCGCGAGCCGCTGCACCTCGGCGGTCTCCTCCTCCGTCAGCGGAGCCGGGACGACACCGGGCGTGGAGTCGATGTACTTGGCCTCGAAGTCGTAGTACGCGTGCGACTCGGACGCCGGGATCTCGGCCGGTACGGAGGCCCGTGGGCCGTCCTCGAACTCCAGCACCCCGCACTCGATCTCACGGCCCCGCACCGCGGCCTCCACGAGCACCTTCGGGTCGTGGAGCCGGGCCTCCTCGATGGCCTCGTCGAGGCCGGAGAGGTCGTCGACCTTGGTGATGCCGATGGACGAGCCCGCGCGCGAGGGCTTCACGAACAGCGGCCAGCCGTGCTCGCCGGCGAAGTCGACGATCTTCTTGCGGGCGGCGGCCTGGTCCCGGGTCCACTCCCGGGGCCGGATCACCACGTACGGGCCGACCTTGAGCCCGAAGGAGGTGAACACCCGCTTCATGTACTCCTTGTCCTGGCCGACCGCCGAGGAGAGTACCCCGGAGCCCACGTAGGGGACGCCGGACAGCTCCAGGAGGCCCTGGAGGGTGCCGTCCTCGCCGTAGGGACCGTGCAGCACCGGGAAGACCACGTCGACCTCGCCGAGCGCCTTGGGCACCGAACCGGGCTCGGCGTAGACGACTTCGCGGTTGGCCGGGTCGACGGGGAGCACCACGCCGCCCTCGCTCGACTCGGCGAGCTCCTCGACGCTGGGCGTACGGCGGTCGGTGATCGCCATGCGCTCCGGGTCGTCCGCGGTCAGGGCCCAACGGCCGTCCCGGGTGATGCCGATCGGCAGGACCTCGTACTTGGACCGGTCGATGGCGCGCAGCACCGCGCCCGCGGTGACCACGGAGATCCCGTGTTCGGAGCTGCGGCCGCCGCAGACGACGGCCACACGCGGCTTGCGAGGCGGCTGGTCAGGGCTCTGGGGGAGGTTCTCGGTGCTCATATCGCGATGAGAGTACCCGTTGGCCGAGGCGCGAGTCAGCGTTGGAAACGCGGCGTCGCTCAGCGTCGCTCGGGCTTGGCGCTGCGCGACATCAGCTCCTTGAGTGCCGCCACCGGCGATTTGCCCTCGTGCACGATGCCGACGACGGTCTCCGCGATGGGCATGTCGACGCCGTGCCGGCGGGCCAGATCCAGCACCGACTCGCAGGACTTGACGCCCTCGGCGGTCTGCTTGGTGACCGCGATGGTCTCCTCGAGGGTCATGCCCTTGCCGAGGTTGGTGCCGAAGGTGTGGTTGCGCGACAGCGGCGAGGAGCAGGTCGCCACCAGGTCGCCGAGGCCGGCGAGTCCGGAGAAGGTCAGCGGGTCGGCGCCCAGCGCCATGCCCAGCCGGGTGGTCTCGGCGAGCCCGCGCGTGATGAGCGAGCCCTTGGCGTTGTCGCCGAGGCCCATGCCGTCCGCGATGCCGACGGCCAGGCCGATCACGTTCTTGACGGCGCCCCCGAGTTCGCAGCCGACGACGTCGGTGTTGGTGTACGGCCGGAAGTACGCGGTGTGGCAGGCGCCCTGGAGCCGCCGGGCCACCTCCTCGTCGGTGCACGCCACCACGGCGGCGGCCGGCATGCGGGAGGCGACCTCGCGGGCGAGGTTGGGTCCGGTGACCACGGCGATCCGGTCGGCGCCGACCTTGGTGACGTCCTCGATGACCTCGCTCATCCGCATGACCGAGCCCAGTTCGACGCCCTTCATCAGGGAGACGAGGACCGTGTCCGGGGCGAGCAGCGGCAGCCACTCGGCGAGATTGCCGCGCAAGGTCTGGGAGGGGACGGCGAGCACCGTGAAATCGGCGTCGCGGGCGGCCTCGGCGGCGTCGGCCGTGGCCCGCAGGTTCTTCGGTAGTTCGAGACCGGGCATGTAGTCCGGGTTGGTACGGGTGGAGTTGACCACTTCGGCGAGTTCGGCGCGGCGGGCCCACAGGGTCACCTCGCAGCCGGCGTCGGCGAGGACCACGCCGAAGGCGGTGCCCCACGATCCGGTGCCGAACACAGCCGCCTTGACCGGCTTGCTCACGTGCCCTGCCCCTCTTCCTGTACGGCTTCCACGTCCGGCTCCTGCTGTGCGGCCGACGAGGTCCTGCCCTGGGTCTGTGCCGTCTGCGCCGTCTGCGCTTCGGTGCGGCGGCGCTGCTCGATCCGCTCCCGGCGCGGATCGTAGGGCACGGCGGGTGCCTTCTCGCCGCGGATCTCCTCCAGCAGGCGGGTGATGGCCGCCATGATGGCCTCGGTCGTCTCCTTCAGCAGTTCCGGGGTCACCTCCTGGTCGTAGAAGCGCGAGAGGTCCACGGGCGGGCCGGCCAGGACGTGGTGGGTCTTGCGCGGCAGCAGGTCGGGCTTCTTCGCGTAGGGCGGCAGCAGTTCGTTGGCGCCCCACTGGGCGACCGGAATCACCGGGCACTTGGTCTGCAGAGCGACCCGCGCGGCGCCCGTCTTGCCGGTCATCGGCCAGCCGTCCGGGTCGCGGGTGAGCGTTCCCTCGGGGTAGAACGCGACGCACTCGCCGCGCTCCACGGCGTCGATCGCGGCGCGGAAGGCGTTCAGCGCGTCCGTGCTCTCGCGGTAGACGGGGATCTGTCCGGTGCCGCGCATCGCGGCCCCCACGAATCCCTTCTTGAAAAGCCCGCTCTTCGCGAGGAATCGCGGCACGCGCCCGGTGTTGTACTGGAAATGCGCGTAAGCGAAGGGATCGATGTGTGAATTGTGGTTCACCACGGTGATAAATCCACCGTCGGCCGGAATGTTCTCCATTCCGCGCCAGTCCCGCTTGATCAGAGCCACCAGCGGCGGTTTGCAGATCACCGCTGCGAAGCGGTACCAGAAGCCGATTCTGCGGCGGGACACGCGGACACCTTCCTCTAGGGCTGCCACCTGGACCGGGGGCCGCACAAGTGTCGCCCCGGGCCGCCTGTCTGTCGAGAACACCGTACGCCCGCCCGTCCCCACCACCACCCTTGCGAGGAGCTTCGCGCCCCTCCCTCCCCCGGACCGCCCGAGGGTCCGGGGGACAATGGCGGTCACACGAGAGGGACGGAACGCCGGTGCAGTGGACCTTGGTCATTCCCCTGAAGCCCTTGACCCGGGCCAAGAGCAGGCTGTCGGACACCGCCGGCGACGGGGTGCGGCCGGGCCTCGCCCTCGCCTTCGCCGAGGACACGGTGGCGGCCGCGCTGGCCTGCCCGGCGGTCGCGAATGTGGCAGTCGTCACGGACGACGGCGTGGCCGGGCGGGAGCTGGCGGCGCTGGGCGCCCGGATCGTGGCCGACGAACCGCGCGCCGGGCTGAACGCCGCGCTCACGCACGGAGCGGCGGTCGTACGGTCCACTCGTCCCGAAACGCCCGTTGCGGCCCTGAACGCCGATCTTCCGGCGCTGCGGCCCCGGGAATTGGCTCTGGTTCTGCGGGCGGCCGCACCATTCCCGCGTGCCTTTCTCGCGGATTCGGCGGCGGTCGGCACGACTTTGCTGGCGGCGGCTCCGGGCCGTGCGCTGCTCCCGGCTTTCGGCACCGGTTCCCGGGCCCGGCACCGGGCGTCCGGCGCGGTGGAACTGTCCCTGGACGCGGTGGAGTCCGTACGCCGGGACGTGGACACCGGGGACGATCTGCGGGCGGCGCTGGCCCTCGGGGTGGGACCGCGCACGGCCGCCGCGGCGGCGCGACTGCTGATCCCCGGCCAGTGAACCCACGGGCGGTGAATCCTCGGGCGGTGAACCCAGGGGCGGGGAAGGCGGAGGCGTCGGCGAGTGGCAGTAGGCTGCCGTCATGCAGGCGACCGCATACACGTACGACCCCGAAAGCCGCAGCGGGCAGGTGCTCCTGGACGACGGCACCCCGGTGCCCTTCGAGGCGCCGGCGTTCGACGCGGGCGGTCTGCGGCTGCTGCGTCCCGGGCAGCGGGTGCGCATCGAGACGGAGGGCGAGGGGGACGGCCTGCGGATCACTCTGGTGACGCTGCAGACCTTCTGAACCGGCCGAACCGGCCGAGCGGGCCGGGCATCCCGCGCAACACGGCCCCCACCAGCCGCAGGAACGCCGAACACACCGCGGGCCGGGCTCCCTCAGGAGTCCGGCCAGGCGCTGAGTACCCCTGTGCCCTACTGGCCGCGGGCGGTGCTCTTCTTGGCGGTGGTCTTGCGGGCCGTCGACTTCTTGGCGGGGGCCTTCTTGGCCGTCGCCTTCTTCGCCGGGGCCTTCTTGGCCGTGGTCTTCTTGGCAGCGGCCTTCGTGGCCGTCGTCTTCTTGGCGGCCGCCGTGGTCTTCTTGGCCCCGGCGGTCTTCTTGGCGGTGGCCTTCTTCGCCGCCGCGGTGGTCTTCTTGGCGGTGGCCTTCTTCGCCGCGCCCGTCGCCTTCTTGGCGGCGGCCTTCTTGCCGGCGGCCTTGGCAATGGTGGCGGTCGGGCCGGAGAGGCTGCCCTTGGGCGCCTTCTTCACCGCGATGTCGTTCTTCGGAAGCTTCTTCGAGCCACTGACCAGGTCCTTGAAACCCTGGCCGGCCCGGAAGCGGGGAACGGAGGTCTTCTTGACCCGCACCCGCTCACCCGTCTGCGGGTTGCGCGCGTAGCGGGCGGGACGGTCGACCTTCTCGAAGGACCCGAAGCCGGTGACCGAGACCCGGTCTCCCGCGACGACCGCGCGGACGATGGCGTCCAGTACCGCGTCGACGGCATCGGCGGCCTGCTGGCGGCCGCCCATCTTGTCGGCAATCGCTTCTACGAGCTGCGCCTTGTTCACGTCTTCCCCTTCGGAGACCCTGCCAGAACGAAAGTGTCCAAGCTTTTCGCACGTTAGGCGGATATATACCGCAAATCAAACACGAAACGGGCTAATCACCCTTGTGTCGCAACAGACTCAACGGTCTCGGGCTGTTCAGCCTTCCTCGCCGGGGATTCGGCCTTCGTCGAGGTCTGCCGTGAACCTCTCCAGACGCCTTGTCGCACCGGCAAGATCGTGTTTGGCCGCGGCCGTAATGACCAGCAGCTTCCGGGTCAGCGCCATCCGTACGCCCTCCGGGACTTGCAGTGCGCGCACCCTTGCGTGCGCTTCCTTGAGTTGGGCCGCGACCGCCGTATAGAGCTCGAGTTGGCCGTCGTTGTCCATGCACAGATTGTGCCATCTGGGGCGAGTTGTCGCCTGCGCTGGGGGGCAACTGCCGCCTCGGACAGCCCTTTCGGCACCTTCGCCGGCCGGGGCCCTGGACCTCGCGTACCCCGGCAACAGCCCCCATAACGTGGGGAGTTGGGGGCGGATGCGGTGGCGCGGCGAGGTGTGCGGGCCCGGAAACGGCTGTACCCCCGATCGAGGTGATCAGGGGTACAGCGGGGTTGCTCGGTGGCCGAAACTCGACTTGCCCGGGCGCCGGATCGGGGTCCGGCTCAGCTGTCGATCATCGGCCGGGGGCGCCGGATCAGACCGGCAGGGTGCGCGGCTTGAACGACGGGCGCTTTGCCTCGTACGCCGCGATGTCGGCCTCGTTCTGCAGGGTGATGGAGATGTCGTCCAGCCCGTTCAGCAGCCGCCAGCGGGAGTTCTCGTCCAGCTCGAAGGGGGCGGTGATCGACTCGGCGCGCACCTCGCGGGCGACCAGGTCGACGGTCACCTCGGTCTGGGGGTCCTGCTCGGTGAGCTCCCACAGCGCGTCCACGGTCTTCTGGTCCAGGACCACCGTGAGCAGGCCGTTCTTCAGCGAGTTGCCGCGGAAGATGTCCGCGAAGCGGGAGGAGATCACGGCCTTGAAGCCGTAGTTCTGCAGTGCCCAGACGGCGTGCTCGCGGGAGGAGCCGGTGCCGAAGTCGGGGCCGGCGACCAGGACCGTGGCGCCGTGGCGCTCGGGGCGGTTGAGCACGAACTCGGGGTCCTTGCGCCAGGCCTCGAACAGCCCGTCCTCGAACCCGTCGCGCGTGACCTTCTTGAGCCAGTGGGCGGGGATGATCTGGTCGGTGTCGACGTTGCTGCGGCGCAGCGGGACGGCCCGGCCGGTGTGGGTGGTGAAGGCTTCCATGTGGCTCCTAGCCAAGGGGCCGGCGGCTTCCACCGCCGGGGGGATTGCTTCGTTCGCCCCCACGCCGCAAGGCGGCGCGGTAGTGTCGCTTCTGCCCCTTACGGGGCCGGTTCGGGCTGGACCGCAACCTTGAGGTTGGAAGCCCGCCGTTTCGGCGGTGGGTGGAGTCACGATCTCTCAGACTCCAGCAGGGGCGTCCGAGAGATCGGCCGGAGAGGCCAGTCTGCCGAGAACGGCAGTTGCAGCGGCAACGGGCGGCGACACCAGGTGGGTGCGGCCGCCCTTGCCCTGCCGGCCCTCGAAGTTGCGGTTGGAGGTGGAGGCGGAGCGCTCACCGGGGGCGAGCTGGTCGGGGTTCATGCCCAAGCACATCGAGCAGCCCGCGTGCCGCCACTCGGCGCCGGCCTCCTTGAAGACCAGGTCCAGGCCCTCGGAGACGGCCTGCAGGCCCACGCGCGCGGAGCCGGGGACGACCAGCATCCGTACGCCGTCGGCGATTTTGCGGTCCTTCAGGAGCGCGGCGGCGGCGCGCAGGTCCTCGATACGGCCGTTGGTGCAGGAGCCTACGAAGACGGTGTCCACCTGGATGGAGCGCAGCGGCTGGCCGGCCTCCAACCCCATGTACTCCAGGGCCTTTTCGGCGGCCAGTCGCTCCGAAGCGTCTTCGTACGAAGCCGGGTCGGGGACGGTGGACGAAAGCGGCGCGCCCTGGCCGGGGTTGGTGCCCCAGGTGACGAACGGGGCCAGTTCGGCGGCGTCGATGACGACCTCGGCGTCGAAGACGGCGTCGTCGTCGGTGCGCAGGGTCTTCCAGTACGCGACGGCGGCGTCCCAGTCGGCGCCCTCGGGGGCGTGCGGGCGGCCCTTGAGGTACTCGAAGGTGGTCTCGTCGGGGGCGATCATGCCCGCGCGGGCGCCGGCCTCGATCGACATGTTGCAGATGGTCATGCGGGCCTCCATCGAGAGCTTCTCGATGGCGGAGCCGCGGTACTCCAGGATGTAGCCCTGGCCGCCGCCGGTGCCGATCTTCGCGATGATCGCCAGGATCAGGTCCTTGGCCGTGACGCCCTCGGGCAGTTCGCCGTCGACGGTGATCGCCATGGTCTTCGGGCGGGCCATCGGCAGGGTCTGGGTGGCCAGCACGTGCTCGACCTGGGAGGTGCCGATGCCGAACGCCAGCGCGCCGAAGGCGCCGTGCGTGGAGGTGTGCGAGTCGCCGCAGACGACGGTCGTGCCCGGCTGGGTCAGACCCAGCTGGGGACCGACCACGTGGACGACGCCCTGCTCGACGTCGCCCAGCGGGTGCAGCCGGACGCCGAAGTCGGCGCAGTTCTTGCGCAGGGTCTCCAGCTGGACGCGGGAGACCGGGTCGGCGATGGGCTTGTCGATGTCGAGGGTCGGGGTGTTGTGGTCCTCGGTGGCGATGGTCAGGTCGAGCCGGCGCACGGTGCGGCCGCTCTTGCGGAGGCCGTCGAAGGCCTGGGGGCTGGTCACCTCGTGCAGCAGGTGCAGATCGATGAAGAGGAGGTCGGGCTCGCCCTCGGCGCGCCGGACGACGTGGTCGTCCCAGACCTTCTCCGCGAGTGTCCTACCCATCGCTTTCCCTTCGGCCGAACACGAACGCGCCGACCCAACTAGAGATCTTGAGGATGCGACGCCCGCTCCCCCCCAGGGCCGGGCGACCGCCGCGGGCCCGTCGGGCCGCGGACCCCGTTGTGATTCCAGGGTGGCGTGTTCCACGGAAAATTGAACTTGCGTTTCACAGAGTGAGACGCAAGTATCGTTGCATGGACAACAGTAGCGGCGTCGGCGTTCTGGACAAGGCAGCCCTTGTCCTGAGCGCTCTGGAGTCCGGGCCGGCCACCCTCGCGGGTCTGGTCGCGGCCACCGGACTGGCACGGCCCACGGCTCACCGGCTGGCCGTGGCACTGGAGCACCACCGTCTGGTGGCGCGGGACATGCAGGGCCGGTTCATTCTCGGCCCGCGCCTGGCGGAGCTGGCCGCGGCGGCGGGCGAGGACCGCCTGCTCGCCACCGCCGGTCCGGTGCTCACTCACCTGCGGGACGTGACGGGCGAGAGCGCGCAGCTCTACCGCCGCCAGGGCGACATGCGCATCTGCGTCGCCGCGGCCGAGCGCCTGTCCGGCCTGCGGGACACGGTCCCGGTCGGCTCCACGCTCACGATGAAGGCGGGCTCCTCGGCGCAGGTCCTGATGGCCTGGGAGGAGCCGGAGCGGCTGCACCGCGGCCTGCAGGGGGCCCGCTTCACGGCGACGGCCCTGTCGGGCGTACGGCGCCGGGGCTGGGCCCAGTCGATCGGCGAGCGCGAGCCGGGCGTCGCGTCCGTCTCCGCGCCCGTGCGCGGCCCCTCCAACCGTGTCGTGGCCGCGGTCTCGGTCTCCGGACCCATCGAGCGCCTCACGCGCCACCCCGGCCGTATGCACGCCCAGGCGGTCATCGACGCCGCCGCGCGCCTCTCCGAGGCCCTGCGCCGCTCCGGCTGACCCCAGCGCCCAGCGCCCGGAGGGCCCGCCTCAACGCCGCGGCGGCCCTCCGGGCGGAACCCCGACGACCCCTGCGGGCCCCCGCCGAGTGGCAGCGGGGGCCCGCACTCGGTCTCCGCTGCCGGTCTCGCCTGCCGCCCTCGCCCACCCACCCGCCCGACTCGCTGGGTTGAGGGGCTCACCCCCGGGGCTTCGCCCCGGACCCCGTTCGGGGCTGCGCCCCGGCTTGCCCCACCCGGCCCGCCC
>NZ_QFDQ01000176.1 GCF_003270085.1 Streptomyces triticisoli | reverse complement strand
ACCTGGCGGCGCGGACCGGGCTGCCCCCGGGGCGGCCGCCGCGCCCGGGCTGGTGGCCGGCCGCGGTCCTCGCGCAGGCGGCGATGACGATCCTCCAGGTCGTCGGGGGGCTGTGGCTGGTCGGCCAGATCGTCGGGGTGATGGCGCCGAACCTATGGGTGCCGGTGCTGCTCATGATCGCCGGCATCGTCGGCGGGCCGCTCGTGGAGTGGAGCTGCCGGATCGCGGCACGCGGACCGGCACGGCGGTACGGGCAGGAGGCGGAGCGCCGGCTGCGGGAGGCCGCGGCGGGGTGCGGCCGTGCCCGGGTGCTGGATCCGGTGGCGGCGGAGCTGCTGCGGTACCGGGAGGTGCGCGAGCAGTACGCACGGGTCATGGGGACGGGGATGTGGTGAGGCAGGGCGGGGCCTCCTATCACCCGCAGGGGTGAGGGAGTTTTCCACAGGCAGGCGGTGGTCCACAGGTCTCAGCGGGCCCGGCCCGGCGGAGGCAGTCTGGTCCCGCGGCGATCGCGACGGACGCGGTCACCGCGGCAGACGCAGCCGTACGGGACGGGCCCGTACGCGTGTCCGCCCGGCCCGGGCGGCCGGACGGAGGAGGGGATCGAACCATGAACGAGACGATCGTGTGCACCGTGGGCAACGTGGCGACGCAGCCGGTGCACCGGGAGCTGCCCTCGGGCGCCTCGGCGCGGTTCCGGCTGGCGGTGACCTCCCGCTACTGGGACCGGGAGAAGAACGTCTGGACGGACGGGCACACCAACTTCTTCACGGTGTGGGCCAACCGACGGCTCGCCGACAACACGGTGGCGTCGCTGAACGTGGGCGACCCCGTCATCGTGCAGGGCCGGCTGAAGGTGCGCACGGAGACCCGCGACGGCACCAGCAGGACCTGGGCGGACATCGACGCCCTGGCGAT
Source organism: Streptomyces triticisoli (assembly GCF_003270085.1). GTDB lineage: Bacteria > Actinomycetota > Actinomycetes > Streptomycetales > Streptomycetaceae > Streptomyces > Streptomyces triticisoli. The sequence goes on along the minus strand of NZ_QFDQ01000176.1, from coordinate 7,784 downwards.
CGGCCACGACCTGGCGCGGGGCACGACGGCCTTCCGGCGCACCGCCAGGACGGAGCCGCAGCCGGTGAGTTCGCCCCCGCGGCCGGAACCCACGTGGGAGACGCCGCTCCCGGACGCGCACTCACCGCAACGGCCGGAGCCGGCAGCCGCGGTGACGGGCTGACAGGGGCCGTGAGCCGATCTTGGTCATAACGATTCTGATTCGGATCAGCCATCTGACGATACGACAGTCAAGTAGGGGTGCGGGCGGTCCTTAGGATGCCGGGCATGGCTCTTGGGGCTTGAAGATTCTGCTGGTGGGACCGCTCCCCCGCGTCAACGGCCCTGCTCGGAGGGGAATTTCCGTGTGTGCTTGGTACTCTGCGCCGTCCGTGCGCGGGCGAGGGGCGGCCCGTCTCACCGCCGCGGCCCTGGTGTCGGGACTCGTCGCCGCCGGCGTGATGGCCGCCGCCGGCCCGGCCGCCGCCGAGGGAACGTCGCAGAGCCCGGGCGGGGCGAGTGCCACCCTGGGCGGCCTGAAGACCTACGGCACCGCCGTCATCCATGACGACGGCGGGGACCACCAGGTCTCCGCGGGCCTGTTCGAGATGTCCGTCGACGGCGGCGGCACCCTGCAGACCTACTGCATCGACATGCACAACCCCACCCAGCGGGACGCCAAGTACCACGAGACGTCGTGGAGCGGCACCTCGCTGGCGGTCAACAAGGACGCCGGGAAGATCCGCTGGATCCTGCAGAACTCCTACCCGCAGGTGAACGACCTCGCGGCGCTCGCCGCCAAGGCGGGCGTGAAGAACCTCACCGAGCAGGACGCGGCGGCCGGCACCCAGGTGGCCATCTGGCGCTATTCCGACGGCGCGGACGTCGACGCCGTCGACCCGGAGGCCGAGAAGCTCGCGGACTACCTGGAGAGGAGCGCCCGCGACCTGCCCGAACCGCGGGCCTCGCTGACCCTCGACCCGCCGGCCGTCTCCGGCCACCCGGGCGAGCGGCTCGGCCCGGTGACGGTGCGCACGGACGCGAGCAGCGTGACGCTCACACCTCCCGCGGGCGCCGCCACCAGCGGTGTGCGGATCGTCGGCAAGGACGGCAAGGAGATCACCTCCGCCAGGAACGGCAGCCAGGTGTTCTTCGACGTCCCCGAGGACACCGCGGACGGCGCGGCCACGCTGACCGCACAGGCATCCACCACCGTGCCGGTCGGCCGCGCCCTCACCTCCGACAGCCGCAGCCAGACCCAGATCCTGGCCGGTTCCAGCGAGTCCACGGTCTCCGCGACCGCCCGTGCCACCTGGGCCGCGAAGGGCGCGATACCCGCGCTGTCCGCGGCGAAGAACTGCGCCAAGGGCGGCCTGGACATCACCGCCGCCAACAAGGGCGACGAGCCGTTCACCTTCGAGCTGATGGGCATCCGGCACACCGTTGCCGCGGGCGCCACCGAGACGGTGACGATCCCGCTCCAGGAGGACCAGGCCTACGACTTCACCATCGCGGGCCCGGGCGGCCACGGGCAGCGCTTCACCGGCGTCCTGGACTGCGAGACCCAGGGCAGCCCGGCCGGCACCGCCACCCGGACGCTCAGCGAACCCAGCCCCGCCATGGTCGGCACCCCCTCCACCGACACCAACCTCGCCGACACCGGCGGCACCGACACCACCCCCCTGATCGCCGCGACCGGCCTCAGCCTGCTGGTCCTGGGCGCCACGGCGCTGAGCATCGTCCGCAAGAAGAAGACAACTCAGGACTGACGTCCGAAGTGGGGCACCACGACATACCGGGCTAGCGTGGAAGGAGAGACGGAGAGCACGCGGGGAGAACAGAGAACAACGTCGAGCGGATGCCGGATGTCCGGCCCCGGCCGACGGAACGGGATGCGACATGACCGTGCAAGCAAGCGGGACAGCCCCCGGCACAGCGCCCACCAGCCCCCACGGCGCCCGCGCCGCGGCCGAACGCGTCCTCTCGGGCGATGCGGTGATCGTCCCCCTGGGCAACCTCCGGATCGAACTGCCGCCGAAGGACCAGCTCGCCTACCTCACGGGCCTCGGCCTCCTCGCCGCACTCAACCTCATCGAATGGCCGATCGCCCTCGCCATCGCCGTCGGGCACGAACTGGCCCGCAGCCACCACGGCAAGACCCTGCGCGCATTCGGGGACGCCCTGGAACAGGCGTGACCCACACCCACGCCAAGGCCGGCCGACGACGCCCGCGGTACCGGACCAGCCCCTGACACAGCCCCCGAACCCCCAGGTCAGCGCCCCGCGACCGGATGGGTTTCCGCCCAGGGGCGGCGGTGCGGCAAGATGGGGTGTATCTGCCCACTGCCTGATTTCAAGCTGCCGGACGGTTTCTCTTGGCTGAGTTCATTTACACCATGCGCAAGGCGCGCAAGGCGCACGGCGACAAGGTGATTCTCGACGACGTCACCCTGAGTTTCCTGCCGGGTGCCAAGATCGGCGTCGTCGGCCCGAACGGCGCCGGCAAGTCGACCGTGCTGAAGATCATGGCGGGGCTGGAGCAGCCGTCCAACGGTGACGCGTTCCTCACGCCCGGCTACAGCGTCGGCATCCTGCTGCAGGAGCCCCCGCTGAACGAGGAGAAGACGGTCCTGGAGAACGTCCAGGAGGGCGTCGCCGAGATCAAGGGCAAGCTCGACCGGTTCAACGAGATCGCCGAGCAGATGGCCACCGACTACTCGGACGCGCTGCTGGAGGAGATGGGCAAGCTCCAGGAGGAGCTCGACCACGCAGGCGCCTGGGACCTCGACGCCCAGCTGGAGCAGGCCATGGACGCGCTGGGCTGCCCGCCCGGCGACTGGCCCGTCACCAACCTCTCCGGTGGTGAGAAGCGCCGCGTCGCGCTGTGCAAGCTGCTGCTCGAGCAGCCCGACCTGCTGCTCCTCGACGAGCCCACCAACCACCTCGACGCCGAGTCGGTGCAGTGGCTGGAGCAGCACCTGGCCAAGTACCCGGGCACCGTCGTGGCCGTCACCCACGACCGGTACTTCCTCGACAACGTCGCCGGGTGGATCTGCGAGGTCGACCGGGGCCGCCTGCACGGCTACGAGGGCAACTACTCCAAGTACCTGGAGTCCAAGGCCGCCCGTCTCAAGGTCGAGGGCGCCAAGGACGCCAAGCGGCAGAAGCGCCTGAAGGACGAGCTCGAGTGGGTGCGGTCGAACGCCAAGGGGCGGCAGGCCAAGTCCAAGGCGCGTCTGGCCCGCTACGAGGAGATGGCCGCCGAGGCCGAGAAGATGCGGAAGCTGGACTTCGAGGAGATCCAGATCCCGCCGGGCCCGCGCCTGGGCAACGTCGTCGTCGAGGTCGACAACCTCCGCAAGGGCTTCGGGGACAAGGTCCTGATCGACGACCTCTCCTTCACGCTGCCGCGCAACGGCATCGTGGGTGTCATCGGCCCGAACGGCGTCGGCAAGACCACGCTGTTCAAGATGATCCAGGGCATCGAGGAGCCGGACTCCGGCAGCATCAAGGTCGGCGACACCGTCAAGATCTCCTACGTCGACCAGACCCGCGAGAACATCGACCCGAAGAAGTCGCTGTGGGCCGTCGTCTCCGACGAGCTGGACTACATCAACGTCGGCCAGGTCGAGATGCCGTCCCGGGCCTACGTGTCCGCCTTCGGCTTCAAGGGACCGGACCAGCAGAAGCCGGCCGGTGTGCTCTCCGGCGGTGAGCGCAACCGTCTCAACCTCGCGCTCACCCTCAAGCAGGGCGGCAACCTGCTGCTCCTCGACGAGCCGACCAACGACCTCGACGTCGAGACCCTGTCCAGCCTGGAGAACGCGCTGCTGGAGTTCCCCGGCTGCGCCGTGGTCATCTCCCACGACCGGTGGTTCCTGGACCGCGTGGCGACGCACATCCTCGCCTACGAGGGCGACTCCAAGTGGTTCTGGTTCGAGGGCAACTTCGAGTCGTACGAGAAGAACAAGGTCGAGCGGCTCGGCCCGGACGCCGCCCGCCCGCACCGCGCCACCTACAAGAAGCTGACCCGGGACTGATCGAAGCAGATGCGTCACACATATCGCTGCCCCCTGCGCTGGGCGGACATGGATGCGTACGGCCACGTCAACAACGTGGTGTTCCTCCGCTATCTGGAGGAGGCCCGTATCGACTTCCTGTTCCGCCCGGACAAGGAGTTCCAGCAGGGGTCGGTGGTGGCGCGCCACGAGATCGACTACAAGCGGCAGCTCGTCCACCGGCACGCGCCGGTGGACATCGAGCTGTGGGTCACCGAGATCAGGGCGGCGTCCTTCACGCTCTCCTACGAGGTCAAGGACGGCGACCAGGTCTACGTCCGGGCCTCGACGGTGATCGTGCCGTTCGACTTCGAGGCGCAGCGCCCCCGCCGGATCACAGCGGAGGAGCGGGAGTTCCTCCAGGAGTACACGGACGACGCCGACGAAGCCGACGCCGCCGAGGAGGAGGCCGTCGCCGCATGACGGTGCTCCAGGTGCTCCACCTCGCCGACGGGACGGAGGCGGCGGACCTCGCCGCCTTCCTCTCCCGGCTGCTGCACTACGACCGTGCCGCCGCGGTGCGCCTGCAGGCGGCCGGCACGGCGGTCGCCGTGTTCGGGCGACCGCCGTCCTTCGAGGTGCTGGCGGTCCGCACGGTACGGCTGGCCGAGCCGTACGAGAACGGTCCCGACGGCACCCTCGACGTCACCGTGTCCGCCGGTGAACTGCTGGAGGCGGTCGACGAGCCGACGGCCTCGGCCCGCGTCCCGGCCGCGGTGACCGGGCCGCCATGGGCGGGCGTACTGCCGCCGCGCGGCGGCTGGCGTCCGGAGCCGGGACTGCCCCCGGCGGAGGCCCTGGGCGCGATGGTGTCCGCCGCCGTCGCCGAATTCCGCTCCCGGACACAGCAGTTGGAGGAGGAGCGGCGCACCCGCGCCGAACTCGACCGGATCGGGCGGGAGATCTGGTCCCGGATGGTCGGACAGACCCAACTGCCCGTGCGGGCGGTGCACGCGGCGCAGTCGCTGCGGTTCCTCGGACCCCCGGCGTCCCCCGGGGCGGGGGACCCCACGTTGCTTTCGTCGGGTGCGTGGCTGCGGCTGCGGACCCCGTACGGTTCGATCGCCGTACGACGGGCCGAGACGGGGCTCGGCACCCTGGGCGTCAGCGTCCGCTGACCCGGTGACGGCCGGCTGTCAGCTCCCCTCGCTGTCGTCCGGCCGCACCGCGATGTGGTCGGGCTCCAGTTCCAGTGCCACCCGGTCGCGCATGGCCAGGGCCCGGGTGTACTCGGCGGGCAGTTGCAGACGGCCGGCGCGGTCCAGCATCGCGTACTCGCGGCTCACCACCCGCTCGTCGCCGGTCGCCGCGTCCACCTCGCTGCGGCGCAGCACCTCCGTGGACGTACGGCCGTCGCGGATGGCGACCGTGCGGCGGACCTCGCCGGCGACCGCCTGGTCGTGGGTGACGATGACGATGGTGGTGCCCAGGTGTTCGTTGGCGGTGCGGAAGGCGGCGAAGACCTGCTCGGCGGTGTGGGAGTCGAGTTCGCCGGTCGGCTCGTCGGCGAGCAGCACCGCGGGGTTGTTGGCGAGGGCCACCGCGATCGCGACGCGCTGCTGCTGGCCGCCGGATATCTGGTGCGGGCGGCGGTCGCGGCAGTCGCCCACCTGAAGCAGCTCCAGCAGTTCCAGCGCCCGTTCGGCCTTGGCGCGGCGGCCTCCTCCCCAGGTGCCGGACAGCTGCATGGGCAGGGCGACGTTCTGCGCCGCGGTCAGATAGGGCAGGAGGTTGCGGGAGGTCTGCTGCCAGACGAAGCCGACGACCGCGCGGCGGTAGCGCAGACGGTCCTTCGCGGTCATGGTGAGCAGGTCGTGGTCCGCGACCCGGGCGGCACCGGCCGTGGGGGTGTCCAGGCCGGCGAGGATGTTCATCAGGGTCGACTTGCCGCTGCCGGACGCGCCGACGAGAGCCATGAGCTCGCCCTCGCGGACGAGCAGGTCCAGGCCCTGGAGCGCCTGGACCTCCACGCCGTCGGTGGTGAAGATGCGGACCAGACGGTCGCAGCTGATCAGCGCGTCGTGGCCGTAGGCCGGGCGGGAGCGGTCCGCGGCGGCACGCTGGGCCAGGTCGGCCAGGGTGGGGTTCGTCGTCATCGGAGGTCTCCTGGGCGGCGGCTACGGCGACTGGAGCGGCTACGGAGGTTACGGCGACTGGAGCGGCTACGGAGGCTGGAGCGGCTGCGGCGCTCGACCGGATTCATCTCGCGTCACCCGCCCTCAGCTCCCGTACCGCGCCCCGCCGCCCCGTCCACCACGCCTGCCCGGCGGCGACCCCCACCGCCAGCAGCAGAACCGCCGCCGCGGGCAGGGCGAGGGACAGCGGATCCGTCCGCAGCGCGTTCCCGCCGACGGACACCGCCGACGGCGGCAGGGCGATGGCCGTCAGGTCGATGCCGGGGGCCAGGAGACGGATGGCCGCCCAGCCCGTCAGCGCGCCGCCCGCCGCGGCGAGCAGGGCCTGGGGCAGCGACTCCAGGACGAGGAGGCGGCGGCCCTGGGCGCGGGTGAGCCCCATGGTGCGCAGTCGGGCGAGGAGCGCGGCACGTTCGGGCGCGGCGCGCAGCAGGGCGAGGAACAGGGCCAGGACGGCGTACCCGGCACCGGCCGCCACCGCCACCGCGTAGATGGTCTCGGCGCCGGACTGCAGGGGCGAGTCGACGTACGTGGTCCGCTCCTCGGAGCGCAGGTCCACCGTGGCGGACGTGCCCACGATCCGGCGCAGGGCGCCGGCGTCCAGATGGTCGCCGGTCACCAGCAGCGCACTGGTGCGGGCCGTCTCCCGGCTCAGCCCGGCCCGGTCCATGACCAGGAAGCTGGTGCCGGGCACGGCCGGGGTCCGGTCTCGGACCACGGTGATCCGGACCGTCACCTCGGTGCCGTCGCCCAGCCGCACCGGGAAGGGCCGCATGCCGTACCTCCTGGCGACCGACGGGGAGGCCAGCGCCGGCAGCGGGGCCCGGGAGCCGGCGGCCTCGGCCGGTCGCCGCAGCCGCTCCGCCGGGAAGGCGCCGAGCCCGGTGCGGTCGGCCAGAGCCGCGTACTTCGCGGGGGCGACGCCCGCCAGCGGCACCTGCCTCATCTGCCTCCCCGCCGTGGCCCAGTGGTTGATGCTCACCTCGGTGACGTCCCGTACGCCCGGTGCCCGGCGCACCCGGTCGGACAGCCCGGTCGGCAGTGCGTCGATCCCCTCGACACGGGCGTCGGCGCCGACCGCGAGGAGGGCCGACCGGTCGCGGGCGTCGGCCACCCCCACCAGCACCGAACCGCCGAAGGCGGCGGTGGTGAGCGCGGTCAGCAGCGCCAGCAGCGGCAGTACCGCGGAGACGGACGTACGGCCCGCGCGGGCCAGGGACAGATGGCCCACCGCCCCGCGCAGCCGGCCGGCCGGGCGGGCCAGCCGGCGCAGCGGCCACGGGTACAGACGGACCAGCACCAGGGCCGCGATCACACCCACCAGCACCGGTGCCAGCGACACCAGCGGATCCCCCGACTCGCCCGAGACCCCGCGTCGCCGCAGCGCCTCCACCGCCCCCGCCGCGATCACCAGCAGCGTGAGCTCGGCGACCGTACGGCGCCGGGAAGGACGTACGGACACCGTGTCCTCGCGCGGCCCGTGGACGCGGACCGTGCGGTGCGCGACCGCCGCGCGCAGCGGCAGCGCGGCGCAGGCCACGGCCGTGACCACGACGGCCGCGGCGACCGCGGAGAGGCGGCGGCTCGTGGGGACGGCGAGCAGGGCGGCGCC
>NZ_QFDQ01000018.1 GCF_003270085.1 Streptomyces triticisoli | reverse complement strand
CGGGCAGTCGGCCTGGATAGCGATCAGTACCACGAACGAGCGATCACGAACCGAGAGGGAAGGGACTTAACGCCCTCTCAGAACGGTGCAACCGCGCTCACTCGCCGGCACGATGGTTCGGTGGTTGACCTGGAGCGCATCAAAGCAGAGATCGTGGCGTACTTCCGAGCCCTCGATGAGGCCGCCGCTCTGCGGCACCACTTCCGCCACGCTGACGAGGGGGGCGGCTTGTGGTACGTCGAGGCCGTATCCGACCGCGGCGAGTTGATCGTCATCAAGCAGGCCGAGCTGACTTCGGCCGGCCAACTCCACCGGTACAGCTGGGAGCATTTGGAGGACGAGCACGGCGGCCTGACGGACCAAGCGATCGACCCTGAAGAGGACCCACTGGAGGTCATCCCGGCCGAAGAGTTCCAGCGGATGTGGACTCAGTGAACGGGCTGGACAACCACTTTAGGAGAGAGGCTGGAGGATCTCGGGCCTGAGCTGCGGCGGCTTCGCCGGCCGAGGAAGCGGGCGGCTACTGAATTTGTGGGCGCGTGTCGCGAGGGCTGACAGGTGGTGGTCATCGTGGTACGCCCGAACCATGAGGTATCCGCAAGGCGGCGGCCTGACCGCCGAACGGCGGGCATTTCGCGAGCGCATCCGTATGGAGGCGGCCGAGATGTTCGCTGCCGGACAGGACAATGCACTGGTGGCGAAGCAGCTGCGGGTCAGCGTGCGCTCGGTGCAGCGGTGGCACCGCGCCTGGCAGGACGGCGGCCGGCCGGCCCTGCACTCCAAGGGATCGGCCGCCCGCCCCAAGCTGGACGAGGCCCTGTTCGCGGTCCTGGAGCAGGAGCTGGCCAAGGGGCCGATCGCGCACGGCTGGCCGGACCAGACCTGGACCCTGGCCAGAATCAAGACGCTGATCGGACGCCGGTTCCACCGGGCCCTCACGCTCTCGACCATCGCGCAGATGCTCCGGCGCCACGGGTGGAGCCACCAGATCCCGGCCCGGCGGGCGCTGGAGCGGAACGAGGAGGCGGTCACCGGCTGGGTGAAGGAGACCTGGCCCCAGGCGGAAGCACCGCGGCGGCGCTCGATGGCTGGATCGTCTTCGAAGACGAGGCCGGCTTCTCGATGACGCCGCCCACCTCCCGCACCTGGGCCAAGCGCGGGCACACCCCCGTGATCCGCGTGCGAGGACGCTCCCAGCGCCGGTTCTCGATCGCCGCCCTGGCCTGCTACAAGCAGGGCGAACGCTCGCGCCTGGTCTTCCGGCCCAAGCGGCACGCCGATCACAAGCGCGGCGGCCGGCGCAGCCTCACCTGGACCGACTACCGCGACCTGCTGACCGCGGCCCACCAGCAGCTCGGTGCCCCGCTCGTGCTCATCTGGGACAATCTGAACGTGCACCTGGACGCCCGGCTGCGCACCTTCATCGACACCCACGACTGGGTCGCTTCCTACCAACTTCCGTATTACGCACCCGACCTGAACCCGGTCGAGGGCATCTGGTCACTGGTGCGGCGCGCGGGCCAGAACAACACCGCGTTCACCGACCCCGACCACCTGATGCGCGTCCTGCGCCGCACGCTCCGCAAGCTCCAGTACCGCAGCGACGTCATCGACGGATGCCTCGCCGCCACCGGACTCACACTGACGACATCACGCCCACAAAATCAGTAACCGACCGCAGGGCACCGGTGTTGACCGTGGCTGACCCCTGCATCTGGCACGGTTGTGGCACGAACCTCAGCCGACGACAGTCAGCCACGGCGGTGGGTGCGCCGACGGACCCGGCGCGCGTATGCCTCGCTGCACCCCCACCGGCCTGTACCACGCTGCCAGTGCCATCGACCAGAGCAAGCCACGACGGCCAGCACATGGTGCTGAGCCCTCAGCTTGGGAAGCTTGGGTTTTCTATGGGCGGCTGCGGCGCTGAACTGCGGCAAAGTAGTGACGGTGCCCGGACGGGCGGTCGTCGGCACTGCCCCGTTGTATCCGGTGGTTCCCTGTAGAATCTGGCACGATTTTGGCACGGCCTGGGGAGCTGTCTATCCAGGCACAACGGATAGACAGCTCTCACAGTCATAGGTCGATGAGGCCCAGCTTCAGTAGAACCTGCTGGATGAACTCCTCAATGACGTCACCTGGTGACACCACTGTCTGCCCTTCCCAAAGGTCATTTTCCGAAACGACGGTGACCCCAGGTGATTCACTTGTCTCTAGTGCTACATCAGGGTCTCGATAAACCATAATTCCATCCTTGCAAGGTAGCACCTCGCGCAGTGAGATGTATGGATCGGAGAACTGGTGACTGAAAGAGAATCTCTCATCGGGATCGCTCACTGATGAAATGAACAGCCCCACATCGTCTCGTAGGCTGTTGTCCGGATCGGTCGTCCAGTTCAGCTGGTGCCTCTTCGAGTAGAAGAGGAACTTGCAGATTACTTTCCCTCTGACGACGACATCAACTGTCAGCTCCCAAGTTCCGTGCGCCCACCCCCGATCTCGAATCTCCTTCCATTTCTCGAAGGATTTAGCCTCATAGGTGCGATATCTAAAGGTGAAATCGGTAGACTCCTCGTTCAGTTCGTCCAGCCACTTCGTGAATTCGGCAATGAATCCTTCAAGTCTGCGGCGCCAGACCTCATAGATGTTGTAGTCATTCTGGCGGACGGTCTGCCCGGCAGCCTTGACCAGGCGGCGGATTCGCTCGCGGCGCTCTTGAGGTGCCCGCGCAATTCTTCTGGCCTTATCCAATGCTGCTAGTTCGGCACTCGCCATGATTGACACCAGAGGTCCGAAATTTCCCCCATCGGCAACCTCCAGCGCATCGTAATACTCACCCCGTCGACTAATGGGAATACCGATGGGAAGTAGACCGGAGCGCACGAGTGAGAAGTCTTGCAGCATACGAGCCGTGCGTCCGTTGCCGTCCATGAATGGGTGAATCTTGGCAATCGTGGCGTGCAGCCATGCGGCTCGAGTCAGGTCGGTATTCCCACCCGAAGCATACTGGTCGCATACAGCGCGAACGAGGTCTGGGACATCCGCCCAAGACGGTGGGCGATGGTTAGCTCCGGTGATCGAAACGTCAGTCAAGCGAAAACATCCGGCTTCCCGGATCAAATTCTTCTCGATCCTGCGGTGCACCTCCTTTATTAGATCAACGGTAAGCGAAGCCTGCGCCTTTGCTTCGCTTTCAATCAATTCATTCGCTTCGCTTACGTTCAGAATTTCCTGTTCGGAGTAACGGTCGGACTCTGAAACTGCGAGGCCGTCCAGCACGGCGCGCGTCAGGCGTGCATTTACTCTCACGCCCTCGATGTTGAGGGTGTCACTAATTCGGTCCGGAAGGAAGCTGCGGGCGATTTCTGCCTGCACCTCTGGCGAGAATTCGCCGAGATTGAGGAGCGAATCAAGCTCTCCGCTTACCTCTTCTTCTAGTTGCTTCGCGGAAGAATCTAGAGAGATGCCTTGTAGCTCGAAAATTTCCACGATAAACGCCCCCTCTGACGTTGTGTGATCGCCAGTCAGATGATACTGAAGGATGGGGTGTGAGGGCAGAGAGTCAGCAAACCTTCAGCAAAATGGGAGGGGTGGCGCTTCCGCGGCCGATGTGTCGGGCCATGCACAGAGGTCGGCGGAGCTGCTTTGGCGCGAGTGATCATGGCCCCGTAAGCTTCCGGCGCGTCGGGCAGTCTGTGGACCTGCCCGGTAAAGCACGATGTTGGGGCCATGATCTTCGAGGCTCGCGCCAAAGTGGCTCCGTAAAGCCCAAGACCGGGAAGTTAGGGCGGTTTCGGCTGGTCGGATGGGTTGACGCGGGAACGGAGCCCGACGCGAACTGTGAGTGTCGAGGTCACGGTTCGTGGGGGCTCCGTTGTCTGTTCAGTGTGACACCGCCAGGGTGGTTCGGGACCGGTCGTGGGTGTGGCTGCCGGGTCATTTAGGGGCGCTGACGCGGTGGATCCCACCGGCGCTGGTGGATGAGGTCCTGGAGGCGGCGGGACGTCGTGAACAGCGGGTACGGCTGCTGCCGGCCCGAGTGGTGGTCTACTTCGTGCTGGCCATGGGCCTGTTCACGGACTGCGGATACCGGCGGGTGTGGACCGCACTGACGGCCGGCTGGCCGCGGACCGTGGTGGCTGATCCGTCCGCGGCGGCACTGCGGCAGGCCCGTCAGCGGCTGGGCGCCAAGCCGCTGGCGTTGCTGTTCGACCGGCTACGCGGGCCGGTCGGCACGGCCGGGACACCCGGGGTGTTCTGGCGGGGGCTGCGGCTGGTGGCCTGGGACGGCACCTGTCTGGAGGTGCCGGACAGTGCGGCGAACGTGGCCTGCTTCTCCCGGCACGCGGCCCGCACCACCCGCCCGGCGGGCTACCCGCAGGTGCGGCTGACCGCCCTGGTGGAGTGCGGCACCCGGGCCCTGGTCGATGCGGTCTTCGGACCGCAGCAGTACACCGAACTCCCGCAGGCCCGGGCCCTGCTGGCGTCACTGCGGCCGGGGATGCTGCTGCTGGCCGACCGCGGCTACGACGGCTTCGAAGCCCTGCGGGAAGCCTGCGCGACCGGTGCGGATGTGCTGTGGAGGGTGCAGGCCGGACGCCTGCTGCCGGACGGCACCCATCTCACCCTGGTCACCGACCGCCGCTCCGGTGACCGGCTCACCCGCTGGATGCGCCACGGCCGCCACGGACCGATGCCCGCCAACCTGACCGCGCTGACCCTGCGGGTGATCAGTTACCAGGTCACCGTCACCGCGGCCGACGGCACCTGCCGCACCAGCACGGTCCGGCTGGTCACCTCCCTGCTGGATCCCCGGCGGCATCCGGCCGGCGAGCTGGCCGCCCTCTACCACCAGCGCTGGGAGATCGAGAGCGCCTACTACGGACTCAAAGTCAGCCTGCGCGGAGCGGACCGCGTGCTGCGCTCCCGCACGGTGGAGGGCGTCGAGCAGGAGCTTTTCGCTCTGCTGGCCCTCTACCAGGCCGGCCGCCGGGCCATCACCGAGATCGCCACCACCGCCGGCCTCGACCCGGACCGGCTGTCGCTGACCATCGCCCTGCACACCGTCCGGCTGACAGTGATCAACGCCCACACCGGTGACCCAGCGCTCCTGCACGCCGTCCTGGTCCACCCCCGCAACCTCGCACCTTTACGGCGCCGATCCCGCACCAGTCCCCGCTGCGTCAAACGCACCCTGTCGCCCTACGCCTACAACAAGACCAAGGGCAGCGTCGGCCGCAAGACCACCGTGACCACCAGCATCGCCCTGACCGGCCCGCCCTAACGGGACCTGTCCCCGAGTGGTGGACACCTCTGATACCGGCCCCGGCAGGGGCCGGGCAGGAGGCATCTTTTATGGTGATGAAGGTCTACTCGCCCGAGTTCAAGGCGGACGCGGTCGCGCTGTACCTGTCGGACCCGAGCCACACCTTCGAGGGCATCGGCAAGGATCTGGGAATCAGCCGGGAGACGCTGCGCAACTGGGTGCGGGCCGAGCGGGCCCGCCGCGGTGAAGGCGGCACAACCAACGGCAACACGAAGGACATCCCGGTGAGCGAGTCCACGAAGCAGGAGCTGGAGGCCGAGATCGCGGCCCTGCGCGCGGAGCTGAAGGCGGTGCGCAAGGAGAACCAGAAGCTCGCGGTCGAGCGGGACATCCTGCGCAAGGCGACGAAGTTTTTCGCCGCCGAGATGAACTGGTGAACCGCTGCCGTTTCATCGAAGACCACCACCGCGCCTTCGGCGTGAAGCGGTTGTGCCAGGTGCTGGAGGTGGCCCGCTCCAGCTTCTACAAGCGGCGGGCCGGCCGCGCGGCCCGCGCCGCGCGCGAGCGGGCCGACGCCGCGCTCGCCGAACGGATCCGGGCCGTGCACGCCGAGTGGGACGGCACCTACGGTCGCCCCCGGATCACCGCCGAGCTGCGCGACGACGGCGAGCGCGTGAACCACAAGCGCGTCGGGCGGGTGATGCGGAAGTTCGGCATCACCGGGCTGCGGCTGCGCAGGCACCAGGTCACCACCGTGCCCGAACCATCCGCCACCCCGGTGCCGGACCTGCTGCGGCGCGACTTCACCGCGAGTGGGCCGAACCTCAAGTACGTCGGCGACATCACCTACCTGCCGGTGGGCGACGGTGAGTTCCTGTATCTGGCGACAGTGATCGACTGCTTCTCGCGTCGTCGGGTGGGCTGGTCGATCGCCGACCACATGCGCACCGAGCTGGTCGCCGACGCGCTCCGGGCAGCCGCCGTGACCCGCGGCAGCCTGGCCGGCGCCGTCTTCCACAGCGATCATGGGGCGCAGTACAAGTCTCGTGAATTCGCCGCCGTGTGCGCCGGGTTGGGAGTGACCCAGTCCATGGGCGCGGTGGGTACGTCGGCGGACAATGCCCTCACCGAGTCGTTCAACGCGGCCCTCAAACGCGAGACGCTCAAGGGCGCCCGCCGCTTCGACGACGCCCTCGGCTGCCGCCTGGCCGTCTTCCGCTGGATCACCCGCTACAACACCCGCCGACGGCACTCGGCCAACGGACACCAGGCCCCGATCGTCTACGAGCAGCAGTCAGCCACCCTGACACTTGCCGCATAACGACATGAATGGTGTCCACTCTCAAGGGACAAGGCCCGACGCCGCCCTGGGGACACCCCTTGACCCGGAGTCCTACGACTACGAAGCGGCCGTGCTGTGGAACGCACACGCGGGCGCGCTGTGGCGGCGGTTCTCGATCTACCTCCGCCGGGAGGTCGCCAAGCGGGCCGGCCTCACCCAGCGGGCGTTCCGGGACCACGCCCGGATCTCCTTCGCCAAGGTGGCCGAGTACCAGAAGCGGGGCGCCGTCCACTTCCACGCCGTCATCCGCCTCGACGGCCCCGACGGCAGCGACTGTCCGCCTCCCGCCTGGGCCACGGCCGAGCTGCTGACTGATGCCATCCGGGCCGCTGCCACCACCACGCGAGTCGATGGGCCGGTGATCGACGAACGGGCCCACACCTTCGTCTTCGGCCGCCAGCTCGACGTCCGCACGATCCGCACCGCCGACTTCGACGACGGCCAGGAGCTGACCGAGCGGGCCGTCGCCGCGTACATCGCCAAGTACGCCACCAAGGGCGCCGAGACGGCGACCGGCACCCTGGACCGGCCGATCAGGTTCCTCGCCGAGCTGGCCCAAGCACGGATCACCGAACACGCCCGGCACATGATCCGCACCGCCTGGACCCTGGGCGCACGCCCCGAGCTGGCAGACCTCCGCCTGCGGGCCTGGGCCCACATGCTCGGATTCCGCGGCCACTTCTCCACCAAGTCCCGCCGCTACTCCACCACCCTCGGCGCCTTGCGCGACGCACGCGCCGACTGGCGCCGGGCCCAAGCGGCTCCGCCCGTCCCGCAGGACGGCGAAACCACGCTCGTCCTTGCGCACTGGGTCTTCGCCGGTACCGGACTGTCCCGCGCCGAAGCCTGGCTCGCCGCATCCCTCGAACCCGCCCCCGGAACGGAAGGAGAGCCGACATGGACGCCCGCCGCGATGAGCTGATGACTGTTCGCCAAGTCTTGGACGAGCTGGGCGGCGTTTCTCGCCGGACGTTCTACCGCTGGCGCGAGCTGGGACAGGGGCCGGCCGCATTCAAGCTGCCCAACGGTGAGCTTCGGGTCTGGCGCAGTGATTTCGCCTCGTGGCTACGGCAGTTGGAGGAGGCTGCGTGAAGTCTCTCGACGTCAAGGTCTGGGGCGTACGCAAGCGGGACACCAAGACCCCTTCGTACGGCGTCCGCTGGTCCGTCGCGGGCAACGTCTTCTCGGACTCGTTCCGTACCAAGGCGCTCGCCGATCACTACCGAGCGAAGCTCATGCGTGCCATGCGGGACGGCGAAGAGTTCGACACGGAAACTGGTCTTCCGGCCTCGATGGAACGGAAGAAGTCGCCCTTGTCCTGGTACGACTTCGCCCTCAAGTACCTCGCGATGAAGTGGCCCCACGCTGCACCCAATACGCGAGACGGCATCAACGAAGCCCTCACCAGCGTGACCGTGGAGCTGCTCGTGGAGCGCGCAGGGCGGCCGTCCGACGAGGAGATCCGTAAGGCATTGCGCAACTGGGCCTTCGTGCTGCCAGGGCCGAACGATCGGGAAGTCCCGGATAACGTCCAGAACGTTCTGCACTGGGTGGCAAAGGCATCCCGTCCGCTTGCGGATCTCGCTGAAGCGGCAACGGCCCGTGCGGTGCTCGACGGGCTGAAGCTGAAGCTCGACGGTACCGCGGCAGCCGCTGAGACCGTGCGGCGGAAGCGGCGGACACTCGTCAACGCTGCGAACTACGCGGTCGACCTGGGGGAGCTGCGGGAGAATCCGATCACGGCGGTTCGCTGGCAGAAGCCCAAGGTCTCGAACCAGGTCGATCCGCGCGTTGTCGCCAACCCGGAGCAGGCCCGCAATCTTCTGACGGCGGTGTCCTACGTGGGCGGTTACCGGCGTGCTCGTGGTCGGCGTCTCGTCGGGCTGTTCGCGGCGATGTACTTCGGTGGTCTCCGGCCTGCTGAGGCGGTCGGCCTGGTGGAGACTGACCTCGTCCTCCCCGAGCAGGGCTGGGGATCGGCGCTGCTCCACCGGACTCGTCCTTCGGTCGGCAAGCAGTGGACCGATTCGGGGGAGACCCACGACGACCGCGGACTCAAGAATCGGCCGACTGAGGACGTTCGGCGCGTGCCCATCCCGCCTCAGCTCGTCGCCGTGCTGCGCGAGCACCTCGCCACGTTCGGCACGGCGGAGGACGGGCGGCTCTTCTTCAGTGAGAAGGGCTCGGTCGTCCCGTCCTCGACCTACTACCGCGTGTGGCAGGAGGCTCGGCTCCTGGCGCTCCCGCCGGCCGTCGCGGCCTCGCCGCTCGCGAGTAGGCCGTACGACCTTCGGCACTCGGCGCTGTCGACGTGGCTCAACGCCGGAGTCGATCCCACCGAGATTGCCGAACGCGCCGGCAACAGCGTTGAGGTCCTGCTGACCCGCTACGCGAAGTGCCTCGACGGACGGCAGGACGTCGCCAACCGACGTATCGAGGACCTGCTTCGCGAGTACGAGTAACGAGATGGTGCGCGATTGAGATCGCGGCGGGATTGGGCAGGTCGGGTTCAGTTGCCCATCCGACCGTTCAAAGCAGGCGAACTGAGATACTCCGGCCATGGATGCCGGGGTGATGGGAAGCGGGACGCGATCGGACGTGGCGGCGCCTGCAGGGAGCATGCCGGCGCACGCCGCGGGCTGGGTGCTGCGTTCTGCGGTAGCAGCGGACATCGAGGTGATCGCGGAGTTGCGGGCCACGGTCATGCGTGCAGACTTGGAACGCCTCGGGCGCTACGACGAGCACCGGGTACGTCAGCGGCTGCGGGACTCCTTCTCCCCGCAGCACACGTCGGTCATCATGATCGACCGTGAACTCGCAGGTTGCGTCACGGTCCGGCCCGCCGGAGACAGGCAGTGGCTAGAGCACTTCTACCTTGCTCCGCACCGGCAGGGCCGAGGGCTCGGATCCGCTGTGCTGCGCACGGTGCTGGAGCGGACCGACGCGCAGGGCCTGACCATAGGCTTGAACGTCTTGCAGGGCAGCGCTGCCCGTCGGCTCTACGAGCGCCACGGATTCGTCGTGGAAGCCCAGGATCCGATCGACGTCTTCATGGTGCGCCCGCCGGGGGCGATGGCCGGCACCGCGGCGAAAGCCTGACCTGCGACGGTGCGACGGCCTCGACTCGGTCCGCGAGACCGTCTTCCACGGCCGTGACGTGACAGCAGCCGCACAGGTTCTTCGAGTGTGACCAAGAAGTGGGCCCGTGCGGCCTTGTCCCATCCTGCCTTCTGCGGCGTCTCCCGTGCACATCTCGGCGATTTGATCGAGGAGTTGGCAGACCCGTGGCTGGCGCGGTGCGAGTCGGCACTGCGTGAGCGGCGAGGTGCTGCGCGGCGGCGGGCGGCCGGTGCCGGGCCGAAGTACGACCTGGTCTTCGCCGACCGGGTGCTGGTCACCCTGGTGCATCTGCGCACCGGTCTCCCGCACGCCGCGCTGGCCGAGCTGTACGGCACGGCCCGTTCCACGGTCTCCCGTGCCGTCGGCGAGATCCGCCCGCTGCTGGCGGCACGCGGCTTCGCGGTCCCCGACCGCCCCGGGGTGCGGCTGCGCACGCTGGCCGACGTGTTCGCCTACGCCGAGGCCGAGGGAATCACGCTGCGGATCGACGGAGCCGAGACCCAGGTCCGCCGACCCCAGGCCAACCGGCCCGGACGGCGGGCCTTCGTCTCGGGCAAGAAGAAGCAGAACACCATCAAGACCACCACCATCAGCGACGGCCAGGGCCGCCTGCTGTGGTCGGGCGCGGACCGGCCGGGCCGCATGCACGACCAGACCGCGATGCGCACCGAGGGCATCGCCGAGCAGTTCCGGCTCCGCCCGAAGGCGGGAGCCGAGGTCGACGAGGGCTACCGGGGCCTGGCCAACGAGTTCCCCGGTCAGGTCAGCGCCCCACCGAAGAAGCCGAAGGAGGACACGCCGCTCGGCGAGCAGTATGCCTGGCGGGAGATGCGCCGTCGACAGTCCTCCGCCCGTATCTGTGTCGAGCACGCCAACGCCGAACTGCGGCAGTGGCGCCCGCTCCAGCGCTATACCGGCCGGCGCGAGGACTACGCCGAAACCCACCAGGCGATCGTCTCACTGGTCTCGGACCGCTCCGCCCGCCGGGCCACCCGCCGCAAGCCGAGCACCGAACTGGTACTCGCCCGGCAGGCGGCTCGTTGATCAACCACCAGCCGAACCGCCAGGCCAGCACGCCACGACCTCAATCGCGGACCGAGTCGTAAGGCACTGGCCTTGGTGCGTCAGGCGCTGGTGGCGATGCTCAAGAAAGGCATGGGCCTGGGGACGATCGGCAGAACCGCCCCCAGGCCCAACTCTGTGTTAGTCAGACCAGCATGCTGGGCACCGCTTGAGTACCCCACCGTCCATGAGCTTCGCCTCAGATTCGCGCATCTTCATGAAGCCTCGCTGTCGCCCACCGTCGTACTGGGTGCGACCGCAAGGATGTGCAGCTGAGTGGTAGACCTTCCTGCGGGCGCCAAGACTTCCCCGTACGAGGACCTCTGGGTTGCGGTAGTTCTCAGTCTCGTTGCGTTCGGCTTCGGCGATCTCCTCGTCCAAGGCCTCCAACTTGGCGTCGAACTCCTGACGACGGCGTTTCTCCTCGTCGAGGAAGCCGTCGATGAGTCGGATGCGCTGTTCCCGCAGGATGTATGAGTTCACAACCCCGCCCCCTAGCAGTTGCTATGCCGTGATAGCGATTGCTATCACGAGCAGTGAGCGGACCGCAGAGGAATCCCGATGCTCGTGCAGCGATTTTCGATGGGCAAGCCGGAGGGCGATCCTGATCTTCGCAACCCAGCGAGGCGAGGGAGGGGGTGAGCGGGATCGAGGCGTACAGGTCCCATCAGCGGTGGGTGCGTTCGGTCGCGGTCGGTTCGACGCTGCTCACCTGCGGCAATGCCTCAAGATCCCGTCCACGCCTCGTCCACAGACCCCGACATACGGCCGCTTCGGGCGGCATACGGCTGCGCAAACACGAAGACCCCGCACTCAGCGTTTCCGCTGGTCACGGGGTCTTTAGGCACCTCAGAAGGGGTGCCCCCGGCAGGATTCGAACCTGCGCACACGGCTCCGGAGGCCGTTGCTCTATCCCCTGAGCTACGGGGGCGGGTCGGGCGCGGTCTGCGCGGCGACGTGTAGAACATTACCAGTTCCGTCGGGGTGGTCATGAACGTTTTCCAGGCGGGTGGCCGCGTCCACCGGAAGGCGGGGCGTCCCTCGGACGGGGCGGAAGTGGGGAAAACCCGGACGCGGTGGCTGGTCCGCACCTACTCTCGAGTTGTGCCAGCCGCTCCCGGCCGGGTGCTTGTTGTGGACGACAACAAGGTCATCCGGCAGTTGATCAGGGTCAATCTCGAGCTCGAGGGGCTCGAGGTCGTGACCGCGGCCGATGGTGCCGAGTGTCTGGATGTCGTGCATCAGGTGCGGCCCGATGTCGTCACCCTCGATGTCGTCATGCCCCGGCTGGACGGGTTGCGGACCGCCTCCCGGCTCCGGGCCGATCCGCTCACCCGCGATCTTCCTCTCGCCATCGTCAGCGCCTGTTCGCCGTACGAGGTCGAGGCCGGTCTCGATGTCGGGGTCGACGCCTTTCTTCCCAAGCCGTTCGAGCCGGGCGAACTCGTGCGGCTCGTGTGGCATCTCATCGAACACGGGGCCCGGGGCGCCGGGGAGACAGAGCGGGCCGGGCGCAGTCGCGGGTGATCCCTTGGCCGGGGCGGCGGACTTGCGGAACTTCCGGGTGGTCGTGGCCCCTCCGTCCATATGGCGATACCACGCCCGATCAAGTTCGCTTACCCACCCCCCTCCTCCCCTACGCTTGTCCCGTGACCCCCGTGGAGCTCTCCCGTACCGTGCTGTGCGCGGTGCGTCGTGCTGTCGACGTGGGGGAGCTGAGTGTGGCCGTGCCGGAGCGGGCCGTGGTCACTCGGCCCCGGCCCGGTGGGTGCGGTGACTACGCCACCAACATCGCCCTTCAGCTCGCGCGGCCGGCCGGGCAGCCCGCGCCGCGAGTGGCCCAGGTGCTCAGGGCCCACCTTCTCGGCCTCGACGGCATCGACGACGTCTCCGTCACCGGGCCCGGGTTCCTCAACATCAGCCTTCGGGATGCCGATGCCGACGCCGCCTTCGTTCGGATCGTCGGCAGCATCCTGCGGGCCGGGGAGGAGTACGGGTACGTCCCTCAGCGGACCGGGGACACCGTCCGGCTTCGGTGTCCTCTGGAAGTCCGCGCCCTTGTCGTCGCCGATGCCGTGGCCCGGCTTCTGCGGGCCCAGGGTTCCCGGGGCAGCATCAGTTGCGAGAGACCCCTCCCGACTGCCTGGGAGCGCGTACTCGGTGTCCGGGTCGACGCCCCCATCGACGGTGACGTGTCGCCCGGCGTCGACATCCGGCCCGTCCCCGCCCCCGCCGACCCCCTCCCCCTCGGCCGCGACGCCGCCCGCTGGGCGCTGCTCCTTCCCGCCGCCCACGATCACCCCCGTATCACCGACGACCACCTCGTCCAGCGCGAGAGCAACCCCCTCTTCCGCGTCCGCTACGCCCACGCCCGCACCCGGGCGCTCAGCCGTAACGCCGCCGATCTCGGCTTTTCCGCCGAGCCGGGGCCCACAGAGGTGGACCGTGACCTGGTCACCCTCCTCGCCGACCACCCCCGCGTCCTCGCCCGCGCCGCCGCGCACCGTGCTCCCGACGCCCTCGCCCGGCACCTCGTCAGCGTTGCCGATGCCGTGCTGCCGTACCTCCCGGACGTGCTCCCGCGCGGGGAGGAGAAACCCTTGGCCGCCCACCGTGCCCGGCTCGCTCTTGCCGAAGCCGCCGGGGCGGTGCTGGCCGGCGGCCTGTCCCTGCTCGGCATCGACGCACCCGACCACCTCTGAGAGCCACAGAGGGACAGAGAGCCAGAGAGTTCAGAGAAACCGACATGAGCCGTTCCGCACACCCCGCCGGGCCCCGTTACGCCGATGTCCTGCCCGAGGGGCACTACTCCCCGCCGCCCGCCGACCTCAACGCCCTCGACCCGAAGGTGTGGGCGCAGACCGTCACCCGCGATGAGGACGGGGTCGTGACCGTCGGCGGTATCGCCGTCACCGAGCTCGCCGAGCGGTTCGGTACGCCCGCCTACCTCCTCGACGAAGCCGACTTCCGCTCCCGCGTCCGGGCCTGGCGTACCGCCTTCGGGAGCGAGGCCGACGTGTTCTACGCCGGGAAGGCCTTCCTCTCCCGGGCCGTCGTCCGGTGGCTCGACGAGGAGGGGCTGAACCTCGACGTCTGCTCCGGCACCGAGCTCGCCACAGCGCTGTCCGCCGGGATGCCGGCCGAGCGCATCGCCTTCCACGGCAACAACAAGTCCAAGGCGGAGATCCACCGCGCCGTCGAGGCCGGGGTCGGGCGGATCGTCCTCGACTCCTTCCAGGAGATCGTCCGGGTCGCCCACATCGCCCAGTCGCTCGGGAAGCGGCAGAAGGTGCAGATCCGGATCACGGTCGGGGTCGAGGCGCACACGCACGAGTTCATCGCGACCGCGCACGAGGACCAGAAGTTCGGGATCCCGCTGGCCGGGGGGCAGGCCGCCGAGGCCGTACGGCGGGCGCTGCGGCTCGACGGGCTGGAGCTGGTCGGGATCCACTCCCACATCGGGTCGCAGATCTTCGACATGTCCGGCTTCGAGGTCGCCGCGCACCGCGTGGTCCGGCTGCTGAGGGAGATCCGGGACGAGCACGGGATCGAGCTGCCGGAGATCGACCTCGGTGGCGGACTCGGGATCGCCTACACCAGCGACGACGACCCCCGCGAGCCGCACGAGATCGCCAAGGCGCTGAACGAGATCGTCTCCCGCGAGTGCGAGGCCGCCAGGCTGCGGACGCCCCGTATCTCCGTCGAGCCGGGGCGCGCCATCGTCGGGCCCACCGCCTTCACCCTCTACGAGGTCGGCACCATCAAGCCGCTCGAGGGGCTGCGGACGTACGTGTCCGTCGACGGCGGCATGTCCGACAACATCCGCACCGCCCTCTACGACGCCGAGTACAGCGTCGCCCTCGTGTCCCGCGTCTCCGACGCCGCGCCCATGCTCGTGCGTGTCGTCGGCAAGCACTGCGAGAGCGGGGACATCGTGGTCAAGGACGCGTTCCTGCCGGCCGACCTGGCGCCCGGTGACCTCATCGCCGTACCGGCCACGGGTGCGTACTGCCGGTCCATGGCCAGCAACTACAACCACGCGCTGCGCCCGCCGGTCGTCGCCGTCGCCGACGGGGAGGCCCGGGTGATCGTCCGCCGGGAGACGGAGGAGGACCTGCTGCGGCTCGATGTCGGATGACACGCCGGATGACACGTCGGATGACACGAACGCGGGATGCCTGAGGGCACGAACGCAGGACGGCCGGAAGATCTCCTGTCTTCCCGGCCTACCAAAATGAAATAAACGTCTCACGATCCGGACAAGTGGCAGAAATCGTGGTCCGGTGAGTGAGACTGGTCCAACCGTAGACGGTATGAGGAAACGAGGTCGGATGATGCGTACGCGTCCGCTGAAGGTGGCGCTGCTGGGCTGTGGTGTTGTCGGCTCAGAGGTGGCGCGCATCATGACGACGCACGCCGGCGACCTCGCCGCCAGGATCGGGGCTCCGGTGGAGCTCGCCGGGATCGGGGTACGACGGCCCGGCAAGGTGCGGGACGGGGTCCCCGCCGAGCTGGTCACCACCGACGCCACCGCGCTCGTCAAACGCGGCGACATCGACGTCGTGGTCGAGGTCATCGGCGGCATCGAGCCCGCCCGTACGCTCATCACCACCGCCTTCGAGCACGGCGCCTCCGTCGTCTCCGCGAACAAGGCCCTGCTCGCCCAGGACGGGGCCGCCCTGCACGCCGCCGCGGAGGCGCACGGCAAGGACCTGTACTACGAGGCCGCCGTCGCCGGTGCCATCCCGCTGATCCGGCCGCTGCGCGAGTCCCTCGCCGGGGACAAGGTCAACCGCGTGCTCGGCATCGTCAACGGCACCACCAACTTCATCCTCGACAAGATGGACACCACGGGGGCCGGCTACCAGGAGGCCCTCGACGAGGCCACCGCGCTCGGGTACGCCGAGGCCGACCCGACCGCCGACGTCGAGGGGTTCGACGCCGCCGCCAAGGCCGCCATCCTCGCCGGGATCGCCTTCCACACGCGCGTACGGCTCGACGACGTCCACCGCGAGGGGATGACCGAGGTCACCGCCGCGGACTTCGCCTCCGCGAAACAGATGGGCCGCACCATCAAACTGCTCGCCATCTGCGAGCGCGCCGAGGACGGCGGATCGGTCACCGCGCGCGTGCACCCGGCCATGATTCCGCTCACGCACCCGCTGGCCTCCGTGCGCGGCGCGTACAACGCCGTGTTCGTCGAGTCCGACGCGGCCGGGCAGTTGATGTTCTACGGGCCCGGCGCCGGCGGTTCGCCCACCGCCTCCGCCGTGCTCGGCGACCTGGTGGCCGTCTGCCGCAACCGGCTCAGCGGGGCCACCGGGCCCGGCGAGTCGGCGTACGCCGCCCTGCCCGTGTCGCCCATGGGCGAGGTCGTCACGCGCTACCACATCAGCCTGGACGTCGCCGACAAACCGGGTGTGCTCGCCCAGGTCGCCACCGTGTTCGCCGAGCACGGGGTTTCCATCGACACTGTTCGCCAGCAGGGCAAGGACGGCGAGGCCTCCCTCGTCGTCGTCACCCACCGTGCTTCCGACGCCGCCCTCGGCGGGACCGTGGAGGCGCTGCGCAAGCTCGACACCGTGCGGGGTGTCGCCAGCATCATGCGGGTTGAAGGAGAGTAACCAGCAATGACCCACCAGTGGCGCGGAATCATCGAGGAGTACCGGGACCGGCTGCCGGTGTCCGACAGCACGCCGGTCGTCACGCTCCGTGAGGGTGGTACGCCTCTCGTGCCCGCGCAGGTGCTCTCCGAGCGCACCGGCTGCGAGGTCCACCTCAAGGTCGAGGGCGCGAACCCGACCGGGTCCTTCAAGGACCGCGGCATGACCATGGCGATCAGCCGGGCCAAGGAGGAGGGCGCGAAGGCCGTCATCTGCGCCTCCACCGGGAACACGTCCGCCTCGGCCGCGGCGTACGCCGTACGGGCCGGGATGGTCTCCGCGGTGCTGGTGCCGCAGGGCAAGATCGCGCTCGGCAAGATGGGGCAGGCGCTCGTGCACGGCGCGAAGATCCTCCAGGTCGACGGCAACTTCGACGACTGCCTCACGCTCGCCCGCGCGCTCAGCGACAACTACCCCGTGGCGCTGGTCAATTCGGTCAACCCGGTGCGTATCGAGGGCCAGAAGACGGCCGCCTTCGAGATCGTGGACATGCTGGGCGACGCGCCCGACATCCACGTCCTTCCGGTCGGCAACGCGGGCAACATCACCGCCTACTGGAAGGGCTACAGGGAGTACGCCGCCGACGGCATCGCCACCAAGACCCCGCGCATGTGGGGCTACCAGGCCTCCGGCAGCGCCCCGATCGTGCGCGGCGAGGTCGTCAAGGACCCGTCGACCATCGCCACCGCGATCCGTATCGGCAACCCCGCCTCCTGGACGTACGCCCTGGCCGCGCGCGACGAGTCCGGCGGCGCCATCGACGAGGTGACGGACCGTGAAATCCTGCGCGCCTACCGGCTGTTGGCCGCGCAGGAGGGCGTCTTCGTCGAGCCCGCCTCCGCGGCGTCCGTCGCCGGCCTGCTGAAGGCCGCCGAACAGGGCAAGGTCGACCCCGGGCAGCGGATCGTCTGCACGGTCACCGGCAACGGCCTGAAGGACCCCGACTGGGCCGTCGCCGGCGCCCCCCAGCCGCTCACGGTCCCGGTCGACGCGGCGACGGCGGCGGAGCGGCTGGGCCTGGACTGACGGCCGAACGGCGGCTCGGTGACGGCACGGCCGCATGGTGCCCGGCGGACGAGTGCGCGCCGGCTCGGGCCGGCCGCGACGGACGTACGTCCGCATGGTGCCCGGCCGCCGCGGCCCTGGTGCTGCCGTCGCGACTCCGGCGCTCCGCTGCGACTCCGGCGCGGCCCCGGCGCTGCTGCGGCGGGTGCCCGTCGCGACGGCTCCGCCGCAG
>NZ_QFDQ01000175.1 GCF_003270085.1 Streptomyces triticisoli | reverse complement strand
GGCGGGGCCGCCTGGCGCCAGGAGTCGGCGAGGACGTCACGCAACTCGCCCTCGTCGTCCAGCGCGGCGAGCCGGACCCGGACTTCACGGACGAAGGGGACGAGGAGCGACGGGTCGAGGGAGGCGTCGCCGTCGCAGAAGCACACCACGTCGGCGGTGGCGGCGGTCAGCCCGGCGTGGCAGGCGGCGCCGAAGCCCCGGCGCGGCTCGTGCACGACGGTCGCGCCGCACGCGCGGGCGACCTCGGCCGAGCCGTCGGTGGAACCGTTGTCGACGACGAGCGCGCGCCAGCCCGGCGGGATCCGTTCGAGCACCCAGGGAAGGGCCTCGGCCTCGTTCAGGCAGGGCAGCACCACGTCGACGTCCGAAGGAGTCGTCGTCACGGTCTCACCCTACGAACGCGAATCGGGCATACCGGACTTCCGCTCCTTACGAAACGCGGACGTCCAAGGCCGGGGCGGTGTCCGGGCGCGCACCGGCGACGGCGCGGTGCCAGGCTGGAGGCATGCAGCAGCAGCCGTACGAGCCCCTGGGGGCGCGGGCCGCCGACGGGTCCCCCCGGATCCTGGTCGTCGACGACGATCCGACCGTCGCCGAGGTCGTCGCCGGGTATCTGGACCGCGCCGGTTACGTCGTCGACCGAGCCGACGACGGCCCGACGGCCCTCACCCGTGCCACCGCGCACCGGCCGGACCTGGTCGTGCTCGACCTGATGCTGCCCGGCATGGACGGCCTGGAGGTGTGCCGGCGTATGCGCGGTCACGGCCCCGTGCCGGTCATCATGCTCACCGCCCGCGGTGACGAGGACGACCGCATCCTGGGCTTGGAGGTCGGCGCCGACGACTACGTCACCAAGCCCTTCAGCCCCCGTGAGCTGGTGCTGCGCGTGGAGTCGGTGCTGCGCCGCAGCAGGCCCGCCGCCACCGGACACCGACTGGGGGCGGCTGGTCTGACCGTCGACCCGGCGGCCCGCCGGGCCACCAAGAACGGCACCGAACTCGCGCTCACCCTCCGGGAGTTCGACCTGCTCTCCTTCTTCCTGCGCCATCCGGGGCGGGCCTTCGGCCGCGAGGACCTGATGCGCGAGGTGTGGGGCTGGGACTTCGGCGACCTGTCGACCGTCACGGTCCACGTCCGCCGCCTGCGCGGCAAGGTGGAGGACGACCCGGCCCGGCCCCGCCTGATTCAGACCGTGTGGGGCGTGGGCTACCGTTTCGACCCCGCCGGCGAGGAGGACTGACCGTGCGTGACACCCTCCTCATCGTCCTTTACGCCTTCGCCGGTGCCGCCGCCACGGGCCTGGCCGGAGCGGGCGTACTGCGCCTGACCCGGCGCCGCTCGCTGACCGCCTCGCTCGCCGTGGTCGCGGCGGTCGGGGTCGTCGCGATGCTCGCGGGCACGCTCGCCGTCGCCCGGGCGATGTTCCTGTCGCCGCACGACCTGACCGTCGTCACGACCGTCGTCGCCATGGCGGCCGTCGTCTCCCTGGCCACCGCGCTGCTGCTGGGCCGCTGGGTCGTCGCCCGCAGCCGCGAACTCGCCGTGGCCGCACGCTCCTTCGGCGACGGCGCCGACTTCGCCGCCCCCGACGGCCCGACGACCGCCGAACTGGATTCCTTGAGCCGCGAGTTGACGGCCACCAGCGCCAGACTCGCCCAATCCCGGGAGCGGGAACGCGCACTGGAGACCTCCCGGCGTGAACTCGTCGCCTGGATCTCGCACGACCTGCGCACCCCGCTGGCCGGCCTGCGCGCCATGTCGGAGGCCCTGGAGGACGGCGTCGCCGCCGACCCCGACCGCTACCTGAAGCAGATGCGCACCGAGGTCGAGCGCCTCGACGACATGGTCGGCGACCTCTTCCAGCTCTCCCGCATCCACGCCGGCACGCTCCCCCTGGCCCCCACCCGGATCTCCCTGTACGACCTGGTCGGTGACGCGCTGGCGGGAGCCGACCCGTTCGCCCGGGAGCACGGGGTGCGGCTGGTGGGCGACCGCATCGAGCCGGTACCGGTGGAGGTGGACGGCAGGGAGATGAGTCGGGTGCTGGGCAATCTGCTGGTCAACGCCATCCGCCGGACCCCGGCCGACGGCACGGTCGCGGTCGCCGCGGAGCGTTCCCCCGAGGGCGTGGTGCTGTCGGTGACGGACGGCTGCGGCGGCATCCCCGAGGATGACCTGCCGCGTGTCTTCGACACCGGCTGGCGCGGCACGCACGCCCGGACTCCCCCGGCCGGCGCGGGTCTGGGCCTCGCCATCGTCCGGGGGATCGTGGAGGCGCACCAGGGCCGGGCCACCGTACGCAACACTCCCGGCGGCTGCCGCTTCGAGGTGGTGCTGCCCGCCGCCGCTTCCTGAACGCGGACAGCACCACCGGACCACCGCGGTCCTACGTCCCCCGCATCCCGGCCCGCGCGAACTCCGCCATGCCCTCCTCGAAACCGACCTCCGGCTTCCATCCCAGCCCGGCCCGCAGCCGCGACGAGTCCGCGGTGATGTGCCGTACGTCCCCGAGCCGGTACTCGCCGGTGACGACCGGCTCGGGCCCGCCGTACGCGGCGGCCAGCGCCCGCGCCGTCTCGCCGACGGTGCGCGGTTCACCGCTGCCGGTGTTGTACGCCGTGAGCACGCCCCGGGCGGCCTCCGCCGCCAGCGCCACCGCGTTGGCCGCCGCCACGTCCCGGACGTGCACGAAGTCCCTCAGCTGCCGCCCGTCCTCGAACACGCGCGGTGCCTCGCCCCGGGCGAGCGCCGAGCGGAAGAAGGAGGCGACACCGGCGTACGGGGTGTCGCGCGGCATTCCGGGCCCGTACACGTTGTGGTAGCGCAGCGACACCGCCGACCCGCCGGTGCAGCGGGCCCAGGCGGCGGCCAGGTGCTCCTGGGCGAGCTTGGTCGCCGCGTACACGTTCCGGGGATCGGCCGGGGCGTCCTCGCCGACCGGGCCGGGGGAGAGGGTGTCCCCGCACACCGGGCAGGCGGGCTCGAACCGGCCCGCGTCGAGGTCGGCGACGGCCCGCGGCCCGGGCCGTACGACCCCGTGCCGCGGGCACTCGTACCGCCCCTCCCCGTAGACGACCATCGACCCGGCCAGCACGAGGCGCCTGACACCGGCCTCCGCCATGGCGGCGAGCAGCACGGCGGTGCCCAGGTCGTTGCGCGAGACGTACTCCGCCGCGTCGGCGACTCCGTCGCCGAGCCCGACCATCGCGGCCTGGTGGCACACGGCGTCCACACCGGACAGGGCGCGGCCGACGGCCGCGGGGTCCCGCACGTCGGCGCCGGGATCCTCCCGCACGTCGAACACGAGCGGCTCGTGTCCGCGCTCCCGGAGCGCGGCGACGACATGGGACCCGATGAACCCGGCACCGCCGGTGACCAGTACGCGCATACGGCCACGCTAGGTCCGCACCGGCGCCGCACCACGGGACCGCGCCCGTACGTCATGACTCCGTAAGGCATGCGGGGGAGACCTGCGCGGGTGCGTCGAACCAGGACGAACCGGAAACCGCGCGAGAGGCTGCCCCCCCATGACAGCCTCACCCTCCACCGAACCCTCCACCGAACCCTCCGCCGAACCCTCCGCCGACAGCCCGTACCGCTACGACGACCTGACCGCCCTCCACGTCAACTGCACCCTCAAACCGTCCCCACAGCTCAGTCACACCCAGGGCCTGGTCGACAAGAACCGGGCCATCATGGACGCCGTCGGCGTGACCACGGACCTGATCCGCGCCGTGGACCACGACATCGCACCCGGCGTCCACCCGGACATGACCGAGCACGGCTTCGCCACCGACGCCTGGCCCGGGCTGTACGAGAAGGGAATGGCCGCCGACATCCTCGTGCTCGCCGGCCCGATCCGGCTGGGCGACAACAGCTCCGTCACCAAGCAGGTCGTCGAGCGTCTCCACGCCTGCTCCTCGCTGCTCAACCTCCAGGGTCGGTACGCCTACTACGGCCACGTCGGCGGCTGACTGATCACCAGCGACGAGGACGGCGTGAAGCACTGCGCCATGAACGTCCTCCACAGCCTCCAGCACCTCGGCTACACGATCCCGCCCCAGGCGGACGCCGGCTGGTTCGGAGGGCAGGCTCGGGGAGCCTTCGCGAGCGCACAGCCCTTCTGGTGAAGTGCGCCCCTGTCAGGGGATCGACTCTCGTGCTTCCTCGCAACAGCCGGTGCTCGGCCCGGGCTTACTGGTCTGCCTCCGCGTGCTGTCCGCGCTGGATGAGGGCATCCGCACCCGCCAGGCGCGGTCGTCGACAGGTATCGGTCCGGAGAAGGTGCGGGATCGACCGTCTCACACGCCGAGGCCGTCGAGCAGTATGGCGAGTCCTCCCGGGAACTCCTGGTCGGCACCGACGTTCCGGGCGTCCCGGGCGGTCTCGGTCATGTGCGGGAACTCGGCGGGCGACAGCTCGGTGATGGCTGTCGTCCCCGGACCGGACAGGGCCCCGAGGTGTTCCAGCTGGATCGCTCCGATGGCGTAACTGAGCAGGCCGCGCAGAGCGACGACCCGCCGCTCGCCCTCGACACCTGCCTCGGTGAGGACTGCGAGCACGGTCTCCGCTCAGCGCAGTACCCCAAGGGAGTGGTGCCGGTGAGCGATGGTGAGGGGGACGACCTCCGGATGGGCGCCCACGGTGTCGCGCAGGCGCCGCACCAGGACCTCGACCTGCTCGCGCCATGACGCGCCGGGATCCGGCGCTGGAGACTGGTGGAGAATCTCCGGCAAAGCAAAAGCCCCAGGCCGCTGACCTAGGGCTTCAATCTGGAGCGGGTGACGAGAATCGAACTCGCGCTCTCAGCTTGGGAAGCGACGGCGCTTCCAGGGGTTCAGTGGTCCTGACCTGCCCCACGTCTCTTTTTGGTGCGGTCGCTCGGGCCGGATCGCACCGCTGTTGACCGTGGTTGTCCGCTCTTACGGGCACGCTGTGGGCACGGCGCCGCGAGGTCGAGGAGCACGGTGCCGGTGTGGCCTCCACCGTGCTGGGAGCATCTCGACTCGCAGGCTGGCTGAGCGGTGTCGTTGCAACTGTACGCATGCATGGCGTACTGGCCTGCTATTCCCCTGCGGGGTGCATGTCGCCGTCGTACACGGTCCGGTAGTCCGGGAGAACGACTCGCGTCGCCGGGGACGCCTTCTGGATCTGGACGAGGAACGCGTCCAGATCCATTGCCGGGTCCCGCACGGGTGAACTGCTCAGAGGCACTTCGAAGTTGTCCCAGTGGACGGGTACGACGACGCCGGGGGTGTCCAGCGCACGCAGCAGTCGGGGCACGTAGCGAGGAGTGACCGTGCTGGAGGGCACGGCGATCATCGCGAGGTCGGGGCGCAGGCCACGCACTGCCCGCTCGGAGAAGTCACTGGCCCCCATGAGGAACGCCGACGGGCCGCCGGCCCCGGCGGTCACCTGGAAGGCGAGCGTGTCGCCCTCCGGCAGGTCCGCGATGGTGCTCGGGACCGTCGCGGGCGGGGCGTTCAGCGTGCCCGGGGCGAAGTAGGAGAACTTCTTGTTGCGGCTGTGCAGGCTCGGCACGACCTCGACGGTGATCCCCCCGAAGTCCAGCACCTCGCCGCCCTTCACCACGGAGATCTGTCCCGCGTCGACCCCCAGGGCGACCAGCAGGTGGTACGTGGTCTCGGTACCGACCACGCGGGCGCCGGTGGTCCTGGCGATGTGAGGTACGTCGGCGAGGTGGTCCCAGTGGGAGTGGCTGACCAGGACGAGTTCGGGGCGGCCGATGTGCGCGTCCACGATCTCCGGCCGGGTCCGCAGAGGGGTCCGCGGGTCGAAGGCGCCGTCGAACAGACCTGTGGGGAAGCGGGTGAGATACGGATCGAAGAGTACGGTCCGGTCGCCCACGTCGATACGCCAGCCGGCGGTGCCGAGCCAGCGGAACGACGCCGAACCGGCGGCTGGGCCACGGCCCCG
Source organism: Streptomyces triticisoli (assembly GCF_003270085.1). GTDB lineage: Bacteria > Actinomycetota > Actinomycetes > Streptomycetales > Streptomycetaceae > Streptomyces > Streptomyces triticisoli. The sequence goes on along the minus strand of NZ_QFDQ01000175.1, from coordinate 16,374 downwards.
ACCACTGTTTCCGGCCGAGGCGGTGGCGGCCGTGGCCGGGATCAGCGGGGAGGCCGCGCCGAGCGCGGCACCGCGCAGCACCGTACGACGGTCGAGTCCGCGGTTGGAGGGTGCGTCCGACCTGTCCGTGACATGTGTGTCCTGGGTCATGGCGTCAGGAGATCAGAGCGTGAACTCCCTTGTCCAAGACCAGAATTCGGCTCGAGTGATATGCGAACGCATATGTGGCCTGGTCACCGGTCGTCGCCGTTTTCCCGGAGGAAGCCGACCGCGATCCCTGCGGCTCTGCCTATCGCGGCGTCCACCGTGGGGCGGGAGGCGGCCAGGTCGTGGGTGCGGACGAAGACGGCGATCGCGTAGTGCGCGCCGTCGGGGTAGCGGGCGACACCCGCCTCCATGTGCAGCCCCGGCAGGGTTCCGGTCTTGGCCGCGACCGTGACGTCGTCCGGGAAGCCCGACACCAGACGGTGCCGGAATACTTGGCGCCCCATCAAGTCCCTTACGAACGCGCAGGCTTCCGGCGGACCGGCGGCATCGCTCCAGATGAGCTGGAGCAACCGGGTGATTTCGCGGGGTGTGCTCGCCGTGGTGTGGCGGGGGTCCAGTACGGCCAGCCGTCTCTTGCGGTCGTCCGGCAGGGCGGGGTAGCGGACGGCGAACTCGCGCTCGTCGCGGGCCCCGACCTCCGCGAGCATCGACTCCAGCAGGTCCCGCGGGCCGCCCACGATCCGGGTCCGTTCCAGCCCGAGTTCCTCCGCGAGCAGTCGTACGGTGTCCAGGCCGACGCGGGCCAGCAACAGGTCGGCCGCCGTGTTGTCGCTGACCGACATCGCGAAGTGGGCCAGGTCGCGCAGTGACAGTTCGACGTCGTCCAGACAGCCGGCGGTGCCCCAGCCGCCGAGCCGGTCGGCCGCGGTCACCCGCACCCGCTCCCGCGGGTCGAGCTGGCCGGCGACAACCTGCCGGGCGAACTCCAGCGCCAGCAGCACCTTGAAGATCGAGGCGATCACGACGGGGGTGTCGGCGCCCACGGCGACTTCACGGGCACCCGGCTCCGCGCCGACCTCCCCAACGGCCCCCGCACGCACGTGGATGGGGAGGACGTGCAGCTGTCCTTCGACGCCCGCACCGGCGAAGACCTGCCGGATCCGTTCCTCGATCACTGATTACCCCTTGCCCTCGATTCGTTCTGATCATTGGATTGTGGTCGGCCCGGCCAGCCAGGTGTTGTCCGGACGATCACGGGGTTCCCGGTGATCGACGAGTACGGCGGATGAGGTTCCTGCCGGCAGGCTCCTGCCCCTGACTTTCTCCCGTGCGACGACGCTTGCCGGGAGGTGGGGTGCGGTACGTGCTGACGGAGGTGTTCACCGCCTTGAGTCCGGCTGGGGCGGTGAGCGGGACGATCGAGCTGTTCACCGGGTGGATCCATCCCCCGGGAGGGAGTCGACGCCCTGCTCGGAGTGCCCCTCCCGGACCGTCGGCACTCCTCACGACCGGAGCCGGATGACCGGGGCTGCTCCAGCGGACGCTCCCGGGTGCCGTCGGCCGACCACAGCCGGTGGCTTTTCGTACACGGTCTTCCCCGGCCTGCGCCGATGGGGAAGGCCCTGCCGTTGTCCGCCCCGGCGCACCCGGTGCAGGATCCCGTCGATCACCTACCGGTGATCCCTCCACCTGTCACCTTTTTACGGAGTCCCCTCACAGCGGCCTCACGTACGATCCTGACTGTGGATCTCTTGCGCCACCTGCGTCTTTTCGTCACCGTGGCCGACGAGCTGCACTTCAGCCGGGCCGCCGAGCGGCTGGGCATGGCGCAGCCGCCGCTCAGCCAGGCGATACGCCGACTGGAGAAGGAGCTCGGTGCGGAGCTGTTCGACCGTTCGCAGCGCGGCGTCCGGTTGAGCGCCTCCGGGGCGGCATTGCTGGAGGAGGCCCACGAACTCCTCGCCCGGGAGGAGAGGCTGCGCGCGCTGGCCCGCCGTGCCACCGATGGCGGCCTCGGCACACTCCGCGCGGGCGTACCGCCCGACACCACGGCCGCCGTGCTGTCCGCACTGCTGACCGCCTGCGCGGAGCACGCTCCGGGGCTCTCCGTCGACCTGCAGGAGGTCACCACCGAGGAGCAGGTTCGGCTGCTCTCCTCCGGCGGACTGGACGTCGGGCTCGTGCACCACCCCGTCGACGCCACCGAACTGCGGCTCGGCCCCGAGGTTTCACTGGACCTGGGCGTCGTCCTGCCTCGTACCTCGCCGCTGGCCCGGCTGCCGGAGGTGACGCTCGGTGAGCTCTCGGGCCACGACCTGGTGCTCTTCCCACGGGCACACGCACCCGGCTGGTACGACCGGATCCTCGACGTGTGCCGCACCGAAGGCTTCGTACCCGGCCGCCTCCGGCATGCGTCCAACCCCGAGTTCCTGCTCGCCCTCGTGACGGCGGGTCACGGAGTCGCCTTCGACCAGGGGCCGGTGGCCCGCAAGGAGCCCCGCGTCGCCTGGCGGCCACTGGCCGACCGCCCCCTCACCCTGCGCATCAGCGGCGCCTGGCCCGTCGGGCGCGGAGCCCACCCGGCCGCCCGCCGCTTTGCGGAACTCGCGGCCGACGTCCTGGCCCGCGATCACACGGCAACCCCGAGACGCGAGGGCGTCCCACGCCTCCCGGACGATTCCCCCCGCCCGTGGTCGGTGGTCTACGGCTAGGTGTGCTGCTGCGTCGCACGAGGCACCGACGTCCAGAGGGTGAGCCAGGTGCGGTAGTGGATCCGTCAGGCCGGCACGGCAGGGCGCGGATCGCCACGGAAGACCTGGCGGGTGTGCCATGCGCGGTGGCCGACCGCGACAGGGCGTGCGCCCGGCTGCGGGCCGACGAGCGGACGGCCGGCGAGTGCTGTGACGTGCTCGCGGGCAGCGGGACTGTGGCCGACGAAGCGCTGCGAGACCAGGATGCGGTGGTGCTCGTCGACTCCGAGGACGCCCTTGTCGAAGAGCTTGTGGTGCAGTGCGCACAGGCACAGACCGTTGTCGACGTCGTCGGGGCCGCCGAACGCCCACCACCGCACGTGCGCGGCCTCCAGCCCGACCGGCACCGCACCGATCCGGCCGTCATAGCCGCAGAAGGCGCACCGGTACTCGTAAGCGGTCAGCACCAGCTCGCGCATCCGCCGGTCCCGCTTCCTCCGGATGGCAGAGAGCCGGCCGGTCTCCTCGGACTCCAGGTCCAGGCCGACGGCTTCGCACAGCTCGCTGTGGAGCGAGGGAGGGAAGTGCAGGTCGAGCAGCGATCGCGCCATCCGGTGCAGCAGTTGCGGTTCGCGCCGCAGAGCGTTTCCGAGTTCCGGTGCGAGCTGCCCGGTGGCACCCGATTCCCGGAGGTTCCGCAGCCCGCTGCCCGGACTGCCGGGCCCGCGGTCGGTACGCACCTCCCACACACTGTCGCTGACCAGGTGGTGGAACGGGTAGGCGGGTGTCGTCCTGTTGGGCGGGCCGTACTCGGTCAGAGCCGCTGCAGGTCCCTGACCTGGGGTTTCTCTCCGGAGCGGGTGACGAGAGTCGAACTCGCGCTCTCAGCTTGGGAAGCTGCGATCATTTGCGGCCTGTTCGGGCGCTGACCTGGGCGAACGGCCTGGGCGTAGCGTCGTCGGGCAGGGCGGCTTTCACCGTGATTCCCCGCTGTTCCCCGCTCGATCTGGTGCGGTAGTGGTGCAGAGCTGCCGCGTCCAGGAGGTGATCAGCTGATCACACTCCCTTCCCGTACTCCCTCCCCCGTCCGGGATGCCCGGCTGCTAGCGTCCGGCACCATGTGGGCGCAAGAGATCGTGGCCGGACGACCGGCTTGGCGGCACACCCCTTCCGGAGTGGTCTTCCGGTTGCCCTGGGTCTTGCCGGGGATCTTGATGACCTGCATTTTCGCTGCTCAGAGCCGGTAGGCCCGTGCGCCTGGTGGTCGTCATTGGCCACTGTTGAGCGACCTCGGACGGCCCAGAGACGGCCCCGGCCAAGCTGTGCAGTGCCTCGTAGACCGCTACCGACAGGGCCTCCCTGCAGTGCTCATGCCTGGCGCTTCTTGCGGCGGCGAGGCTTCTTCGACGCTTTCGACGTGACGTCGTGGGCCCACAGGGTGCCAACTGAGGACACCGGCGGCTTCCCAACCGGCACCCGTCGCCTTCCACGCTTCACCGGCTTTGCGGACTGGCGGACCTCTTCAGGCGGCGCCTTTGGCCTGACGGCTCGCAAGCATGTCAAGCACCACCACTTGTTGACCATGGCATGTGTGGCCGTATGCGTACAAATATGCCCCTTACGGGCGCCGTGATTAGCCGTGCATTGGCATTTCAAGATTCCCCCCGCGGTACGAGCCGCAATGCTGGTACCACACAGCTCCCCACATCCCAGCGTGCGGTAAACAACGCGGCATGATGGGTAGCATCCGCCGCCTGCGCCTGCCGCAATGTTTGGTACGGCGGCGTGCCCATCACCGCTCTAAGGGCTTGCAGATCAATAACACGTCGTCTTGATCTTGTTGGGGGCGTCGCTCTGGGCACGGACGCGGGCTTGGAGGGCGGCGAGGACGGCGGGCGGGCTGACCGCCGGCGGGATGACGACGCCGTGTGCCTTGAGCAATCTTCTGATCTTCAGCAGGGTGCGGTGCATGGCGGTCCGGCTGCTGTCGAACAGCACGGCGAGGGGTTCTGCGGCCAGGGAGACTCGCAGGTGGAGCACGGCCGCCAGGATCTGGTCGGGGAAGTCGAGCCGGGGAGGGCGGCCACGCTTGACGTCGCCGTCGGACAAAGACTCGGTCAGCTCGTTGAGTTGCTGTCGGGTCATTCCGGTCAGGGCGGGATCGGAGAGCAGGCTCTGGTCCCACTTTGCCGCCGGCGGCTGCGGGGGCCGGGCCATCGCAGTGGCCGGGCATGGCCGGGGGTGCAGGGCATAGTTCCATTCGCCGTGGAAGAGGTGGCGGGTCAGTGGCAGGGCCGCCATCTCCGCGTCATCGACGGCGACTCCGGTCGGGTAGGTGTTGGTGTCCAGCTCGGCCATGACGCGCAGGCCCGTGCGGGTCGTGGTGGCGGCGATGGATTGGACGATGACTTCGTGGCTGGTCAGCGGGCGTCCGCGCCAGTTCATGGTGATGTGCGAGAACAGCCGGTGCTCGATCTTGTTCCACTTCGACGTGCCCGGAGGCAGGTGACAGACGGTGATCGTCAGCCCCGTTTCGGCGGCGAGGCGGGCGAGTTCGAGCTTCCAGGCCCGGGTCCGGTAGCCGTTGGAGCCGCCCGCATCGGCGGTGATCAGCAGCCGTGTCGCTTGCGGGTAGGCGGCTTGTCCCTGGCCGGACCACCAGCGGCGGATCGATTCCACCGCGAATGCGGCCGTGTCGTGATCGGTGCCGACGTTGACCCAGCCGGTGTTCGCTGTGACGTCGTAGACCCCGTAGGGGATGGCCTTGCCCAGCTTGGGGCCGGCGAAGTCGTGGACGTTCACCGGCGCCGGATCACCGGCCGGCCGCCACTGCCGGCCGCTGTTCTTGAACTCGCCGACGAGTTCCTTCTTCTTGGTGTCCACGCTGATGACCGGCTGCCCGGCGTCCCGGTGCACGCGCGCCTGTTCGTTGAGATAGCGGAACTGGGCGTCGCGGTCCGCGTGCCGGCGGCCCTCCAGCGTCTTGGCGTTCGCCTGCAGACTGAAGCCCTCCTCCCGCAACAAGTCGGCGACGGTGTCCGCACTGACTTTGTGCCCGGCCCGGGCCAGCTCCTGCGCGAGGGTGCGGGTCGACTTCACCGTCCACCGCAGCGGCGACATCGGATCACCCCGCTCGTCCGGCTCGACCAGCGCCAGCAGCGCGGGCCGCAGCCCCGGATCGAGATCCGCGACTCGCTTGCGGCCCCCGCCCGGTCGCCGCACCCGGCCCAACGGCTCCTCGCCGGCCTCCAACTCCAACACGCCCCTGCGGACCGTCGTCTCACTCACCGCGGCGGCCCGCACGACGGCCCGGACCCCGCCATGCCCCAGCACCCGAGCCTCCGCTCCCATCATCAGCCGCCGCTGCCGCTCGTCCAGATGCGGGAACAACGCCGCGAACTTCACAGTGAGCTGGGCTTGAGCCTCGTCCGGGATGCGCATACCACACCAACGAGCTCCAGAACGGGAAGCAACACCTTGATGATCTGCAAGCCCTTAGGGAAGGCCCAGTTTGGCGGCGGTGCGGTGGTCGCTCGGGGCCGCTTTCGTCCGGCTCCGTCCGTCGCTGTTGGTGTCAGCCGTTGATGTCAGACATCGGTGGGTCGCTTGACACATCGCCGCCGACGCGGAGGCTCTCACTGCAACAACAGAAAGGTGATCACCAGCACCCAGCCCACGACTCCGTCAGCCGCAAATCGCTGCTGCACCGCACAGGCGCCGGGGCCGGGGACCCCTACCTGTTCTGCCTCTCTGCCTTCCTGATACGGAGAAGGTGCACGGCTCCAGCAATCCAGCTTAGGAACAGCAGGGCAAAAGCGGACTCAAGCATCGGGACCCAGCGGTCACCATCCATGATCAACCCGGCGAGGTAAATCCCCGCGTCAAAGCTCCCCCACACGAAGAGGAAGACCGAGAACCTACCAAGCGATCCCCGTGTCTTGCCGGTTCTTGCACCCACCTGGACACTCTGCATGCCGCTCATGATGGGTGCGATCAGGCCGCATGGGTATACCCCGACAGCTGTCGTGACCATGGAACGACGCCAGCACCCGCCCACGCGGTCGGCGTAGCGACTTTGGCCGGGAGCTGCTTTGGCACGAGTGATCATGGCCCCTTACGCTGACCCGCGAATCAGGCAGGCTTGTTGTCGACGGCGGCTGAATCCTGACCCACTTTGGGCGGTCGAAATCTGACCCTTTGGGTCTTCCGTGCGGGTTGTTCAGTCGTTGTCGTTGGTGGTGGGGACGCGTCCGAGTTCGCGTCCTCGCATGCGGTAGGAGTCGCCCTTGAGGGAGTGGACCTCGGCGTGGTGGACTAGCCGGTCGATCATGGCGGCGGCCACGGTCTCGTCGCCGAAGGTCTCTCCCCAGCGTCCGAAGGGCTTGTTGCTGGTCACGATCACCGAGGCCCGTTCATATCGGTTCGAGATCAGCTGGAAGAACAGGTTCGCGGCCTCGGCCTCGAAGGGGATGTATCCCACCTCGTCGACCACGATCAGCGGGTAGCGTCCGAGCTTGGTGAGTTCGGCCTGGAGGCGCCCGGTGTGGTGGGCGGCGGCCAGGCGGTCGACCCATTCGGCGGCGGTGGCGAAGGCGACACGGTGTCCAGCCTGGCAGGCCCGGATCGCGAGCCCGATGGCCAGGTGGGTCTTGCCGGTGCCCGGCGGGCCGAGGAAGACGACGTTCTCCTTGCCGACGATGAAGTCCAAGGTTCCCAGGTGGGCGAGTTGTTGTCGTGTCAGGCCGCGCAGGTGGGTGACGTCGAGTTCCTCGAGCGTCTTGATCGCGGGGAACTTCGCGGCCCGCACCCTGGCCTCGCCGCCGTGCGACTCGCGGGCGGCCACCTCGCGCTGGAGGCAGGCGACAAGGTATTCGGTGTGGGTCCAGGACTCCTTGCGGGCCCGCTCGGCGAGCCGTTCGGCGGCGTCCAGCAGGGCCGGGGCCTTCATCGCCCGGGAGTAGAAGGCCAGGTCGGCGTCGGTCTGCTTGCTGGTGCGGCGGGCGGCGGACACCGCCTTGTCACCCTCGTCGGTGCCGGGAGCCCCCGGGGTGGCGGTGCGGGTGGCCATCAGCCCTCCTCCTGGTCGTTGCCGCCGTCGATGACGGTGAACAGCCGGTCATAGGAGCCCAGCTCGCGCTGTTCGACCTCGACCAGAGCCGGCCGGGTGTCGGTGCCGGTGGCGGCCAGCCGAGGGTCCTGCCGGTTGCGAGCCTTGCCCCGCAGGACGGCGGCCGAGGCGGCGTGATCGGCGTCGGTGAGGGTCTGGTGCCGGGCCCAGCAGCGGGCATGCCGGGCGACCACATCGCCGCCGGCCGTGGTGACGGTGATCTCTTCGGTGTCGGCGCGGACGGTGACCGTCCTTCCGATCGCCCGCGGGTGCACCGAGTAGTCGCATGTGTCGACGCGGACGTAGTGGTCGCGGCCGATCCGGGTGGCAAACCGCCACCAGGCCGGCGGGTCGACCGGCGGCAGCGTGAGCATGCCGGCCTTGTCGGCCTCCCACCGGTCGACTGGACGGGTGCCGAGGGTGCGGTGGACGCGCCGGTTGGCGACGGCCAGCCAGGCTGTGAGCTGGCGGTTGAAGTCGTCCGGGCCGCCAAAGTGCCGTCCGGGCAGGAAGCTGGTGGCCAGATAGCCGTTGGCCCGTTCCACCAGGCCCTTCGCCTCCGGATCCCTCGGCCGACACAAGTAGATCTTCGTGGCCAGCAGCCCGGCGAAGGCGGCGAACTCGGATGTCAGCCTGCCGCGGCCGACACCGGTCTCGTTGTCCCAGACCAGCATCCTGGGGACGGCGCCCCAGGCGGACAGCAGCCGCCAGTGCCCGTCGATCAGGTCCCCGGTGGTCTTCGACGGCAGCATCCTCGCGATGATCACCCGCGAGTAGCCGGAGACGAGCACCAGCACCGGCGGCCGGCCGGTCTGCCCATAGCCCAGCGGGACGTCCACGTCCGGAAACCACAGGTCGCACTGAGCCAGCTCGCCCGGCTGATACGTAGTCCGCGAGACAGGATCGGCCGGCAAGTACGCCGGTCTGAGCTCCCGCACCCGCTCCTTCAGGATCGTCATCCCACGCTGCCAGCCGATCCGCTCCGCGATCACCGTGGCGGGCATCGTCGGCGTCTCCCGAAGAAGCTCACGGATCTGCACCTCGACCGCGTCCACGACCGAGCCCTTCGGCGCCCGCTCGTACTTCGGCGGCCGATCACTCGCCAGCGCCCGCTTCACCGTGTTCTTCGAGATCCCCAGGTGCCTGGCAATCGCCCGGATCGGCATCTGCTCGGCCCGGTGCAGCCTACGGTTCTCCGCCCAGTCCTCCACACAGATCACCTCTTCCCTCCTGACCTTGATCACCAAGGCCAGACTCAAAGGAAGATCACCAAGTGGGTCACTTTTGATCCGTCGTCAGAGGGTCAGCGTTCGGCCGTCGTCGAGAAGCGTTCCGGAGCACGGGACAGCACCGCTGTTGACCGTGGTTTACCGGTGTTATGGGCACGTTAAAGGCACGCCGCTGGCCCGGAGGCGTGGGGCGCTCCACTCAGCGGGGGAAGCTCAGATCGGTGGTGGTGCGCCTCGGCAGGAAGTCCGGCCCTGGGTCCATGAGCTCGGCATGCCGAGCTCATGGACCCGAACCGAGGGCCTTGTCGGACCGGTGGCAGCGGAGACGAAAAGAGGCCAAGCCGCTCCTGTGCAGGGCCGAGGGCTCGGCTTCTCGACGGTTGCCCGTACTGGTCCACCCGGTTACAGTTATTGCAGATGCGTTCCTCGTCGGGGCAATGATGGGAGGCAGTCATGGCTCGTTCCAGCGTTCTTGCCCGCGCTGAGAAGGTCGAACCGGATCCTTCGCACCAGGGCGCGTTCGCCGAGACTGCTCGGATGGCGCCAGAGTCGGTCGAGCTGTTGGTGCGTACCCCGGACGGCCGGGAACTGGCTCTACCGGGGGAGCTGGTCCGCATACTCCTGGCCTCGGCCGGTGAGTTGGCCCGCGGGCATGCGGTTACGGTCCTGGCGTCCGAGGCACAGTTGTCGCCCACTGAGGCCGCTGAGCTTCTTGGCTTGTCTCGGCCGTTCGTCGTCCGCTTGCTCGATGCCGGCGACATCCCCTCGACGAACCTGCCCGGCAGCAGTCACCGTGTGGTCCGCCTTGCGGACGTGCTGGCGTTCCAGCAGCGGCGTGAGCGCCGCAGGGAGGGACGGCGTCAGATCGCTGATGCCTTGGAGGGCGTCGATCTGCCCTGATCGTGGGCGTCGCTGGTAGCCGTCAAGGAGAAGAGGGGGAGTGTGGCAGCGCGGGTCTTTGTGGACACCAACGTCTTATTTCCGTTCTCGGTGATGGACGTGATGCTGGCCCTCACTGAAGACTTCATCCACGAGATTGTGTGGTCCGAACGGCTGCTCGCGGAGTGGGAGCGGGTCATCGTCCGGGAGGGGCGGCGTTCGGCGGAGTCGGCTGCCGCGGTTGCGCAAGCCGTCCGACGTTTCTTCGCCGACTGTGAGATCAAGGCGGCGGCCTACGGGCACCTTGTGGACGAGATGCCGGGCAATGACCCTGACGACCGGCACCATGCGGCGGCAGCCGTGGCCGCCGGGGCCGACGCGTTGATCACGTGGAACCTTGCCGACTTCCCTGCCGGTGAGTTGGCTGCGCGTGGAGTGCGGGTGATCGAGCCGGATTCTTACCTGTGCGGGCTCTGTCGTGAGTTTCCGCATGAGGTGGTGGAGACGGTGGTCAGACTCGCCGGAGAGAAGCGCAACCCGCCAGTCACGATTACCGACGCCACCGCCCGACTCGCGAAGGCTGGTCTGCCCGACTTTGCTGACCTTCTGACGCGCCACCTCGGGCGTCGAATGACGTGATGTGGTGCGAGGGCGTCGCAGGGCGCCTGATTCGGTCTGGACAACAAAGAACCCCCGGGCCTCTGGCCTGGGGGTTTCGCTTGGGGCGGGTGACGGGAATCGAACTCGCGCTCTCAGCTTGGGAAGCTTGGGTTCTTTGGCGACGGCTGCTGAGCTGACCTGCGGCGCAGCGGTGTCGGAGTCCTGGTCGCGCCTGGGGCGACTTCCCGCTGTTCCCCGTGGTTCCCCACAGGATCTGGCACGTGAATGGCACGGGTCCTTCGCCTCGAACAGCGCTCACTTCCCCGGAGGCTCAACCAAACAGCTCCAGTCCGTTCCAGCTGCGTTCGCCGCCCGCCGCCCACGTATCCAGTAGCTGCCGGGCCTCGGTCTCAGGGGCGGCCAGCCAGACAGTCTGTGAGCCGCCGTGTGTCGGCACGTCGGCCTCATCCCAGTCGACCCGGCCCTCGCTGCAGCATGCGCACAGCATGTGGAAGCTGCTTGCCGGCTCGGCGCCGAAGTCATGCGCGAAGAATGAAGCCACCAGGGCGTCGACGTCGGATGCATCCGCTGCGTTTACGGTCGCATGCAGCGTCGGCAGCGAAGAGGCCTCGAAGAGCAGCAATTCGTCGAAGACAGCGACGCTCTGGCCGTTGTACGTCCGCTCGCCGGTCGGCTCCCCATCGTGCACGACGATCTCGCCGAAGCGACGGCCTTTCGTGGCAGGAACGTTCATCACGCGTCCTCGCGTCGGGCAGAGCCGCTGGATCCAGACCACCTCGCGCTCGCCACCCGTGTCCAGCCGTACGCACGCCGGGCCGAAGGCGCCGTTGATCTCCCCCTCGCCCTCCGGCATCGGGATCCCGAAGCCCTCCCAAGCGTCACGGGCGGTCGCCCAGTCACGCTGGATGGTGGCAGCGACCCCCAGGTTCCAGAACGCCGGGTCCTGCTCGCCGCGCGGCGAGCGGGCGGCAGCCTCACGGCCGAGTTCGTGGGCCTTTGCCCAGTTACGCAGAAATTTGTACGCCAGTGCTGCGTCGTACCACCACGCCGCGCTGGGGCCCTCGTCCGGATAGTGAGCAAGGACCTGCTCGTACAGCTCGGCGGAACGCAGCCACTCCTCCGCATCCCACATCTCGCGAGCCCGTTCCAGCAACTGCTTCGCCTCGGACTTCTCCACGCCCCTGCCCCTCCCTATGACCAGGGAGGGAGTTTCGCACGACGACTAAAGGAGTCCTGGAAGGGGGTGTCGAAACGGTGACCTCTTCGTCCCGAAGGAACTTTGCTGGGCGTTCGACCTGGAGCTGGTGCGCATCTCACCTGCTGCGACGGTCCGCAGACGTCCGCGGTTGTTCGCCGCTGTGCGTCGGCGTTGTCACGCAGATAGACACGCAGCCGAGACATCGCGCCCCGGCTACTCGTAGAGGGTTGCCGCTCGCAAGGCTCGTGCGAAGAAGCTCCAGTCGCCGTCGGCGGGCAACTCGCGGCCGGCGTTGCGGTACCAGCCGTCCGCATCCTCGATCCACGCTGCCAGGGCCTCCAGGAAACTTGCGAGGTCCTCGTTCTCCCAGGAGCTGCCTTCCTCGGCGTGGCTGCGGTGGAGTGCACGAACGAAGGCGGCCAGATCTGCTCTGCTGTCGACGTGCTCGGGAGATGCGGTCATAGGCGGCACCCTAGTTGCGCGCCAACTGCCGTGGGTTCGCCAGATCAGCCAGCTCTGGTCTTCCTCAACTCTGCTTCACTGATCGGCACCTGCGCCGGTACCCAAAGCACCGTCTCTGAGCAGGGGAAGAGCCGTCGCCGACTGTCGTCATCTGTCATCGTTGAGCATCCCCGCACGGCCCAGAGACGGCCCGAGCGGGGGTGTCGCGGTGCGCCCCTCGATACGAACTACGGGCGGGGCGGCTGTTGAGGTCTGCCGGGCTGGTCGCCCGTGTGCCTGCGGTTGGTGACGACCGGCTGTGGTTCCGGTGATTGCTGTGCTTCGCTGCTGTACAGCAGAGCAGATTGATCACCGCCTTAGAAGTTCGATCTCGCTCCGGCGCAGCTACGCGCCACCGCCAGCATGGGTGCCAGACGTGGCTGCCGGTTGCCACCGAGTAATTGTCAAGACCTGTGGATCGGTGGCTATGAGTGGGGTCTGACTTTGGTGTCGTTGTGACCGCGCAGGAGTTTCAGGCGAGGCCCTCGAGGAAGTCCGCGAGCGCGGTGCGCAGGATCTCGGGCTGTTCCAGGTGCAGGTCGTGGCCGGTGCCGGGGATGCTCATGGCCATGGTGGCGGGGCGCTGCCGGAGCATCTCGTCGGCTTCCTGCGCGGGGATGAAGCTGGATTGGGCCAGGACGACCAGGGTGGGGCACGCGACCTGCTCCCACTCGTGCCGGAAGGAACGCCGGGCGTTCTCCGCCAGCGAGCGGACCATCACGTCCCGGTCGAAGCGGGGCCACCATCCGTCCTCGCGTTCCTCCAGTCCGGCCGCCCAGCCTGCGCCGACCGGTCCGCCGCCGAGGAACGCGGCTGCCGCTTCGCGTGAGGGGAACGGTGTCGGCCATGAGTCGAGCCATCCGCCGATGTCCGCGGGGCCGTTCGGGTTCGGGCCGCCGGGGCCGGCCTCGACGAGCACGAGCGCGCGGACGAGCCCGGGATGTGCGGCGGCGGTGAGCATGGCGGTGTGCCCGCCCAGCGACTGGCCGACCAGGACGGGCCGCCGCAGCGCCAGCTGATCGACAACGGCGATGACGTCGGCGACGTAGGCGGTCCGGGAGACGTCCCGCGGGTGGCGCTCGCTGGCGCCGTGCCCGCGCTGGTCGACCGCGACGACCCGATACCGGGAGCTCAGGCGCCCGGCCAGCACGTCCCATTCACCCGCGTGACCGGCCAGGCCGTGCAGCAGCACGATGGGCTGTCCCGGCCCGCCCCAGTCCCGGCAGGCAAGCCGGACGCCGTCTCGCACCACCACGTGTTCGGACCATGCCACGTCGGCCCCCAGATAATCGACTGGCCTCGATCATGCCGCAACCGCCTCGGGCCGTTCGACGAGCCGGCCGCGTTCGAAGCGGGCTCCGGCCCGGACGAGGGCGACGAGGTGGGGCGCATTCACCGCCCGCCACCGGGCCTGGGCGGACTCGACCAGCTTGAAGACCATCGCCAGGGCGGCGGTGCGGGAGCCGGCGCCGCGGGTGACCTTGGTCCGCAGCCGGACCGTGGCGAACGTGGACTCGATGGGGTTCGTGGTCCGCAGGTGGATCCAGTGTTCGGCCGGGAAGTCGTAAAACGCCAGCAGCTCGGTCTGGTCGTCGGTGATCTTCTTGACGGCCTTGGGGAACTTCGCCCCGTAGAGCTGCACGAACGTTTTGAGCGCCGCCTCGGCGTGCTGCTTGTCCTCGGCGCTGTGGATGTCCTGGATGGCCTTCTTCGCTCCCGGCTGCGCGGACTTCGGCAGGGAGTCGAGCACATTTGCGGTTTTGTGAACCCAGCACCTCTGCTCGCGGGTGCTGGGGAACACCTCCGTGAGGGCCTTCCAAAAGCCCAGGGCGCCGTCCCCGACCGCGAGGACCGGGGCGCGCATGCCCCGGCGGGCGCAGCCCCGCATCAGGTCGGCCCACGACTCGCTCGACTCGCGGTAGCCGTCCTTGAGCGCGACCAGCTCCTTGGACCCGTCGGCGCGCACCCCGATGAGCACCGGGACGCAGGCTTTGGCCTCCTCCAGGCGGACGTTGAGGTGGATGCCGTCGGCCCACATGTACACGTAGTCGACCTCGGCGAGGTCGCGGTCCATGAAGGCGGCGTGGTCGGCCTGCCACTGCTGCGTGAGCCGGGTGACGGTTGCCGGCGAGAACCCGGCCGAGCGATGGCCGAGGCCGAACGCTCCGGCGACCCGCTGATCCTCGCCTCGAGCGTCCGCGTACAGGTCCACGTCCTCGCCCGTGAGAAGCACCCCGCCCAGGCCGTCGCACTCGTGCGTCACACCGCCGACCAGCTCACCGGCTCCTACGACCGCCGCTCCCCGGAGTACCTCGCGGCTGTCGGACTGCTGCTCCTGCGCGGCGTGACCGCGGCCAGCGGTGGGGGTGACCGTGCCGCCACGGAGGAGTTCCTCTCCGAGGCGAAGGAGGTGGCACGGTACGTCTCCCTCGACCGACCCGACGCCTGGGCCAACTTCGACTCCACCAATGTGGCCCTCCACGAAGTCAGTGCACTGGTGGCCTTGGGCGACGCCGGCCTCGCTCTTCAAGCGGCCCACCCGCTCATACGCCGCCGCATCCCCGTTCCGGAACGCCGGGCCGCGTTGTGGCTGGAGGTGGCCCGGGCGCACAGCCAGCAGGGACGCCTCGCCGACGGCTACCGGGCCCTGCGCCTCGCCGAGACGTGCGCCGCACAGGACGTCCGCCGTCCCTCCGTCCGCGATCTGGTCGCGGACATGGCGGCTCGCGACCGCCGCCGTACCCTGCCCGAACTGCACCAGTTCAGTCGCCGACTGGGAGTACCCGCGTGACCGATCCAACAGCCAAAGGGAAGAAACCCTTCTTGTACGTTGTCGTCTGCGCGTGCGGCATCGCCGCCGATGCCGGCAAGCTGATCACAGCCGCGCAGCAACGGGACTGGGACGTCGGCGTCATCGCCACTCCGCAGGGACTGGCCTTCCTTGACGTCAAGGCCGTCCAGAAGCGGACTGGCTACCCGGTCCGCTCCGCCTGGCGCACGCCCGGTGAGGCACGCCCCCTGCCACCCGCCGACGCCATCGCCGTCGCCCCTGCCACTTTCAACACGATCAACAAGTGGGCCGCCGGCATCTCCGACACCCTCGCTCTGGGCATCCTGTGCGAGGCGTACGGCATGGGCATCCCCACCGCCGTTCTGCCCTATCTGAACGCCGCCCAGGCGGACCACCCCGCCTACGCGCGGAGTCTGGAAAGGCTGCGTGAGATGAACGTCATGATCGGCACCTACGAGCCCCACAGGCCGAAGGCCGACGGCGGGGCGGACCGCTTCCGGTGGGAGGAGGCTCTGGACCTTCTGGAGCCACGGCTCGGCCGGTGGGCGGCATGATGCGGCCCACCGAGTGAAGTGGTGCGTATCTGGCGCACTTCTGGCACGCGACGAGTGATCACCGCGCACAGCAAAAAGGCCCGGGTCTCTGACCTGGGCCTTCTTCGTGGAGCGGGTGACGAGAATCGAACTCGCGCTCTCAGCTTGGGAAGCTGCGATCATTCGCGGCTGGTGCCAGCGCTGACCTGGGTGAACGGCTTCGGTGCGGCCTCTTCGCGTCCGACAGCTTTCACCGTGGTTCCCCGCTGTTCCCCGCTCGATCTGGTGCGTTTGTGGTGCGGCGGTAGTACGACGCCCAGCAGGGTGCGCGTCCCTACCACTTCCGCCACTTGTCCGTGAGCTGGTAGCGGCCCAGTCCGTGGCGGGCGGTCAGTGCGACGACGTCGACACCGTGCTCGGTGAGCGACTGGTCGATGTAGTCGCACAGCTCCTCGCGCTCGTCGGTTTCGAAGGCGTTTCCGTTGTGGGCTTCGTCCACCGCGTTGAGGGCCAGGACGACGCGCTCCACCACAGCAAAGACCTGCTCGTCGGCGGCATCGTCAAGTCCGGCAAGCTGGTCCTCGAAGGTGTCGAGGACTGCATCGGTCGCCGTGAGTAGTTTCTCGGGGAACAGCCCAGCCATGCAGGCGCACTCGGGGTCCAGGGTGCCAGCGGCGATCTCCGCGGCTTCCTCCGCTATGCCGTGGCGCCAGCTCGTAGTCGGTCTTTCAGCCATGGGCGGGACCGTACAGGCCAGGACTGACAGCGAAGCCGACGTGGCACGACCCCGGACACGACGAAGGGCCGGCCCGGGAGGAAACCCCTCCCGGGCCGGCC
>NZ_QFDQ01000174.1 GCF_003270085.1 Streptomyces triticisoli | reverse complement strand
GTCCCCGGGCGCGTCCGGCACTCCGCCCGCCGCGGGCGACCCGCCCCGGCCCGGCGGCGAGGGACAGGCGACGCAGACCCCGGGCCGGCCCGCGCCCGACGCGAACAACGTCGGGGCGGGCGCGAGCGCCAGCGAGGCCACCGCCCGGACCGGCCAGGGCAGCCTGCGCGCTGGACTGCTGCGTGAGGCATGGACCCACATCGGCGGCGACCGCGTCCAGGGCGACAAGATCGTCATACAGACGGCGGAGGAACGCGGCGTCGTCCTGCGCGCCCTGGCCGCGGGCGTCGTGGAGACCGTACGGCACGCCTTCCAGGCCCCGCCCCGCTGGGACGAGCTCCAGGCCGACGCCTGGCAGCGGCGCTCGGTGGTGCTGCGCGGACCCGGCGGGGCGGGAAAGACCGCGGCGGCCTTACGGCTGCTCATCGCCGCAGGGGCCCGGACCTGGTACCTGTTGGACTCGGTGGCCGAGCTGGCCAGGCTGACCGAGCTGCGGCAGCTCGGCAGCGGCGCCGGGCTGCTGCTCGACCGGCCCCGCGACCTCGGCGAGCTGCGCGGACCCCTGCTGGCGGGCCTGGAGGACATGCTGGAGCGGGCCGACGCGCGCCTGGTGCTCGTCGGCGGGCCGGACGCCGAGCTGGACCGGAGCCTCGGCGAGTACCTGCAGCGCGTCAGCCGCCCCGAGCGCCTCGACGCTCTCCTCGCCGCCCACCTCGCGCACCGGCTCGGTGAGCAGGACGCCGAGCGTGCCCTCGCCGCCGACGGTGTCCCCGGGCTCGTCACCGAACTGCTCGACGACAACGCCGCCTGCCGCGACGCCGCCCGGCTCGCGGAGGTGCTGGCCCACGAGTACGGCGCCGGCGAGGTGGACCCCGACCGGGTCCGCATCCGCATGGACCAGACCGGCGGAGAGGGCCCCGAGGAATGGTTCGAGGGACTCGGCGACACCGGACTGCGCACCCAGGCCATCGCCCTGGCCGTGCTCGGCGGTCTGCCCCAGGAGGACGTGGCCTTGGCCGCCTCCAGTCTGCTGGACCGCTTCCGCAGCGAGCGCGGTGTCCTTACCGCCAGCGTCACCCGGGGCCCCGTGCCGCTGCGGCACGACCCGTTCGCCCAGTCCCGCAGGCTGCTCACCGGGAAACTGCGCGCGCGCACCGTCTCCGCGGTGACCCGCGGCACCTACGGCCGCCTGCCGTGCACGGTCGCCGAGTACCGCAACCCCGAATATCCGCCACGGATCATCCGGCACGTCTGGTCCGAGTACCGCATCCAGCAGGAACTCGTCGACTGGCTCGCCGAGTTGGTCGACTCGCCCTCGCAGCAGGTGCGCAGCTTCGCCGGTACTGCTCTCGGCCTGATCGCCACCGAGGCCTTCGACCACATCGCCACCCAGGTCTTCCCCACCTGGATCGGCGACGAGAAGACCGGCCATCTGCGCCGCGAGGCCGTCGCCTACGCCTTGCGCGTGTGCGCCCGCGACCCCGCCCTGCGGCCCGGCGTGCGCGCCCTGGTGGAAGGCTGGTACCTCAGCGGCAGATGGGAGTTGCAGGCCGCGGCCGCCCGCGCCTACGGGCTGTGCCTGGGCGGCGCCGACCTCGGCACCGCCGTGCAGGCGCTCACCCGACTCGGCACCGTCGACCACATCCGGGTCGCCATCGCCATCGGCGACGCCTGCGCCGACCTCGTGGAGGACGACGTCGCCGCACACGCGCAGGTGGTGCTGCGCGCGGTCGCCGAGATGGCGCACGAGCCGAGCAGTCGCGCCTGCGGCCACCTGGTGTTCCTCATCCTCGCCGACGCCCTCGTCAGCGAGGAGCCGCCCACCCCGGGCACCGCTGCCCGCAACCGGCCCACCCTGCTCAGGCTGGCCGCACAGGACCCGCACGGGAGCGAGCCACGAAGGCTGCTCGGATATTTGTGGTCGGAAGCGATCGGCGGCGAACTCTTCTCCGACCAGGCCGCGAACGTCCTGGAGGCCTGGGCCGCCCAGGCCGAAACCGATCCGCTCCTCCTGGACGACCTGGTCCGCGTCCTCGTCGAGGATGTCGCCGCGCGCTCCTTACGCGTCGGCCTGCTCCTCGAGCGGTACGCGTCGCGCTGGACCGAGCGCGACCGCTTCCGCCCCCTGCCCCGCTCCGCGGCGGTCCTCGGCAGCGCCCTGCGCGCCCGGCGCACCGCCGCTTCCGCACAGACCGGAGGTGCCCGGTGAACCAGCCGGTGTCGTTGATCGCCAACCAGTCGCCGGTGCCCCGCATGGCGGTCGGACCGACCAAGGCGACCCAGCCGCATCTCGCGGTGGTCTATGCCACCGCGGCCGGGGAGGTCGAATGCTTCGAGGGTCGGCCCATGAAACCCTCCCAGCAGGTGTTCTCCAAGTACCGCACCCGGTACGAGGTCGACATGCGTCCGCAGCGCCGCACCGCCGTGCTGGGCCGCAGTCCCCTCGTCTCCGCGGACGGCGTGCACAACTTCGAGGTCACGGTGTCCTTCTCCTTCCGCATCGACGGCTGGCAGGGCGCCGAGAACTGGGTACGCGCCGGACTGCCGGACGCCCTTCCCGTCGTGCACGGGTACCTCGTCGGCCGCTTTCACGGCGCCGGGCACCGCTTCGCCATAGAGGACGCCTACGGCCTCGAACGCCACCTCAACCAGTTGTGCGCCCAGCCGGTGGTGCTGCCCGAGGGCCTGCAGGTGTACGGCTGCCAGGTCTCGGCGCGGCCCGACCCCCAGTCGCTGTCCCACCTGGAGGCCCTGATCGAGGCCGACCGGCGAGGGGCGCTGGGCGCGGCCGAGCACGCGCCGAACCGCGGCGACGTCGTCCGGGGCGCCGAACTCGACGCGCTGCGGCAGAAGTTCCAGATCGACGCCACCGCCCGCCAGGCCGAGGCGCTGGCGGGCACCCTGACCACCGGTGAGGGCCTGATCCGGCACTACCTGATCACCCACCCCGACGACGCGGCCGGCGCATTCGAGATGGCGCAGCGGCTTGCGGAGGCCCGCGCGGCCACCGCAGAACTGCAGAACCAGCGCGCGCTCGGACTGTTCCAGGCGATGGCCGAGAAGGGGCTGATCCAGGCCGGCGACCTCGATCAGATGCGCCAGATGCTCACCGGGACCGTGGGCCGCGCCACGGGCGGCGAGGGGCAGCTCCCCGCCGCTACCGCCCCTGCGCTGGGCGACGCCCGGCCCTGGGACCCGCCCCAGCTCCAGGCCGCCCCCGCCCCGAACGCCTCCGCACAGCCCACCGCCCCGGCATCCGCCGCTCCTGCCCCCGCGCTACCCACGCCGACCTTGGTGAACAGGCAGGCCGGGGACGCCGCACCCCATCGGCAGGCCTCGGCACCCGCACCGTTCACCGGCGCGGCGCTGATCTACCTCGTCCTCGACGAGTCCCTGGACCGCGAGTGCCTGGGCGAGCTCCAGCGTGGCCTGGACGCCTTGCACTCCGCTCTCGCCGGCGCGCCCGACGTCGCCGCCGTGGTCCGGCTGTGCGTCCTCGGCATGGCCGCTACGACCGAGCATCGGCTGCCGCTCGCCCAGGTGGGCCCCGGTACCCGCAGCCCCATCCTGGTGGCCCGCCGGGGACGGTCGTACACCGAGGCCTTCCGCACCCTGAAGTCCCTGACCGGACAGGACGCCACCGTCGTCAAGAGCGAGGGACGGCAGGTGCTCAGGCCCGTGGTCTTCTTCCTCACCGGCGGCGTCCCCGACGAGGGCACCGCCTGGCACGACGCGCATCGGGAACTGGCCGACCAGGCCGTCAACCCGGCGGCGCCGAGGATGGTCGCGCTCGGCATCGGCCGGGCAGAGAAACAGGCAGTCGCGTCGATGGCGACCTTCCCCGAGTTCGCCTTCCTCGCCGCCCCGCACCAGGACACCGCCTCCGCCGCGCACAACGTCGCCGCGTTCCTGCGTGACAGCGTCGTCGACTACGGGCGGGGCCTGGTCGGCGGCGAGGCCAGCTTCACCGTCAGTCCGCCGGACGGGTTCCGCAGGGCGGAGGATGTGCCGTGATGTTCCACTGCGGCCCTGACACAACCTCACATAGCCCACGAAACAAGCCAGTTCAGCATACGGATCACCTCAGGAAACCCACGCGTCCCCACAGGACAAGAACGGAACGACGATGATGGAAAGCAACCGGGGGCACTTGCTCCCCATCTACGTCCTCGCCGACGAGTCGGGCTCGATGAGCGCGAACATCGACGACCTCAACGACGGGCTGAGGTCGCTGCACCAGGCATTGCTGGGCGAACCCATGGCCGCGGCCAAGGTGCGCTTCTCGGTGCTGGGCTTCTCCGACGACGTGGTCGAGCGGGTCCGCCTGGTCGACCTGCGCAGCGCCGGCGAGTTCCCACGCCTGACCACCCGCGGCATGACCAGTTACCGCGCCGCCTTCGAGGACCTGATCACCCGTATCCCCGCCGACGTGGGCAGCCTCAAGGCCGAGGGCTACCAGGTGCACCGGCCCGCCGTGTTCTTCTTCAGCGATGGGCTGCCCAACCGCGGCGAGGACTGGCAGGACGCACACCGCCGCCTCACCGACCGCAGCGTCACCCTCGGCGCGCCCAACATCATCGCCTGCGGCATCGTCGAGGCCGACGCGCAGACCATCAACGCCGTCGCCACCCAGCCGGAGTTCGGCTTCATCGTCAACGAGGGTGTCGATGTCGGCGCGGCCATCGCCAAGTTCTGCGCGTCCCTCACCAAGAGCGTGATCGCCTCGGGTCGTTCGCTCGCCTCGTCGTCTCCGCAGCTGGTCGTGGACAAGCCGGAAGGCTTCACCGTCGCGATCGATGTGATCTGACGTGAACTCATGGTTCGAACCGCGGTCGGCCAGGAGTCGCGGGGCGGAGACGCCGCAGAACGTGCCGCCTCCGCCCCGTCCCGCACCCGACCTGTACCCCACCCCGCCGCCCCCGGAGCCCAGCGTCTACGACTGGCAGCACGACGAGGGTTTCCGGCCCGGCCCCGCACAGCCCCAGCCGGCCGAGGTCCGGCTCGGCGATCAGTGGGCTCCCATCGTCGTGGACACACCGGTCCAGCAGTTCGACCCGAGGCCGCCCACCGGTCTGTCGTACCGCCCCGACACGATCTGCGACGGCTGGTCGACCGACATGCTCGACCTGCGCCTGGCCTCGGTACGCGGCTACCAGCACCGCTACGACGGCCGCCCGCGCGAGGACGACGCGGCGGCCGCGTGGGACCGTGACAGCGGCACTGTGCTGTTCGCCGTCGCGGACGGTGTCTCCGACGCCCGGCAGCCGCACATCGGTTCCCAGCTGGCCTGCCGCACCGCCGTCGACGAAATGTCCGCCCAGGTGCGCGCCGGCCACTGCGGGGTCACCGACTGGACCAAGGTGCTGTCCATGGTCCACTGGCAGCTGCGCGCCCAGGCCGGCCGCCTGCTGGGCCGGCCGCAGGAGGCCGAGGTCGAGGAGACGGCCGACCTGCTCGCCACCACCCTGGTGGCGGGTGCGGCCACGCCCACCGCTGAGGGTGTGGCCGTCGGCCTGCTCTGGGTGGGTGACTCCGGAATCTGGCAGATCAAGCACGACCACCTCTACCCGATGAAGGGCGGCAAGCAGGCTGGCGCCGACGGGCTGGTCTCCTCCGCGGTGCGGCCGCTGCCCTATGTGCCCGCGGAACCCGGCAGGTTCGACTTCGTCCTCGAGCCGGGCACCACGCTGCTTGTCGGCACCGACGGCTTCGGCGACCCCGTCGGCGACGGCCGCGGTCCCGTGGGGCGGCTCTTCGCCACCCGGCTGCGGGAACCGGTACCGCCGCTGGGATTCGCCCATCTGCTCGACTTCTCCCGGGAGACCTTCGACGACGACCGCACCCTGGTCGCTCTCTGGCCGCGCACTCCCGGGATGGGAGGCCGGCGATGACCAACCTGTCGGTGTCCTGGGTCCGGCCCGACCAGCTGGGCGACTACAAGGCGCACCGGCTGGGCGGCGGCGGACAGGGCACGGTGTACGGGGTGCCCGCCCCGCCGGGAAAGTTCGCCGGGGAGTACCTGGCGTACAAGGAGTACGGTCCCGGGATCGGGTATGACGCCGACGTCCTGCACGACATGGTGTGCTTCCGTCTACAACTGCCCAAGGCCGAAAGGGACTTCCTCGACCAGCGGCTCGCCTGGCCGCGCGCGATGGTCTACACGGGCAGCCCGCCGGCCCTGCTGCCGCCGTCCCGGAACGCCGACACCGCCGTGCGCGGGTTCCTGATGCAGCGGGTGACGCGCGCCTACGAGCTGCACAGCCCGATGCTGCCGGGACCGAAGCAGCAGGCGCTCGAGTTCCTGCTCAACGACGACGGCTACGGTGCCCGGATCGGACTGTTCGTCAACGACGCCCAGCGCCTCCAACTCCTCCTCGACCTGGCACGAACCCTGCAGCGGCTGCACGGCAACTCCCTCGTGGTGGGCGATCTTTCACCGAAGAACGTACTGTTCACGCTGATCGGACAGCCCCGGTGCCTGTTCATCGACTGCGACTCGATGCGCTACCGCGACAAGGACGTGCTGCCGCAGGTGGACACCCCGGACTGGGAGGTACCCGAACCGCAGAAGGGCACGATCGCCTCGGACTCCTGGAAGTTCGGCCTGATCGCCACCAGGGTGTTCAACCGCGACCAGAGCAGCACCGAACTCGGCCCGCTGCGTGCCGTCTCCACGGAGCTGGTGGGCCTGGCCCAGCGCGCCCGCCGGCCGGATCCCCCGCGCCGCCCGGCGATGTCCGAATGGGTGACGGCGTTGGAGTTGGCCCACCACCGTCTCACCCGCGCCCACGTCACCGCGAACCCCGCGCAGAACACCGCCACCGCCACACCGGGGACCACACCGGGGCGCGCCCCGGCACAGACCGCCACCCGGCCGCGCACCAACCCCACGCCGCAGCCGGTCCGGACGCCACCACCACCCCCCTCGTCCGGACGCGGCAGCTGGGTGGCGTGGACGCTCCTCGCCCTCCTGCTGCTGGTCGGCGGAGGCTGGGCGGCGAACAAGTACGGGCCGGATGCGGTGGACGCGCTGAACCCGCCCAGCGACAGCTCCAGTTCCTCGACGCTCACTGACTCCGACGACCGCGTGGCCACGAGCCCGGGCACCGGCGGCACCGAGGAGACCCCGGCCTCCGTGGCAGCGGCCCCTGGCGCCTCCGTGGACTACTCCCAGGTCGCCGACGACCCCGAGGCGGAGGCGGTGGCCGGCATGTTCGCCCGCTTCTTCGGCGCGGTCAACAATCAGGACTACGACACGGCGCTCAGCCAGTACGACCCCACCACCGAAGCGGTGGACCTCGACTCCGACGAGAGCCGCGCCGAGTGGAAGAAGGTCATGTCCACCACCCAGGACCGCGACCTCGTCCTCAGTGACCTGCGGTACGACGGCGGTTACACCCTCGCCACCATGAACTTCCGCAGCCGCCAGGACCCGGGCTACGGCCCGGCGACCGACCGGAACGAGACCTGCACGGACTGGACGGTGACGTACCAGCTGACCGGCACCGACGACTACCGCATCTACAAGGCCCCCAAGGAGGGCGTCAGCCACTCGCCCTGCTAGGGGCCCCGCCTCCTGACTCACCCGCGGCCAGCAGCTTGAGCCGGTCCACGGACCGGACCAGGAGCGACTGCCGCCCCGTCACCACCCAGCCCTGGGCACGCCACTGTTCCAGGGCACGGCTCACCGTGCGACGGGAGGTGAGCAGCAGGCCCGCGAGGTCGTCCTGGGACAGGGGCAGTCCGATGCAGCGTCCGGGGCCGTCCGGTTCGGGGCGGCCGCAGCGTTCGACCAGGTCGAGCAGGAGGGCCGCGAGCCGGGCGGGCACCGGCTCGGTCATGCCGGTGCGCTGGAGGTCGGCCTCGCGCAGCCGCTGCGACAAGGTCTGCTCCAGCGCGGCGGCGATGCCCGGCCGGGCCCGGGCCACGGCGTGGAAGCGGGCGGCGCGTACCGGGACGACGTCGACCGGAGTGGCCGCCAGCAGCGAGGCCGAGCGGCGCCGACCCTCCAGACCGGCCTGCTCACCGAGGAGTTCGCCGGGACCCCGCAGGGCCAGTAGTGCGCGGTATCCGGCGGGGGACTGGGCGACGACCTTGACCCAGCCGCGCAGCAGCACGAGCAGATGGTCCGAGTCCTCGCCCTGGGCCAGCAGCAGCCGGTCGGCGGGCAGCGAGGTCACCGTCGTGTCCTCGGCCAGAGCTGCCCGGTCGGCCGGTTCGAGTGCCTCCCAGAAGGAGGCCGGGCGGCTACTCATCCCCTCAGCCCAGCAGCCACGCGAGCGCTGTCAGCAGGATGCCGGCCACGGCGAGGAGCAGCGACTGCCGTACCCGCCGGTGCTTGGCCCAGACGATCTCGCTCATGTCCACGAGCTGACTGGTCAGCGCGTTGAGGGGGGACGTGGTCGTCAGTGTCTCGGCGAGCCTTTCGGGGTCCCAGTGGCGCAGGTCACCGAAGTAGACGAAATGCTCCCGCGGGTCGCGGGGCTGCCTGGCCCGCAGCCGGGGGCTGACCACCGAAACGGAGGCGATCGCAGCGACCCCGAGCAGCGCGGCGCCGAGCCAGAACAGGATCCGCGGGGCCACGCCGTCGACCTGCGCCGGATGGTGGTCGGCCTTGGCGAGGGCGACGATCACTCCCAGCGCGGCCGACTCCAGGGTCAGCGCGAAGCCGGCCTTGACGTCCACCTTTCCCGTCCAGTCGGCGAGCGCCGCGTGGATCCGCCACGCTGTCTCCACGGGATTCGTCTGCGTCATTCCTTGTTTCCCCTCGTCGCCCTGTCACAACTGCATGAGTGTGGCCACGGACCCTCCCGGACCCTCCCGTAGAACCCGATCGCACCCGGCGATCGGTTCAGCGGATCACACGATCTCCAGTGGCCGGTGCGGCCCCTACGGCAGTTCCCCCCTCACCGGGTCGCCGGGCCGCACCACACCGCCGATGAGGACGACGCTCATGATGCCGGACCTGAGGCGCACCGTGCCGTCGGAGTCCCGGCCGGCCACTCGCTTCAGCAGGCCCTCGCGGAAATCGCTGATCCGGGTGCAGGGATCGCGCAGCCCGGTGACCTCCACGACGGCCTCGTCCCTGAGGTGCAGCCGGGCCCCGACCGGCAGCCTGAGCAGATCGACCCCGCGGATTGTGACGTGCTCCCCGAGGTGCCCGGCGGCGCCCTCGAACCCGGCCGCGGCCACCTCGTCGAACAGCTCATCGTGGATGAGGTGCACCTGCCGCGGATTCGGCTGTGACGGGTCTTGCCGCATCCGGAACCGGTGCTTCACCATCGCCCCGGCATGCACCTCCCCCTCCACGCCGAACCCGGCGACGAGCCCGATGCTCTCCCGGTTCGGCTCGGTGAACGTACAGCCCCCGCTGCTGCCGGCCATGGCGACCGTACCGCTTGTGGCTGTACCCCGTCTCCTCGTGCTGCCTCAGCACTCGATGATGTTGACCGCCAGTCCGCCCCGCGCCGTCTCCTTGTACTTCACCGACATGTCCGCGCCGGTCTCCTTCATGGTCTTGATGACCTTGTCGAGGGAGACGTGATGGCGGCCGTCGCCGCGCAGGGCCATGCGGGCGGCGGTGACGGCCTTGACGGCGGCCATGCCGTTGCGCTCGATGCAGGGGATCTGGACGAGGCCGCCCACGGGGTCGCAGGTGAGGCCGAGATTGTGCTCCATGCCGATCTCGGCGGCGTTCTCCACCTGCTCGGGTGTGCCGCCCATGACCTCGGCGAGGGCGCCCGCCGCCATCGAGCAGGCCGAGCCGACCTCGCCCTGGCAGCCGACCTCGGCGCCGGAGATGGAGGCGTTCTCCTTGTAGAGCATGCCGATCGCGCCCGCGGCGAGCAGGAAGCGGACCACGCCGTCCTCGTCGGCGCCGGGGATGAAGTTCATGTAGTAGTGCAGGACCGCCGGGATGATGCCGGCCGCGCCGTTGGTCGGGGCGGTGACCACCCGGCCGCCGGCCGCGTTCTCCTCGTTCACGGCCATCGCGTAGAGCGTGATCCACTCCATGGCGCGGTCCGCCGCGTCGCCCTCGGCGCGCAGCTGGCGGGCGGTGAGGGCCGCGCGGCGGCGTACCCGCAGGCCGCCCGGCAGGATGCCCTCGCGGGACATGCCCCGTGCGACGCACTCCCGCATCACCCGCCAGATCTCCAGCAGGCCCCCGCGGATCTCCTCCTCGGTGCGCCAGGCCCGCTCGTTCTCCAGCATGAGGGAGGAGATCGACAGGCCCGTCTCCTTCGTCAGGCGCAGCAGCCCGTCGCCCGTGCGGAAGGGGTACTTCAGGACCGTGTCGTCCAGCTTGATGCGGTCCGCGCCCACCGCTTCCTCGTCCACGACGAAGCCGCCGCCCACCGAGTAGTACGTCCTGGTCAGCAGCTCGGCGCCCGAGGCGTCGTACGCCCACATGGTCATGCCGTTGGCGTGGTAGGGCAGCGCCTCGCGGCGGTGCAGGACCAGGTCGTCGTCGTAGGAGAACGTGACCGCGTGCTCGCCGAGGAGGCTCAGGCGGCCCGAGTCCTTCATCGTCTCGACCCGCTCGTCCGCCGTCTCCACGTCCACCGTCCGCGGGGAGTCGCCCTCCAGGCCGAGCAGCACCGCCTTCGGGGTGCCGTGGCCGTGGCCGGTGGCGCCGAGGGAGCCGTAGAGCTCCGTGCGGACCCGGGCGGTCCGCTCCAGCAGGCCCTCGTTGCTCAGCCTGCGCGCGAACATGCGGGCGGCCCGCATCGGGCCGACCGTGTGGGAGCTGGACGGGCCGATGCCGATCGAGAACAGGTCGAAGACCGAGATGGCCACGGTGACTCCTCAGTGCGGGGGTGGTGCCAAGGGGGTGCGGGGCGGGGGCACCGCGCGCGGGGGTGGGGTCTCCAGTCCGCGCGCGGCGCCACCGGGAGGTGTGACTCGCTCGTCGGGTGACTTGCTCGTCGTGACTTACTTGTTCAGACCCGGGTACAGCGGGTGCTTGTCGGCCAGGGCCTTGACCCGGGCCTTGAGGGCGTCGGCGTCGTAGGACGGCTTCAGCGCCTCGGCGATCACGTCCGCGACCTCGGCGAAGTCCTCGGCGGTGAAGCCGCGGGTCGCCAGGGCCGGCGTGCCGATCCGGAGGCCCGAGGTGACCATCGGCGGGCGCGGGTCGTTCGGGATCGCGTTGCGGTTGACCGTGATCCCGATCTCGTGGAGCCGGTCCTCGGCCTGCTGCCCGTCCAGCTCGGAGTCGCGCAGGTCCACCAGGACCAGGTGCACGTCCGTGCCGCCGGTCAGCACGTCCACGCCGACCGCCTTCACGTCGTCCCGCACCAGGCGCTCGGCCAGGACGCGGGCGCCGTCCAGGGTACGCCGCTGGCGCTCCTTGAACTCCTCGCTCGCCGCGACCTTGAAGGACACCGCCTTTGCGGCGATCACGTGCTCCAGCGGACCGCCCTGCTGACCGGGGAAGACCGCGGAGTTGATCTTCTTGGCCAGCTCGGCCGTCGACAGGATCACACCGCCGCGCGGGCCGCCCAGCGTCTTGTGGGTCGTGGTGGTGACCACGTGCGCGTGCGGGACCGGGTTCGGGTGCAGGCCCGCGGCGACCAGGCCGGCGAAGTGCGCCATGTCGACCATGAGGTACGCGCCGACCTCGTCCGCGATCCGGCGGAACGCGGCGAAGTCCAGCTGCCGGGGGTAGGCCGACCAGCCGGCCACGATCAGCTTCGGCTTGGACTCCTTGGCCAGCCTCTCCACCTCGGCCATGTCGACCAGGCCGTCCTCGCCCACGTGGTAGGCGACGACGCTGTAGAGCTTGCCGGAGAAGTTGATCCTCATGCCGTGGGTCAGGTGCCCGCCGTGCGCGAGGTTCAGACCCATGATCGTGTCGCCGGGCTTGAGCAGCGCGAACATCGCGGCCGCGTTGGCCTGGGCGCCGGAGTGCGGCTGCACGTTGGCGTGCTCGGCGCCGAACAGCGCCTTGATGCGGTCGATGGCGATCTGCTCGACGACGTCGACGTGCTCGCAGCCGCCGTAGTAGCGGCGGCCCGGGTAGCCCTCGGCGTACTTGTTGGTGAGGACCGAGCCCTGGGCCTCCATGACCGCGACCGGGGCGAAGTTCTCCGAGGCGATCATCTCGAGGGTGGACTGCTGGCGGTGCAGCTCGGCGTCGACCGCGGCGGCCACGTCCGGGTCGAGCTCGTGCAGGGATGCGTCGAGAACGCTCTTCTGCTCAGTCATGTGCTTCGTCCCGCTCCTCAGCCCGCCGTGTGGGCGGCGTACTCGTCGGCGGAGAGCAGGTCGGCCGGCTCGCCCTCGAGGCGCACCTTGAACAGCCAGCCGCCCTCGAAGGGCGCGGAGTTCACCAGCGAGGGGTCGTTCACCACGTCCTCGTTGACCTCGGTGACCTCACCGCTGACCGGGCAGTACAGGTCGGACACCGACTTGGTCGACTCCAGCTCGCCGCAGGTCTCGCCCGCGGCCACCGTGGAGCCGACGTCCGGGAGCTGGGCGTAGACGACATCGCCGAGCGCGTTGGCAGCGAACTCGGTGATGCCGATCGTGGCGACGCCGTCCTCGACGGGCGACACCCACTCGTGCTCCTTGCTGTAGCGCAGCTGCTGGGGGTTGCTCATGGCCTGAATTCTCCTGTACGCGGGGAGTGCTGATGAATGAGGGGCTGCGAAAGGCGTGTGTGACCAGGGATGACGCGGCTCACGTCACTCCGACCGGTGACGGTGGTGTCACTTCTGCCGCTGGTAGAAGGGCAGCGCCACGACCTCGTACGGTTCGTGACTGCCCCGGATGTCCACCGCGACACCCGCCGTGCCCGGGGCGGCGTACGCGGCGTCGACGTAGGCCATGGCGATCGGCTTGCCCAGGGTGGGGGAGGGGGCGCCGGAGGTGACCTCGCCGATCACCTCGCCGCCGGCGACGACCGGGTACCCGGCGCGCGGGACCCGGCGGCCCTCGGCGACCAGGCCGACGAGGACCCGGGGCGGCTCGACGGCGGCACGCTCGGCGGCGGCCAGCAGGGCCTCGCGGCCCACGAAGTCGCCCTCCTTGTCGAACTTGACCACCCGGCCGAACCCCGCGTCGAACGGCGTCAGCGCCAGCGACAGCTCGTTGCCGTACAGCGGCATGCCGGCCTCCAGGCGCAGCGTGTCCCGGCAGGACAGGCCGCACGGCACCAGCCCGGCCGGGGCGCCGGCCTCGGTGATCGCCTGCCAGAGCTTCTCCGCGTCGCCCGGGGCCACGAACAGCTCGAAGCCGTCCTCGCCGGTGTACCCGGTGCGGGCGATCAGCGCGGAGACGCCCGCGACGGTGCCGGACAGGGCGGAGTAGTACTTCAGGCCGTCCAGGTCGACACCGGTGAGGGACTTCAGGACGGCGAGGGACTCGGGGCCCTGGACGGCGAGCAGCGCGTAGCTGTCCCGGTCGTCGCGGACCTCGGCGTCGAAGCCGGCCGCCCGCTCGGTCAGCGCGTCGAGGACCGCCTGGGCGTTGGAGGCGTTGGCGACGACCAGGTACTCGTTCTCGGCCGTCCGGTAGACGATCAGGTCGTCCAGGATGCCGCCGTCGACCCGGCAGATCATGGTGTAGCGGGCGCGACCCAGGCCCACGGTGGCGATGTTGCCGACCAGGGCGTGGTTCAGCAGCGCGACGGCCTGCGGGCCGATGACGGTGATCTCGCCCATGTGGGAGAGGTCGAAGAGGCCGGCCCCGGTGCGCACGGCGATGTGCTCGTCGCGCTCGGAGCCGTAGCGCAGCGGCATGTCCCAGCCGGCGAAGTCGGTCATCGTCGCGCCGAGCGAGCGGTGCAGCGCATCGAGCGCGGTATGGCGGAGTCGATGGGGTTCGGTACTGCTCATCGGTCGGTCTCCAAGGCAGGACGGACGGGCGAGGACGGATCAGTGTCCTCCCCATCTGTCATCGGAACCTGAGAGGTTCGCCACGACCGCCGTCGGACGGACGGTCACGGCTTGCACCTTGGGTGGAGCCACTGCGTCAGCGGCCCGCTTTTCAGATGTGCCTCGCCCGCGCGGTAACGGTGCCTGAGAGATTCAAGGGAGGGACTTGCTCCTTCGGCGCCCCAGCGACACGGCTGGGGACTCTCCCGCGCGGATTCAAGCGGCCGGTATGCAGTTGCCGCGCCCATCATTGCACGCCCGGCCCGCTCGCGGCAGGACCGCATCTGTGACCGGTCTGTGGCAGTACGCGCACGGAAACGCGAGGCTCGTCCGTTACCTTCTCTTTACGTTCGGGGGGAAGACGGACCATGACCACCCGGGGGAGGACGACGACGGTGAACAGGCCCACGGCACACACGACGCCCCAGCCCCTCGCCACACCCGAGGGACAGGCCCCGCCGCCGGGGCGGGATCCCGGCCTGCCCGAAGGAGCCCACCTGCCCGAAGGGGCCCACCTGCCCGAAGGGGCCCACCTGGCCGGGCGGACCCGCTCCCGGCCGCGGCGGCCCCCGCCCGCCGTCCGCGACCTGCGGGGAGGGGCCGGACGCGGCGTACGCGTGCTGCGGTTCGGGCCGGGAGACCTGGTCGTCGTCACCGGGCTGCCCGGCGGCGGCAAGTCCACGCTGATGCGGCGTGCGGTGCGCGGCGCGCGGATCGACTCCCAGGACATCCGCGACCACTGGGACGCCCGCCTGGCGCCGTACCTGCCCTACGCCTTCTACCGCCCCCTGGTCCGCCTCGCCCACTACGCCGGCCTGTGCCGCGCCCTGCGCTCCGGCGACCCGGTCGTGGTCCACGACTGCGGCACACAGCCCTGGGTCCGCGCCTGGCTGGCCCGCGCCGCCCGCCGCCGCGGCGGCACCCTGCACCTGCTCCTGCTGGACGTCGCCCCCGGCACCGCCCTGGCGGGCCAGCGGGAACGCGGCCGCGGTGTCTCGCCGTACGCCTTCCGGCGCCACCGCAGGGCAGTGGCCCGCCTGCTGCGCGCGCTGCGGCGGGGCGAACTGCCGAAGGGCTGCGGCTCCGCGGTCCTGCTGGACCGCGAGGCCGCGGCGTCCCTGCGGCGGATCGAGTTCGCCCACGCACCCGATAGCCTTCCGGTCACCACAGTGGTTCCCAGCAGGCGGTAGCAGATGGACTTCCCGGCGGACTTCTCCGCGGACCCCTCCCCGGACTTCCCGGCGCAGGCGCACCCCCACCCGCACGGCGGTTGGCCCGGCAACGAGCTGGAGGAGGTGCTGTCGGCCTCCCTCGGCGTCCCGTCGGCCGCCGGCCGGATCATCGAGGTCCTCGGCCGCAGCTTCCTCTGGGTGCCCCTGCCGGGCGGCGGCGGCCCGCACAGCGGTCCGCTCGACCTGCCCACGCTGGAGCTCGACGGCCAGGCGTACGTGCCGGTCTTCAGCTCCGAGGAGCAGTTCCGTCAGGCCGTCGGCCCGCACATGGCGTACACCATCGCGCCCGCCGTCGAGTTCGCGCGCGGACTGCCCCCGCAGGCCGGCATCGCCCTCAACCCGGACGGCGTGGTCGGCATCCCACTGCCACCGCCTGCCGTGGCCGAGCTGTGCCGGGCGGGCAGCACCCCGCTGGACGGTCCCGCGAGCGGCGGCCGCGTCCGCCTCTTCGAACCCGACTGGCAGGACGACCCGGTGGACTTCCTCTCCGCCGCCTCCGCCGAGTTCGCCGCAACCGGTGTGGTCCGCACCGCCCGCCGCTGCCTGGCCGCCATCGAGACGGCCGACCCGGTCATGTTCATCGGCGTCGAGCTGTCCCACCCGGAGGGCGACCCGCCGGCCCGCCCGCTGGACGCCCTGGGCCGCGCCCTGGCCACGTCCCCGGTCACCTGGCCGGTCAACCTGGTCCTCCTGGACGTGACCCAGGACCCGGTGGCCGACTGGATGAGGGAGAAGGTCCGGCCGTTCTACCAGCACGGCCACTGAGGGCACCCGCGAGCGGCCCACAGTCGCAAAAACAGCAACGGGTACCGAGTCCGCGGACGGCCTTAAGCTAGTGCTGCACCAGGGCCTCTCGTCTGGGTCAGGCCGGATCAGGGACGGGGTCCGGTGCCGTGCATCGCAGGGCGGAGGAGGGCGGCAGGGCGGAGCCCTGCCAACCGACGACAACGCGGCGAGGCGCGGTGCCAGGGCCCGCGAGCCCGGCATGATCCAAGCGAGAGGCCCTGGGTGCACAGCGCGTCGCGGGGTTCGTGGAGGGGCGGTACAAAAGGTGAGCGTGAGCGCCAGCGGCACGGCGGCCGGGCAGGTCGAGCAGACGCTGCGCCAGGTGACGCCCGGGCGTTACGACGCCTACGAGGCGCTGCTGCGCGCACTGGCGACGCCGTCCTCCGGCCAGATCTGGATGCTGCTGTGGCACGGCCAGGCGGGTTCCCCCGACGCCCAGTACGGGCGCATGGAGGTCGACGGCCACGGCTACGCGCCCTGCGTGACCTCCGCCCAGGAGCTGTCGGCCAGCGGCTGGATGCGGTCGTACGAGGTGGTGGACGGCCTCGACGTGGCCCGCACCCTCTACCCCGACCACTACGGCCTCTGGCTGAACCCGCACGCCCCGGGCGGCGGCGTCGGCATCCCCTGGCTCGACCTGCGCCGCATCGCCACCGGTCTGGACCGCCAGCCGGCCGGTCCGCTCGCGCTGTCCGAACCGGCCGTCGAGGTCCCGCAGTTCTACGCCCTGCTCATGCAGAACGCCCACCGCACCCCGGCGGTCCGCTCGCTGCGCCGTGCCTGGGTGCAGCCCGCGCTGGGAGCGCCATACCTCGCCATCGGCCTGGACGTGTACGACACCTCGCCGGCCGCCGTCGACTCGGTGCGCGCGATGATGCAGCAGTCCATCGGGGCCGTCCCCGACGGGCTGCCGGTGTCGACCGTGGCGATGTCCAACGAGTACGACCCGGTCGCGATGTGGCTGCGCGCCAACTCCCGCCCGTTCTACGACCGCGAGGCGCACGGCGCCGTTCCGCCCCCCGCCTCGGGCTACGGCTACCCGCCCGCAGACCGGCGCTGACCGGGCCGTATCCGCGAGATCCCGGTCCGGCCGACCGGACCGGACCAGCGGTGTCTCGCTTCCGCTGACTCTGCGTCACTGTGTCCAAGATGTGGACACGAGCGTCGAAGGGGACCGTTCGTCCGCCGCCCAGCGATGATTTCACGTCAGATTTTCGGCCATGTGCGCTTGGCTATGGCCGCTTGACCGCCTGTCACCTGCGGTTTCACCCATCCTTCGCATTACCAGATGCTCCCCGGGCGGCCTCCGGGAGGGCCGTCTCATGTGCCCGGCGGGTTGAGCCCTGATGGTGGGACGCCTGAACTGCCCCTTATGTCAACTGTTCAGATCTCAGGTGGGTATCACCGCTATCCGGACTGTTCCTGACTCACTGCGAACGTCTGTAGTGTTCGGCCGGTCAAGATGCATCCACATAGCGGACCCGGAGTGGCCCCAATATGCGCATAACCAAGTCCCGAGTCGCTCGGGCGATCACGGCCGCGGTGGCGGTCGGACTGATCGCCACGGGCTGCTCCAGCGAGCGGGACACTGACAACAAGAGCGACGGCAAGAAGGACACCTTCGTCTTCGCCGGCGCCGGTGACCCGGCTTCTCTGGACCCTGCCCTCGCGAGCGACGGTGAAACCTTCCGTGTGACGCGGCAGGCGTTCGAGGCCCTCCTCGAGCACGAGTCCGGCGGTACCGATCTGGTCGGCGGCCTCGCCGAGACCTGGTCGAGCAACGACAAGGGCACCGTCTGGACCTTCAACCTCCGCAAGGGCGTGAAGTTCCACGACGGCGAGGAGCTCAACGCCGCGGCCGTCTGCGCCAACTACGACCACTGGTTCAACTGGACGGGCACCTACCAGTCCAGCGCGGTCTCCTACTACTGGCAGACCATCCTGGGCGGCTTCGCGAAGAACGAGGACAAGGAGGCGCCCGAGGCGAACTACAAGTCCTGCACCGCGAAGGACGAGAACACCGCCGTCATCGAGGTCAAGGAGCCCTCCGCCAACCTCCCCGGCGGCTTCTCCCTCAACGCCCTGGCGATCCACTCGCCGAAGGCCATCAAGGAGTACGAGAAGCAGGAGGCGACCGCCAAGGGCGACGCCATCACGTACCCCAAGTACAGCCAGGAGGCCGGCACGGTCGCCGGTACCGGCCCGTACAAGATCGTCAAGTGGAACAAGGGCAACAAGGAAGTCACCCTCGAGCGCTTCGACGACTACTGGGGCGAGAAGGCGAAGATCAAGAACCTGGTCTTCCGCACCATCGACACCGAGGAGGGCCGCCGCCAGGCGCTCCAGGCCGGTGACATCGACGGCTACGACCTCGTCGCCCCGGCCGACGTCAAGACCCTCGAGAAGCAGGGCTACGTCGTCCCGACCCGTGGCGTCTTCAACCTCTTCTACGTGGGCATGAGCCAGGGGGCCAACAAGGCCCTCAAGAAGAAGGAAGTCCGCCAGGCGATCGCGCAGGCGATCGACAAGGAGAACCTGGTCAAGACCCAGCTGCCCGAGGGCGGCAAGGTCGCCGACCAGTTCATGCCGGACACGATCGCGGGCTACTCCAAGAAGGTCGCGCAGTACCCGTACGACACCGCCAAGGCCAAGGACCTCCTCAAGAAGGCCGGTGAGCAGAAGCTCCAGATCGAGTTCTGCTACCCGACCGAGGTCACCCGCCCGTACATGCCTGCCCCGCAGGACCTGTTCGAGCTGATGAAGGCCGACCTGGAGAAGGCCGGCATCACCGTCAAGCCCAAGGCCATGAAGTGGAACCCGGACTACATCGACGCCGTCCAGGTGGGCTCCTGCGCCCTGCACCTGATGGGCTGGACCGGTGACTTCAACGACGGCTACAACTTCATCGGCACCTGGTTCGCCGGGTTCGACAAGCAGTGGGGCTTCAAGGACAAGAAGGTCTTCGACGCCGTGAACGCCGGCTCGAAGATGGGCAAGGCCGAGGAGCGCACCGCCGCCTACGAGAAGGCCAACGAGGTCATCATGGACTACCTGCCGGGTGTCCCGGTGTCCTCCTCCCCGCCGGCCATCGTCTTCGGCAAGAACGTGAACCCGCCGAACGTCTCCCCGCTGACGCAGGAAATCTTCGCCGAGACCTCCTTCAAGTAAGCGGGCAAGCGGCAGGAAACCAAAAACGGGGGCTCGCCCGGCCGTCGCAACTCGGCGGCCGGGCGGGTCCGTTCATGTAAGACATCACGCAAGAAAGGGGCAAGCGGGGTGCTGCGTCTCGTCGTACGAAGACTGCTCCAGCTCATACCCACGCTGCTCGGCCTGTCGGTTCTGCTCTTCCTGTGGCTCAACCGGCTGCCCGGCGGACCCGCCTCAGCGATCCTGGGGGAGAAAGCCACCGAGGCCGATGTGGTGCGCATCAACCGCGCGCTCGGGCTTGACCAGCCCGTCCATGTCCAGTACTGGCGCTTCCTGAAGCGCATCTTCGAACTTGACCTGGGCACCTCCACCCAGACCGGACAGCCGGTGTGGGACGAGTTCGTCCTGCGCTTCCCCGCGACCGTGGAGCTGTCCCTCCTCGCGATCCTCATCGCCGTGGCCGTCGGCGTTCCGCTCGGCTACTTCGCCGCCCGCAACCGCGGCGGCTGGCTCGACGTCACCGCGGTCTCCGGCTCGCTCGTCGGCATCTGCATCCCGGTCTTCTTCCTCGCCCTGATCCTCAAGGGCATCTTCGCCGTCAAGCTCGGGATCTTCCCCAGCTACGGACGCCTGAGCACGGGGATCAACGCCACGGACGTGACCGGCTTCGCCGTCCTGGACGGCATCCTCACCGGGGAGTTCGACGCCTCCTTGGACGCGCTCCACCACCTGATCCTGCCCTCCGTCGCCCTGGCCTCCATCCCGCTCGCCGTCATCGTGCGCATGACCCGCGCCAGCGTGCTCGAAGTACAGGACGAGGACTACGTCCGCACCGCCGAGTCCAAGGGCCTCAAGCGGAGCGTCGTCCGCGGCCGGCACGTGCTGCGCAACGCGATGCTCCCCGTGGTGACCGCGGTCGGCCTGCTCACGGGCTCCCTGCTGTCCGGCGCGGTCCTGACCGAGTCGGTGTTCACCTTCGGAGGCATCGGCTCCTTCATCTGGACCGCGATCAACGGCCGCGACTACCCCGTGCTCGTCGGGTTCATCATGTTCATCGCGCTGACATACGTCCTGATCAACTTGTTGGTGGACCTGGCGTACAGCCTCATCGACCCGAGAGTGCGGGTGCACTGACATGAGTGTCGCCACCAAGACAGACAAGATCCAGCGCCTCGCAGAACTGGCCGCGACCAAGGAGACCGCCACCGGCGCCAGCCTGTGGCGGGAGGCGTTCCGCCGCCTCAAGCACAGCAAGATGGCGATCATCGGCGCGGTCATCATCGCCCTGTTCATCGTCCTCGCGATCGTCGGGCCGTACATCGCCCCGTATTCCCCGACCGCTCAGACCTGGCGCGGCGAGGTCTTCCCCAACCGGGGCGAGTTCGTCGGTGCGCGCGGCGAGAACTGGTTCGGGCTCGACCACCTCGGCCGGGACCTGTTCTCCCGCTTCCTGGTCGGTGCCCGTCAGACGCTGCTCGTCGGCATCGTCGCCACGACGATCGGTCTGATCATCGGCTTCGTGATCGGCGGCCTCGCCGGCGCCTTCGCCACCCTCGGCGGTGACACCGGCAAGCGCATCGACTCCGTCATCATGCGTTTCATCGACATCATGCTGGCGATGCCCTCGCTGCTGCTGGCCGTGTCCATCGCCGCCGTGATGGGGCAGTCACTGACCGCGGTGATGATCGCCGTGGGTGTGGTACAGATCCCGGTGTTCGCCCGGCTGCTGCGCGGCTCCATGCTGGCCCAGGGCACCTCGGACTACGTGCTCGCCGCTCAGTCCCTCGGTCTGCGCAAGCGGCGCATCGTCCTCTCGCAGGTCATCCCCAACTCGCTCAGTCCGGTGATCGTGCAGGCCACGCTCTCCCTGGCGACTGCGATCATCGAGGCCGCCGCCCTGTCCTACCTGGGCCTCGGCAACCCCGACCCGGCGATCCCCGAGTGGGGCGTCATGCTCACCCAGGCGCAGCGCTTCTTCGACAACGCGCCGATGATGGCGGTCTACCCCGCCGTCGGCATCATCATCACCGCCCTCGGCTTCACCCTTCTCGGCGAGGCCATGCGGGAAGCCCTCGACCCGAAGCTGAGGGGCTGAACCACCATGTCTCTGCTCACTGTCGACGAACTGACCGTCACCTTCGGCGGCCGCGGCCGCAAGGAGTCCCGGGCGGTCGACGGCGTCTCCTTCGAGGTCGACCAGGGCCAGGTCGTGGGCCTGGTCGGCGAGTCCGGTTGCGGGAAGTCCGTCACCTCCCTGGCTCTGATGGGCCTGCTCCCGCACAAGGGCGTCACGGTCGGTGGCCGCGCCGAATTCGACGGCACGGACCTGTTCACCATGAGCCCGTCCGCCCGCCGCGATCTGCGCGGCCGCAAGATGGCGATGATCTTCCAGGACCCGCTGTCCTCCCTCAACCCGGTCGTGCCGGTCGGGGTGCAGGTCACCGAGATCCTGGAGCGCCACCGCGGGCTGAAGGGCGGGGCCGCCCGCAAGGAGGCCGCCCACCTGCTGGACCGGGTCGGCATCCCCGACCCGACCCGGCGGCTCAAGGAGTACCCGCACCAGCTCTCCGGCGGTATGCGCCAGCGCGCGCTGATCGCCATGGCGGTGGCCTGCGCCCCGCGCATGCTCATCGCCGACGAGCCCACCACGGCCCTCGACGTGACGATCCAGGCGCAGATCCTGGAGCTGCTCAAGGAGCTCGTGGACCAGGAGGGCACCGCCCTGCTGATGATCACCCATGACCTCGGCGTGGTCGCCGGCCTCTGCGACCAGGTCAACGTCCTGTACGCGGGCAAGGTCGTGGAGTCCGCCGGGCGCCGCGAGCTGTTCGCCCACCCCACCCATCCCTACGCGCACGGGCTGCTGGGCTCCATCCCGCGTCTGGACTCGCCCCGGGGCGAGTCCCTCAAGCCCATCCGCGGCTCCATCAACGACCGCATCGCCTGGGCCGACGGCTGTGCCTTCGCGCCGCGCTGCGACCGGTACGAGATGGGCTGCCTGACCGGCACTCCGCAGCTCACCGAACCCCGCGCGGCCGGTCACCAGGTGCGGTGCGTCAACCCCGTGCTCGACGACGCGAAGGCCGAGGAGGTCCCCGCATGAGCCTGCTCGAACTGGACGGCGTCAAGGTCCACTTCCCCATCAAGAAGGGCGTCCTGTTCGGCCGCACGGTCGGCCACGTCTACGCCGTGGACGGGGTGTCCCTGAAGGTCGAGGCCGGCGAGACGTACGGCCTGGTCGGCGAGTCCGGCTGCGGCAAGACCACCCTCGGGCGGTCGGTACTGCGGCTGGTGGACATCACGGAGGGGTCCGTCGTCCTCGACGGCACCGACCTGGCGAAGCTGCCCGGCGAGGAGATGCGCCGCTTCCGGCGCCGGCTCCAGATGGTCTTCCAGGACCCGCTGGGCTCGCTCAACCCCCGGCAGAACATCGAGTCGATCCTGTCCGAGGGCATGGTCGCCCACGGCATCGGCAAGGACCAGGAGGAGCGCCGGGAGAAGATCAAGTCGATCCTGGACAAGGTCGGCCTTCCCTCCAACGCGCTCTCCCGCTACCCGCACGAGTTCTCCGGCGGCCAGCGCCAGCGCATCGGCATCGCCCGCGCGCTGGTCCTCGAACCCGACGTGATCATCTGCGACGAGCCGGTCTCCGCGCTCGACGTGTCGGTCCAGGCCCAGGTCATCAACCTGTTGGAGGAACTCCAGGAGGAACTCGGCCTGACCTACCTGGTGATCGCCCACGACCTCGCGGTCGTCCGGCACATCTCCGACACGATCGGCGTGATGTACCTGGGCTCGCTGGTCGAGGAGGCGCCGAGCGACGCCCTCTACGCCGAGCCGAAGCACCCGTACACCAAGGCCCTGATGTCGGCCGTGCCGGTGCCGGACCCGGAGGTGGAGGACCGCCGCGAGCGCATCCTGCTCACCGGCGACCTGCCCTCCCCGGCGAACCCGCCCAGCGGCTGCCGGTTCCACACCCGCTGCCCCTGGGTCCAGGAGCGGTGCTCGACCGAGCGGCCGGAGCTGCGGGACGTCGGCGGCGGCCACCGGGTGGCCTGCCACTACGCCGACGAGATCGAGTCCGGAGCGTTGAAGCGGACCAGGCCCACGGACATAGAGGCCGTCACGGAAACCGAAGGAGTAGTGACGGAGCAGCCAGAGGGCGCCACGGAGGTTTCTGTCGC
Source organism: Streptomyces triticisoli (assembly GCF_003270085.1). Taxonomy (GTDB): domain Bacteria; phylum Actinomycetota; class Actinomycetes; order Streptomycetales; family Streptomycetaceae; genus Streptomyces; species Streptomyces triticisoli. The sequence continues at coordinate 2,626 of NZ_QFDQ01000174.1, read as the reverse complement.
CCTACTGCCAGCCGACTCGACGACCAAGCCGGACCCCGAGGTGGTGAAGGAAAGGGTGTCGTCAGCGGTTGAGGCCCGGAGCGACCAGACGGCCGATGCCGTGGTGAAGGACGCCGACGCTGCGAATCCGAATGCCTCCGGCAAGACTTCGGACGAGACCGACTGACGGACTGTTGGACACATCGGAGCGCCGGGCTAGCCAGAAGCGCTCGGCGCTCCGACCACTTTCCGGGCCACCCGCACCGGTACTCGCTCGAACCTGATCGGCGTTTTCGCAGGGATTTTGGTGATTGTCGAGTGATTCGGCCTCACAGACGTTCAGGCTCTCAGGTCGGCCTGCTTCATCACTGCGCTGCTGCTTCTTGGGCCAACACACTGTCCTTCGGACACCGTTTGGTTGCCGCGACCTTTGCCAAAGGATTGTCCGGATTGGCGCTCAGTGATTTGAGGCAGTCGACAGTGCCGAAAGAATTTGAGTCGGTATTCCATGTCGATATATTTCCGGTAATCGGTCGATCTCGCCCCGAACATTTCAGGGTAAATTTGGCGTCTATCCGCTCGACGCCTTGAAAATACACTGCCTGCGCTTCATCTCCCTCAAACCCTGTCGTCATTGCTATCGCTTCCGATTTGGTGTTCCGCCCAAAATCTGCGAGTGGCTTGCCCAGCTCGCGACTCAGTTCCGAAAGAATCCCATTCGGGGGTCTCACGTCTTGGTTGAGGGTAATGGTCGAGGACCACGGGCGATACGGATCCCCAGCCATTTTCAATTCGTCTCCGTGAGTGACAGTACGCGCGTGGTCCAATACGATCGGAACCCAACGAGCTTCATGACTCCATTCGTAGGTTGCGCCGTCGCACGCCTTTAACCCGTCAGCCGCCGCACCGTTCTGTTCGGCGCACCCGAAAGTTCCCGCAGCAAGCAGCAGGATCGCTACGATTGTTTTTCTGATCATTTGCATACTCGATCCAGGTGTCTCGTCATTGGGGATTTCGATTACCGTTCGGGTATTCGTTTCGACGAGAGTCGTCGCGGCGGTGACGTGAGAGCAACCCGCAAGGTTCCTTTGGTGCGGCCGGGTGGCGACTTCTTTCCTCGTCGAATACGCAGGATCGAGGTGCCGTCCGCGGAATCCCCGGACGGCACCTCGATCTTATGTTGTCACGTGCGGCCGCTCGAATTGGTGCAGGTCTTTCCGGTCCCTATGTACGTGGAAAGCAGGGAGCTAACCTTTTCATCCTCGGGGAAGGAGCCGTTGTAGGAGTGATGAAGGCCGTACCCAGGGCCGAGATTCCACTTGTACTTCCACGTGGCGCCTTGCATCTCCATCTCCATCCAGAAGGGGCGGCCGTTCTCGCCTGCGTAGTTGTCGAAGTAAATGTGCTCGCCGTGTGCGATGAATCGCACCTCCGCGTATCCGTATCCGTTGGTGGAAGCGAGGCGGAGGCGCACGTCTCTGCCGCCCGGATCGTCCGGGCTGGCGCTGGACCCGCCCTCGCATTTCCACTTGGGAACAGGAGCGGCCTCAGCGGAACCTGCTAGAAGCAGCACACTGGTCAAGGCGGCAGTCGCACAGGCCGCTATTCGGGTCAGCGATTTCGCCACAGCTTCTCCTTGGTCTTCGAGTGAAGCTCTGAGGTCCATCCGTAGCGCTACCCCGCACCACCCCAGGGTTGGGTTTTCTGGTAACGAGCTCACGGGTGCCCTATCGGAAGCCTTACTTTTCTCCCCTCGGGGATGGCATGAGCATGCACTGGCAAGGCGCACGCTGTACAGCGGTTCTTCTCCATCTGAGGAACATCTGAGGTTCGAACGGAAACGGAATAATGGATTCCCAATTATTTCCGCATTCCGGGGTGCGTTCAGTGAACCGCTTTCATCCTGTCCTGCAGGGGTGATGGTGCAGGTCAGGAGTGTGACGGGGCGAGGCTCTTGGTCGTTGCGGTGGTGTTTTCCATGCGCCACGCTTTGTCCGAGGAGACCGTTTGGTCCCGTATCATGCCATGCTCGACGTCCCTCATGGGTTGGTCGAGCACGTCTCGTGGCTCATCCCTGCGGGGAGAGGACTCCGCGAGGGCAGAGGCGGCCAGACAGGCCGAGCAGGCTGCGGAGGCCGTGAGAGCTGTGAAGGCGGAAAAGGGGGTCTTCAAAGTTGAGCGGTGCGGAGGTGTCCGCGGGCTCGGCGGGTGGTGACGCAGCGTGTGCGCAGCCGCTGGCTGTCGGCATTGCGGAAGCCGAACGCGTTGCGGGCGACGAGCTTGATCACGCGGTTGATGCCTTCGCTCGCTTGGCGTTGCTGTGTCCGGTGTCGATGAACGCGGCGATCTCCGGCCACCAGCGGTCGACGGTGGCGGCGAGCCGGCGGACCTCGGGGATGTCGGAGTCGGCGCACCTGGTGAGGAACTTCCAGCGGGCGTGGCCGACTTGGTGCGGGTCGGCGCCGGTGCGGGCCAGGGCGAGGAGGTTGCGCAGGTTCTCCTTGGCGATCCACGCCGTCAGCAGGGTCTGGCCGATCCTTCCTTCGCCCAGGAGCGCGTTCCATATCGTGGCGAACTGGGCGTCGGTGAGGTCCTCGCGGTTGCGCAGCAGGCGTCGCCTGGCTTTCCACTCCGGATCACTGGCGCG
>NZ_QFDQ01000173.1 GCF_003270085.1 Streptomyces triticisoli | reverse complement strand
CTCGGCCGCCCTCGCCGCGGTCGAGGGCGTGTGCGCCGGGGGAGCGGCGGCCGGGCAGGCCGCGGGCGACGACGCCGGGCGGCGCTTCCGCTGGCTGGTCGCGCCCCGTTCCACCGTCGTCCAGCCCGGCCCGGTGCACACCGGGCTGACCGCCGACGCGGCCGCGGAGACGCAGCGGTTGCTGGACCTGCTGGTGAGGTAATGGATCACACGCACCCGGTGTGCCGTTGACACCGCGTGCCAGGACTCCTAGCGTCACACCCACTGAAGGTACTAAGCGGTCGCTCACCGCAGATCAGGTTCTCTCAAGGGCGAGGAGAAACAGCAATGTCCACCACTGAGCAGCGGGTCGCCGTCGTCACCGGCGCCGCGCGCGGCATCGGCGCCGCCACCGCCGTACGACTGGCCGCCGAGGGCCGCGCGGTCGCGGTCATCGACCTCGACGAGGCCGCCTGCAAGGACACCGTGGAGAAGATCACCGCGGCCGGCGGCAGGGCCATCGCGGTCGGCGCCGACGTCTCCGACGAGGCGCAGGTCGAGGCGGCGGTCGCACGTGTCGCCGAAGAGCTCGGCGCGCCCGTCATCCTGGTCAACAACGCGGGTGTGCTCCGCGACAACCTGCTGTTCAAGATGAGCGTCTCGGACTGGGACACCGTCATGAACGTCCACCTGCGCGGCTCCTTCCTGATGACCCGCGCCTGCCAGAAGCACATGGTGGACGCCGGCTTCGGCCGGATCGTCAACCTCTCCTCGTCCTCCGCGCTCGGCAACCGCGGCCAGGTCAACTACTCGGCCGCCAAGGCCGGTCTGCAGGGCTTCACCAAGACCCTCGCCAAGGAACTCGGCAAGTTCGGCATCACCGCCAACTCGGTCGCCCCCGGCTTCATCGCCACCGAGATGACCAAGGCCACCGCCGAGCGCGTCGGCATGGGCTTCGAGGACTTCAAGGCCGTGGCCGCTACCCAGATCCCGGTGCAGCGCGTCGGTGAACCGGAGGACATCGCCAACGCCATCGCCTTCTTCACCGGCGACGCGGCCGGCTTCGTCTCCGGCCAGGTGCTGTACGTCGCCGGCGGACCGCTCGACTAGGGATCGACAGGGACCGACAGGGATCACGGACATGACTGAACTTTCCGGCAAGGTCGCCCTCGTCACCGGCGCCAGCCGCGGCATCGGCTACGGCGTCGCCGAGGCCCTGGTCGCCCGCGGCGACCGGGTGTGCATCACAGGCCGCAACGAGGACGCCCTGAAGGAGGCCGTCGACAAGCTCGGCTCCGACCGGGTGATCGGCGTGGCGGGCAAGGCCCACGACGAGGCTCACCAGGCCGAGGCCGTCGAGCGCGTCATGGAGGCCTTCGGCCGCGTGGACTGCCTGGTCAACAACGCCGGCACCAACCCGGTGTTCGGGCCGCTGGCCGACCTCGACCTGAACGTGGCGCGCAAGGTCTTCGAGACCAACGTGGTCTCCGCGCTCGGCTTCGCCCAGCGCACCTGGCACGCCTGGCAGAAGGACAACGGCGGCGCGATCGTCAACATCGCCTCGATCGCGGGCCTCGCGCCCTCGCCGTTCATCGGCGCCTACGGCGTCAGCAAGGCCGCGATGATCAACCTGACCCAGCAACTGGCGCACGAGTTCGCGCCGAAGGTGCGGGTCAACGCGATCGCGCCGGCCGTGGTGAAGACCAGGTTCGCCCAGGCGCTGTACGAGGGCCGGGAGGCGGAGGCGGCCGCCTCCTACCCGCTCGGCCGGCTCGGTGTGCCCTCCGACATCGGCGGCGCGGCCGCGTTCCTCACCTCTGCGCAGTCCGACTGGATCACCGGGCAGACACTCGTCGTCGACGGCGGGATCTTCCTCAACGCCGGAGTGGGCTGACCGCCCCGGGCGCCGGTTCCGTCGGTTCGTCGGCATACCTTTTTGTCGACGCCGACTTGGCGGAATCGGCGCCCTTGTCGACCGAAAACACGCGTATGGCCGAGTGACAACGTCGTCATGGCTCCTGTTGATCAAGAACTCCGTCCGAACCAGGTTCAACGGCCGGGGCGCTGCGGTATTGTCTGCCGACCCTTGGTACGGCAGATCGAGGAGCGTGCGCGTGTTCAACCGGAACCGATGTCTGCGGCCGGCGGTGGTGACGGCGGCCCTGTCCCTGGTGACCGGGTGCGGTGTCCTGTCTCCCGGCGGCTCCGCCGGCGAGGGACCGATCGTCGTGGGTACCACCAGTGCCCCCAGCACCCTGGATCCCGCTGCTTCCTGGGACGGCTCGTGGGAGCTGTACCGCAACATCTTCCAGACCCTGCTGGCCTACCCGAACGGCGCGACCACCCCCCAGCCCGACGCCGCGGAGAGCTGCGAGTTCACCGACACCGGCTACCGCACCTACCGCTGTCAGCTGCGTCCGGGGATGAAGTTCGCCGACGGGGACGCGCTGGACGCGCGCGCCGTCAAGCACTCCATCGACCGCATCCGGGACATCAACGTGGCCGGCGGTCCGGCCGGACTGCTCGGCAGCCTGGACAGTGTGCGGGCCGTGGGCGACCGGGAGGTCGTCTTCCAGCTCAACAAGCCCGACGCCACCTTCCCGTTCGTGCTCGCCACGCCGGCCATGTCGATCGTCGACCCGAACGACTACCCGGCCCGCTCCCTGCGCGAGGACAACAAGGTCGTCGGGTCCGGTCCGTACACCCTGCGGTCGTACGAGGACGGGAAGAAAGCGGAACTGGTCAAGAACGACCACTACAAGGGGTTCGCCGAGCGAAGAAACGATGCGGTGACCATTCGCTACTTCCAGGGATCCGCCGCCATGGTCGAAGCGCTGCGGGACAAGCAGATCGACGTCACCTACCGCGGCCTGGCCGCCGACGACATCATCTCCCTGCAGCGCAAGGAGGTCGAGGACCTCCAGCTCGTCGAGGGCACCGGCACCGACATCAGCTACCTGGTGTTCAACCCCAAGGACCCGTGGGCCGCCAAGCCGGCCGTACGCAAGGCCGTGGCCCAGGTCGTCGACCGCGCGGCCATCGCGCACCACGTCTACGAGAACACCGTCGACCCGCTGTACTCCATGGTCCCCAAGGGCCTCATCGGTCACACGACCGGCTTCTTCGACAGCTTCGGGGATCCCGATGTCCCCAAGGCGCGCAAGTTCCTCACCGACGCGGGCATCACCCAGAAGGTCCCGCTCACCCTCTGGTACACCACCGACCGCTACGGCTCGGAGACCGCCAAGGTGTTCCAGGAGCTCAAGCGGCAGCTCGAGGCCTCGGGTCTGTTCACGGTCACCTTGAAGAGCCGGCCCTGGAAGACGTACGTCGTCGGCTACCAGAAGGGCGAGTACCCGGTGTTCGGGCGCGGCTGGTTCCCGGACTTCCCCGACGCCGACAACTTCATCGCGCCCTTCGTGGGCCAGGAGAACGCGCTCGGCACGCCCTACCCGGAGTCGCGGATCACCAAGGTGCTGCTGCCCGAGTCCCGCCGCGAGGGCGACCGGGCGAACGTGGTCAAGCAGTTCGAGGAGGCGCAGCGGATCCTGGTGGACGACGCGCGGCTGCTGCCGTTGTGGCAGGGCAAGCAGTACGTGGCCGCCAGCGACGACATCTCCGGCGGCGAACGGGCCCTCGACCCCTCGACGATCATGATGATGTGGGAGCTGTCCCGCAAGACCAGCTGGTAGACGAGGGCGTTCTCCGGGGTGCGGGCCCGCTGTCAGTGGTCGCCTGTAGGTTCTGGGACCAGGAAGTGACCGCACACCGTGAGGACGTTGACGTGACCGACACCGCCATGCTGCCCGAGTCCTGGCGCGGGGTTCTGGGCGACGAACTGCAGCAGCCCTACTTCAAGGAGCTGACCGAGTTCGTCGAGGAGGAGCGGGCGAAGGGTCCCGTCCACCCGCCGCGCGAGGAGGTCTTCGCCGCGCTGGACGCCACGCCGTACGACCAGGTGAAGGTCCTGATCCTCGGTCAGGACCCTTACCACGGCGAGGGGCAGGGCCACGGGCTGTGCTTCTCGGTCCGCCCCGGAGTGAGGATCCCGCCGTCGCTGCGCAACATCTACAAGGAGATGCACGAGGAGCTGGGCACGCCGATCCCGGACAACGGCTACCTCATGCCGTGGGCCCGGCAGGGCGTGCTCCTGCTGAACGCGGTGCTCACGGTCCGCGGCGGCGAGGCCAACTCCCACAAGGGCCGGGGCTGGGAGCGGTTCACCGACGCGGTGATCCGCGCGGTGGCCGACCGTCCCGACCCGGCGGTCTTCGTCCTGTGGGGCAACTACGCGCAGAAGAAGCTCCCGCTGATCGACGAGACCCGGCACGTGGTGATCAAGGGTGCGCACCCGTCGCCTCTGTCGGCGAAGAAGTTCTTCGGCTCCCGCCCGTTCACGCAGATCAACGAGGCGGTGGCACGGCAGGGACACGAGCCGATCGACTGGCGGATCCCGAACCTGGGGTGACGCGGGCGCGGGGGCACGGTGATCCCCGGTGGCTGCCGTTAGCGTCGGAGGCGTCGGTCGGCGACAGGCTGGAGGACGCGCGGTGGTGGAGCGACAGGAGCAGGCGGCGTCGGACGCCGTGATGACGCGGATCGGGCAGGGCGTCATGCTGCATCACGCCGGGGACCGGGAGGAGGCCCGGGGCCGTTTCCTCGCCCTGTGGGCGGAGATCGGCGAGGAGGGCGATCCGCTGCACCGCTGCACGCTGGCCCACTACATGGCCGACACCCAGGACGACCCCGCGGACGAACTGGCCTGGGACCTCAGGGCCCTGTCGGCGGCCGAGGAGCTCCACGCCGACCGGCTCGCCGAACACGCGGGCGCGCCGGCGGCCCGCGCCCTGTACCCGTCCCTCCACCTGAACCTCGCCGCCGACTACATGAAGCTCGGCCACCGTGAGGCGGCCCGCACCCACCTGCGGCGCGCCCGAGGTGCGGCGGACGCCCTCGCCGACGACAGCTACGGCGACGGCGTCCGCGCGGCGATCCACCGGCTGGCGCTGCGGCTGGGGGAGGGCGGTTCGGCCGGGGAGACGGGGAGTCCGCCCCGGCAGCGGTCGTAGGCCGGGCCTCTCGGGCCGTACGTCCCCGCCTCAACGGCCGTACGTCTGGCTGCAGATCCTCGCTTCCGGGCTGTCCGGCCGCCACCCGCCGTACTGCCTGCCGAGGGCGCACAGGTCCGCGGGCCGCAGGGCCGGACCCTGGGTGCGCGGCGGCAGCGGCGGGTCCGCGCGACGCGGGGCCGGGTGCGAGGGGACGCGACGGCCGGGGGAGTGGGGCGCCGACGGGTTCTGCCGCTTCTCGGCCGGGGACGGTACGGCAGGGACCCGCGTCGGCTCGGCCGACTCGGGAGAAGGCGAAGGCCCGGTCGGCTTCGGGGAAGCAGAGGAGCCGACGAACTCCAGGGCCTCACGGGCCGGGGCCTGGGCGGCCTGTCGGCCGGCGGTGCCGTCCGGGCGCGGGGCCGGGGGAAGGACGGAGGCCGCCGACGCGACGGGGGCGGGGGGCCGCTGGACCGTGACACAGCCGGAAAGGGCCGCAACGGCCACGGTGGCCAGGAGTGTTGCGGTGGTGGACATACGATGCACCCGCGCCACTGTGCTGGATCCGGGCCGCCGATGCGCCGAAAACGGGTAGAGGAGGCCACGGACGGGTGATCTCGGGCCCCATAAGGGGTGCGGACGGTGCCCGCGGCTGACGCCGACGGCCGGTCTCAGTTCCCGGTCGCTCCGTCGACGCGCTCGCGGATCAGATCGGCGTGGCCGTTGTGCCGGGCGTACTCCTCGATCATGTGGGTGTAGATCCACCGCAGGTTGAACGGCTCGCCGGTGGACCTGCTCCTGACCTTCGACAGCTCGTCCAGGCCGAGACCGGCGGCGTTGCGGCGGGCGGTCTCGATCTCCGCCTGCCAGGTGGCGTACGCCTCCGCCCAGGTGTCGCCCTCGGTGACGTGGAAGTCGCCGTCCGGGTCCTGCTCGCTGTAGTGGATCGGCCCGGGGTCGTCTCCCACGAGCACCTTGCGGAACCAGTGCCGCTCCACCTCGGCCATGTGCCGCACCAGCCCCATCAGGGACAGCTCGGACGGCTCGGCGGACGCGGTCCGCAACTGCTCGTCGGTCAGGCCCTCGCACTTCCACGCCAGCGTCTGCCGGTGGTAGTCCAGCCAGCCTTCCAGCATGGCGCGTTCATCGGCGTTCGGGGCGGGCTCTTGTCGCTCGGTCGTCATGCCCCCGATCCTGGCCCACGCCCTGCCCGTCACACCACGGGTTTTCCGGCGCCGAACATCCCCTCCAGCAGCTCCCGCAGGCCGGCCCGCACTTCCTGGAGATCCGGCACGCGCGCGTGGAAGGAGCCCGCCACGCAGGAGTACATCAGCCCGTCCGCCCAGGCGACCAGGGACAGCACGTGCCGCTCCGGGTCGGTGGAGCCCATCGCCGTGACCAGCGCGCCGAGCTGGTCACGGAAGCGGGCGCCCGCCGCGTCGAAGTAGGCCCGCAGTTCCGGGCGGCGGGTGGCCTCCAGGGCCAGTTCGTAGCGGGCGAGGGTGAGGGCGCGGTTGCGGGTCAGCGCGCGGTGCGTGGCCAGCGCCAGTCCGTCCACCAGCGAGTCGAGGCCGCCGGCGCGCGGGTCCGGCATCTCGTGCAGTGCCAGCACCCGAGCCTCCCGCTCGGCCAGCCGCCGTACCGCCAGCTCCAGCAGGGCCTGACGGGTGCGGGCGACGTTCGACGTCGAACCCTGCGGCAGCCCGGCCGTCTCGTCGACCGCCCGGTGGGTCAGACCGCGCATCCCGCGCTCGGCGAGCAGGGCGAGGGCGGTGTCGGCGACGAGATCGGCGCGGGGGGCGCTCGCGGGGCGTGCGGACATGGAGATCAACCTACCGTTGACATCCTCCCCCTCAATTAACAGAGGGGGATTCCAACCCGGGTGGGTTGAGGTTCACGGACGCTCGCACGGCCGGTGGCCGCGGTCGTCCCTCCGGCACCGGCTGAGCGCCGGGGGCGGGGAATCCCGCCCTGTCCTGCCGCGACGTTGACTGCTGCGTTCTCATCGGCGTTGCAGGTGAACCCGCAGGACACGCACGCGAAGTCGGCTTGGCTCTTGCGCGACTTCTTGTCGATCCACCCGCAGGCGCTGCACCGCACAGAGGTGTACGGGGCGGGGACGTCCTCGATCCGTCCGGGGGCCTTGTGCTCGGTGCGCTGCCGGAGCAGGCCCCAGCCCTGGGCGAGGATCGCCCGGTTCAGCCCGGCCTTCTGGCGCACCTTGCGGCCGGGCTGCTCGACCGTCCCCCTGGCGGAGGCAGTCATGTTCGTGATGTTCAGCTTCTCGAACCGGATCAGGTCATAGGTGCGGGCGAGCATCGTCGAGGTCTTCTCGCACCAGTCCTTGCGCCGGTTGGCCTCACGCGCCTTCAGCCGGGCGGCCCTGGCGTACTCGGCCGTCTTGCGCGCGCTGTTCTTCGGGGCGCGGGCGGCACGCCGCTGGTGCTTGCGGAGCTGCGCGCGTTCCTTGGTGGTGAGCTGCGGGCAGTTCAGCTTCCGCCCGTCCGACAGCGCGGCGGTGATCGTCACGCCTCGGTCGATGCCGACGGTCTCGCCCGTGCCGGGTGCGTCGACCGGCTGGGGGATCACCGCGAACGCGATGTGCCACTGGCCGTTGCGGAAGGTGACGCGGAACGTCTTCGCCTGCGGCAGCTCGGCGCGGGTGAGGCGGAAGCGCACCCAGCCGCAGCCCGGCACCTTCACCTGCGCCCACCGCCGGTTGAGCTTCTGCACGACCACGGACCGGCCCATGATCTGCCGGCCGGTCTGCGCGTTCAGCTTCGGTGAGCCGTCCGGCTCGAACTCCGGTACCCGGTCGGTGCCGATCACGCGGAAGCCCTCGTGCCGGAACTTCCTGCGCCAGGTCGGCTCGCCGAACCCGGACGTGAACCTGGCGCTCTTGGCCTGGGCGAAGTCCTTCAGGGCCTGCTGCTGCACGTCGGCGTTGCCGGACCGCAGCCATTGGCTGTCCCGCCGTGCCTCGGTGAGCTGGCGGCACTGCTCGGCGAAACCGGGCGCGGCCTTGCGGCCCGGCTTCCAGTGCGTGTGCTGTTCGACGGCGAGGTTCCACACGTACCGGGCGTGCGCGCAGTGCTCGAGCATGATGCTCGCCTGCTCGCTCGTCGGGTACATCCGGAAACGTGACATGCCGTCATTGTAGCGGCATCATGGCGGCATGATTAAGTTCACGCTTCGCATACCTGACGACCTGCACGCCCGACTGGCCGCTCAGGCCGATACCGACCGCCGGTCCCTCAACTCCGAGCTGCTGCACCTGCTTGAGGTCGGCCTCAGCACCGTCTCTCCCGAAACGCCGAATCGCCCCGGCGGCGATTCGGCTTCTCCCGTCCAGCCACGCGGGAACGGGCACTCACCCCGGCCTTGAAGGGCCGGGGTGAGTGCCCGAAAGCAAGGTGGAGGAAACCCTCGAGGTCTCCGGGCAGGACACCGAGCGGCAGGTGGTCAACCTCGCCGAGACCGTCGACCACAAGGGCCGGCCGACCGTGCGGCGGCGCGGCGACTGGGTGCCGGTCGCCCGGCAGCGCGGTATCGAGCAGGCCGTGCTGTTCTTCCTCGACGCCGTACGCGCCGGGAGGGTACTCAGCGCGGGTGACGCGCTGGAGACTCACGAACTGTGCGAACGGGTGGTGCGGACGGTGCTGGAGCGCTCCGGCGCCGCCTGAGCGCCCGCACGCCCTCCGTCACGCCCAGCGCGGCCAGCACCAGCAGCGCACCGTGCGCCGGCCAGTCGCCGAAGCGGACGTAGGGGGTGACGCCGTGCGCGGTCGGCACGTCGTACACGCGCGTGGTGCTCGCCTCCGTGCCGAGCCAGTCGCCGATGCGCTGCCCGCCCGGGCCGTACACGGCGGACACCCCGGTCAGCGTGGCGTGCACCATGGGCCGGCCGGTCTCCGCGGCGCGCAGCGCGGCCAGCGACGCGTGCTGCTCGGGAGCCCAGCTCTGCTGGAAGGTCGAGGTCGACGACTGGGCGACCAGCACCCCGGCGCCGTCCTGCGCGAGGTGCCGGCTCATGTCCGGGAACGCCGTCTCGAAGCAGATCAACGGGCCGACGCGCAGACCGTGACCGACGTTCACCACCACCTGCTCGGTGCCCCGCCTGCGGTCCACGCCCGCCGCCCTGCCCACCGAGGTCGCCCAGCCGAGCACGGAGCGGGCCGGTATGTACTCGCCGAACGGGACGAGCCGCATCTTGTCGTAGCGTCCGCCGGTCGGGCCGTTCGGACCGACCAGGACCGAACTCTTGTAGATGCCGGGCAGGTCGGAGCGCCGGGCGTCCACGTTGACCAGGACGTCGGCCCCGGCCGCCCGGGACAGGGCCGCGATCCGCCGTGCCAGGTCCGGCCGGTGCGCCAGGTCGAAGCCGACGCTGCTCTCGCCCCAGACGACCAGGTCGACGTGGTGCCCCACCAGGTGACGGGTCAGCCGCTCCTCCAGGTCGAAGCGGCGCTGCCCGCTCTCGGTGCCGGCGACGACGCCCGGCTGCACGACGGCGATCCGGACGTGGCCGTCGACGTCCGGGCGGGGCGCCCATGTCCAGACCGCCGAGGTCACCGCGGTCGTGGCCACCAGCCCGGCCAGTGCGGCCACCCGGGCCGCGCGGACCGCGATCAGCAGGGCGACCGCCACGTTCACGGCCACCACCAGGAAGCTCAGCAGCCACACCCCGCCCACCGAGGCCAGCCGCAGCGCCGGGGCCACCTGCCACTGGCTGGAGCCGAGCATGCCCCACGGACCGCCCAGCCCCTGCCAGGACCGGACGAGTTCGACCGCCAGCCAGCCCGACGGCAGCACGACGAGCGCGGCGGCGGCCCGTCTCGGCGAGGGCACCCCCGCCAGGAACCTCCGCACCAGCCATCCCCAGGGCGCCCACAGCAGTCCCAGCAGGGCCGCGAGCACGAAGATGAACACATGCAGGTTGGGCAGCAGCCAGTGGTGCACGGCCAGCATGAACCCCAGCCCGCCGAACCAGCCGTCGTACGCCGCCCGCTTCCCGGTCGGCGCGGAGCGGACCAGCAGGATCCACGGGACCAGGGCGACGTGGGCGAACCACCACAGCGACGGGGCGGGAAAGGCGAACACGGGCAGCGCCCCCGCCACCGCGGCCAGCGCCGAACGCCGCCACGGCGAGGCCGTCCACCGGCCGAACGTCTCCATACGGCGCCCTCCTGCCCCGGATGGCTCCAGTGTGCGCGCCATGAGAGATCTCGCCCAGAGGACCTCGGGGCCCGGACGCCGGGCAGGACATTCGGTGGCCCGGACAGAGCGCCGCCGCCGACCACGGCAGGGTGAACGATCAGTACGTCGAGCCGGAACCCAGGTTCCGGGTACGAGCCCGCTACACCGAGTCCACGATCACCGTCTACCAGGCCTGCTGCCCCGGGATCGGCCGCCCCGCCGCCCGCGACGGCCGTTTCCCGTCCTCGTGGAAGCGTGACCGGACGACATGGGCCATCAAGCCGCGTTCACAGCCTGCAAGGGCGCGCGCTTGAGTGCTGGGCTGCACCAACTCCGTCGGGTGAGCCTGCCGAAGCGTGGATCATGGAGCCGTGACGAAGTGGACGAAGAAGGCGGCTGAGGTCGAGCAGTCGGAGTGGGAGCCTGAAATTTCGGCGTACCAGAGGGCGATGCGGAACAGGCTTCTTGCAGCCCCTGTGGTGCCCGCTCCTGAGCCCTGGCAGCCCGTCTTCGAGTCCCGCGTTCCTGTCGGCGGGCTTCTCGGGATCGGCTTCGCGACGCATCCTGACAGCGGCCACGATCTGGTGATGGTCGTCTCCCCCGACGGTCACGGTCTCTTCGACGCCGTCACCGGGGAGAAGATCGCCCGGGAGCGCGACCCCGAGCCCGAGGACAGCACCCCCGACGCGGTTGCCGACCTGTCCTGTCCCGGACTGGGGCCGATCACCGGAAGCCGCGTGCGCATCGCCGGTCTCTTCGGCGGAGGACTGCACACCACCACCGCGGACGGCTGGACCCTGGAGGTCGTCTCCCCGGCCTGGCCGAACGATCGTGTCCTGCTGTCCAGCGACGGCGGGTTGCCCCACGCCGGTCCGCACGGCGAGCAGTGGTGGCACATCTTCCACTCCGACCACTCCGAACTCCGAGCAGCCGGCTTCTCGCCCTCCGGGCAGACCATCGCCGTCGCGACCAGCAGTGACGTGTTCCTTTGGACACGCGTGACGGACCGCAGCCCCGCCGGCGGCTGCTTCCCGCCCCCGCCGGACAAGGTGTGATCCAGAATGATCTGCGTCTGCTGTCACGGAGAAAGCATGGCGATGGACGAAGACGAGAGTCTGCGCCGTTATGGTCTGCACCCCGTCGGCGCGAGCCTGGACGAAGTGCGAGGCATGCTCGCGGTCCAAGTCCGGCTGGAGCAGGAAGCCCAGGGGCACGGAGACACGGAGCTGATGAAGCTGTGCTGCGTGCAGTTGTTCAACGCAGGCTCTCTCGACGACGTGCTGCTGATCTGGCAGGCGAAGTCCGCCAGTATGGACGCCGACTGCTCGATCGACGTTCAGTTGCTGTGCGGAAGCGGACTGAACCGGACCAAGGCGTACCTGTCATGCCTGCCTCTGCCCGAAGCGGATGCGGCACTCCAGCGACTGGTGCAGTGCGAAGCCGCCGGCGACTTCGAGGATTTCTCCGCCGAAACGTACTCCGCTCTGTACGCCGCCTACTACGCTCCGTGACGCGGGAAGCCGGTCCTCCGGCAGTCGCAGGCCGACGGGCGACTTCCAGCGCCATTCCGCCGGAGGACCGCCGTCGAAAGGTCTGTGAGCGTGACTCGGTGGGGTCATCAAGCCACGTTCACAGACTCTTTCCGTAACTGAGGCACCCGGAAACCGAGGCACCCGGAATGGGCAGGTAGGGCACACGTTTTCGCCACAGATTCTCTGGGCGGACGCCACCTTGAACTCCCCAGGGAGATCGCAGTTCGGTGACCGCTCGCAGTCGTCACGGACCCTCCTCTCCCGGTATGGCGAGATCCCGGGCGGTCTCGGTACGAGTGCGCTCGTATTCCGCCGGGTCGAGAATCTCCCATACCGCCTGGCCGATGGCCAGAATGCCGCGGGCCGGCAGGGGCACGTCACCGATGCGCGGGTTCTCCCTCAGCCGGACCGGACGCCCGAGGTCGACGCCACCGAATGTGGCATGCGAGTCGTCGACGAAGTACATCCGCTGTGGCATGAGCGTTCCGGTGTGACCGCTCGGCATCGTGCCGGACAGCTGGAGGTCCCCCATTCCCAGCGCACGGGCCAGACGCTCGCGAGCCCGCACCAGGAGTCGAGGGCGCCAGGTGGCGAGCGGAAGCGCCCCGCTGATGCCGTTGAGGAGGCCGAGGAGTCGTGTCGCGGAGGCGGTGAGGGTCCAGTCCAGGGAGGGGGAATCCATCGTCACCCGAAGGGTGGCAGGACCCGCCCACGTGAGCCCGATCCGGGCATGACCTGTTTGGTTGCAGGCAGCGCCGTAGTACCTGGGGCACGCGGTGTCCAGTCGTGGCCCGTCGACGTGAATCGACCAACTGCCGTTCGGGTCGCGATGCCACAACGTGCGGTAGGGACCGAAGCAGTTCTCCGGAAAGACACGCAGGGCGAGTACGTGACCGGAATCGAAGGGGAGTCCGAAGACACCCCAGCCCTTGACGTATTCGTGATGGGGCCATGGCGCCCGGCCCCGTACGGGCGGAACATCGGACAGCGCGGAGGAAAGGTCGAGCATCTCCATCACCCCGGCGAGGTTGGCCTGTGCCCCAGATCAAGGTTACGGGGGTCACGACCGGATCCGCTTGGGTCGCCACCTGCGCGGCAGCGTCACAGCAGTGTTTCCCGTCGGACCGCACGGGCTCGACGCACGCTCCTGTGGATGGCCGGGGCGCGATCTGCACCTCAACCCCCTGCCGTACCGGTCCCTGCAGCTCGGTCTCGGCGGGGAAGCGGCGGTGCGGTACGCGGACGAGTGGATCGTCGGTGTCGAGGACGTCACCCCGCTCGCCGCCGAGATCCACGCGCTGGTCCGGTCGGGTGAGACGGAGCGGGCGGCGGCGCTGCTGCCGGAGGAGCGGCCCTTCCCGCTCGGGGACGAGGTGCTGGGGCATCTGCGGGCCTAGGGTGACCAGTACGGGTGTCGTCGTTCGGTGCAGCGGAGGTCCGTATGAAACGGCTCGTGACAGTGGTCACCGGCGGCAGCCGGGGGATCGGTGCCGCGGTCTGCCGGCGGCTGGCGGGCGAGGGGCACGACGTGGTGGTGGGGTATGTCGGTGACACCGAGGCCGCCGAGGCGGTGGCCGACGAGGTGCTGGAGGCCGGGGCACGTGGGGTCACCGTACGGATGGACACCTCGGTGGAGGCGGACGTCGAGCGGCTGTTCGCCACGGCGGAGGAGCGGCTCGGGCCGGTGACCGGACTGGTGAACAACGCCGGGGTGAGCGGACCGCTGGGCAGGCTCGCCGACACCAGCACCGCCGACCTGCGGCGGGTGGTGGAGGTCAACCTGCTGGGCACACTGCTGTGTTCGCGCCGCGCCGCACAGCTCATGGCACCCCGCGGGAACGGCGTGATCGTGAACGTGTCCTCCGCGGCCGCCACGCTCGGCAGTCCCGGGGAGTTCGTGCACTACGCGGCGACGAAGGCCGCCGTGGACGCCCTGACGCTGGGCCTGGCCAAGGAACTCGGCCCGGACGGCATCCGCGTCAACGCGGTCGCGCCTGGCATGATCGACACCGACATGCACGCGGCGATGGGCGACCCGGACCGGGCCCGGCGCGCCGCCGGCGCGATCCCGCTGGGCCGCCCCGGCCGGGCCGAGGAGGTCGCCGCGGCCGTCGCATGGCTGATGTCACCGGACGCCTCCTACACGACGGGAGCGGTGCTGCGGGTGTCGGGCGGGCGCTAGACAGAGCCTGTCCGGCCTGACCCCGAGCGGCGTCAGGCCGCCTCGATGATCCGGCCGCGGATGGCGGCGGCCCACTCGACCACCAGCAACTCGTACTCCGCGCGCTCCTGGGCGGACAAGGACCCGCCGGAGCGCAACCACAGCGACCGGATCTGCTCGTTCAGCTCGGCAGCAGACCGCACGGAACCAGGGGCCACTGAATCGGGGGACATGGCCCCAAGCCTAGGGGTAAGAACTGACTCTGCGCTACCGGACCGCTACAGCGGCCGCATCTCCCGGTGTCCTCGGCCGGCGCCGCAGGTGGTGGCGCTTGCGCCAGGCGATCGCCGTGCCCAGCAGGGCCGGTACGGCGATGCAGGCCAGAGCGGCGAGGAAGGCCGGGGAGGTCGGTGCGGAGGCGCGGGCGCCGGCGACGGCGTAGGCGGCGGTGTTCGGGACGGAGCCGAGGGCGGTGGCGAGGAGGAACGCGGACCAGCCCATGCGGGAGACGGCGGCGCAGTAGTTCGCCGCCCAGAACGGGACCCCGGGGAAGAGCCGGGCCGCCATCATCGAACGGAAGCCGTGCCGGCTGAGCTGACCGTCCGCCGCCTTCAGCAGCCGTCCGCGCAGCAGCGGCCGTAGCGCGTCCTGGCCCAGGACCCGGCCGAGGCCGAAGGCGGCCCCGGCCCCCAGCACCGTGCCGGCCAGCGCCGCCGTCAGTCCCAGTTGGGAGCCGAACAGCGCGCCCGCGGCGAGGTTCAGCAGGGGCCGCGGCACGAACGCCACCGTGCACAGCCCGTACGCCACCGCGAACACCACTGCGGCGGCGGCCCCACCGAGGTGCGGCGGCCAGCCGTGCGCCAGCAGCCTCTGCGGCTGGAAGAGCAGTACGGACACACCGGCCGCCGCGAGCAGGACGAGCAGCAGGGACAGCCGCGACCAGGGAGACAGCAGCACTCTCGCGCAGACCGTGGCGCCGGCCCCGGAGCGGGTGGTGGCATCGAGCATCCGGTGACATTAACCGACGGATATGGGTGATCGCCGTATCGTCCGTCTCAGACCCGTCCGTCTCAGCCCCGTCCGTCTCAGCCCCGTCCTTCTCAGACGTCCGTCTCATGACCTGAACTCGCCTGCCGGGAAAATCGTTCGACGCGGGCCGGCGGGTCGTGGAGGATCGACGTCATGTTCCGGCACGCCTTCGTCCTCGCAGCATCCGCGGTCGCGGATGCCCCGAAGGCTGCCGTCCTGATCTTCCTGGCCGCGGTCGACGGCGCCCGAAGCTGACCCTCCCCGGATCGTCCGGCGGACCCCGCAGGGGGAGGGTCGGCGAGTCCTCGGGGTCCCCGCTTCACCCACCGGGTTGTGAGGAACAGCCATGCCCAAGACGGCGTACGTGCGCACCAAACCGCATCTGAACATCGGCACCATGGGCCACGTCGACCACGGCAAGACCACGCTGACCGCCGCCATCACGAAGGTGCTGGCCGAGCGCGGCACCGGCACGTTCGTGCCGTTCGACCGCATCGACCGGGCTCCGGAGGAGGCCGCGCGCGGCATCACCATCAACATCACGCACGTCGAGTACGAGACCGACACCCGGCACTACGCGCACGTGGACATGCCGGGCCACGCCGACTACGTCAAGAACATGGTCACCGGGGCGGCGCAGCTCGACGGGGCGATCCTCGTCGTGTCCGCGCTCGACGGGATCATGCCGCAGACCGCCGAACACGTGCTGCTCGCCCGGCAGGTGGGCGTCGACCACATCGTCGTCGCGCTGAACAAGGCCGACGCCGTCGACGACGGCGAGGACGCTGTGCTCACCGACCTCGTCGAACTGGAGGTCCGCGACCTGCTCACCGAGCACGGCTACGCCGGCGACACGGTGCCCGTCGTACGGGTCTCCGGGCTGAAGGCCCTTCAGGGCGACCCGCGGTGGACGGCGTCGATCGAGGCGCTGCTCGACGCGGTGGACACCTATGTGCCGATGCCCGAGCGGTACCTGGACGCGCCCTTCCTGCTGCCGGTGGAGAACGTGCTCACCATCACTGGCCGGGGAACCGTGGTGACGGGCGCGGTCGAGCGCGGCACCGTCCGCGTCGGCGACCGGGTCGAGGTGCTCGGCGCCGACGTGGAGACGGTGGTCACCGGCCTGGAGACCTTCGGCAAGCCGATGGCCCAGGCGCAGGCCGGGGACAACGTGGCGCTGCTGCTGCGCGGTGTGCCGCGCGACACGGTCCGCCGCGGCCATGTCGTCGCGGCGCCGGGCAGCGTGGCCCCGCGCCGGCGCTTCACCGCGCGGGTGTACGTCCTCTCGGCGCGCGAGGGGGGCCGTACGACGCCGGTGTCCACCGGCTACCGGCCGCAGTTCTACATCCGCACGGCGGACGTGGTGGGCGACGTCGACCTCGGCGAGAGGGCCGTCGCGCACCCCGGCGACACGGTCACGATGACCGTGGAGCTGGGGCGCGAGGTGCCCCTGGAGCCGGGGCTCGGGTTCGCCGTCCGTGAGGGCGGGCGGACCGTCGGCGCGGGGACCGTGACCGCCGTCGAGTGAGGGGCGCCGCGTGAGCGGGGGGCCGCGGGCCGGTGGTGATCGGCCGCGCGGTCCCCCGGCCGCTCGGGGTGCCGGACCGGCACAATGGACCCGTGACCGAGCCGATACCCGTGACCCGAGCCGTCGATCACGGGACCGCCAAGCTGATGCCCGACGTCGACCGCGAGCGGGCCTGGCTGCTGACCGTGGACGGTGCGCCGCAGTCGTACGTCGATCTGGACGCGCCCGCCCACCTGGAGTTCGAGTACGCGCGACGGCTCGGGCACGTCCTGGACACGGTCGCGGAGCCGGGCCGTCCGCTGGACGTGCTGCACCTCGGCGGGGGCGCCCTCACCCTGCCGCGCTACGTGGCCGCGACCCGCCCCGGCTCCCGGCAGGACGTCGTCGAGGCCGACCGCGCCCTGCTGGAACTGGTCGTCGGCCGCCTCCCGCTCCCCGACGGCTCCGGCATCGCGCTGCACACCGCCGACGCCCGCGCCTGGCTGGAGGCCGCCCCGGACGACTCGGCGGATGTCCTGATCGCGGACGTCTTCGGCGGCTCCCGGGTCCCCGCCCACCTCACCTCGCTCGCCTACGCCCGCGAGGCGGAGCGCGTGCTGCGGGTCGGCGGCGTCTACCTCGCCAACCTCCCCGACGGCGCGCCCTTCGCCTTCCTGCGCTCCCAACTCGCCACCTTCGCGGCGGTCTTCGATGAGCTCGTACTGATCGCCGAGCCGGCGATGCTGCGCGGCCGCCGTTTCGGGAACGCGGTGCTGAGCGCCGCGCACCGCCCCCTCGATGTGGCCGCCCTGACCCGGCTGACCGCCTCCGACGTCTTCCCCGCCCGAGTCGAACACGGCGCCGTGCTACGGGAGTTCATCGGTGCCGCCGAGCCGGTGCGGGACGAGGACGCCGTACCGTCGCCCGAGCCCCCGGGCGGCGCGTTCAGCGTCGGCTGAGCCGCCGTTCACGCCCATGCCCGGGTCCGGGTCCACGTCCGGTCAGCCGGTGGGGGTGCCGTGCAGCCGGACCGTGTTGAGGATCTGCATGACGGTCGCGGTGGGAACCTCCTCCTTGACGCCCTTGGCGCCGTAGAAGTTCCAGGACACGAAGTCGCCGGCGGAGTTCTTGAAGCCGAAGGTGAGGGCCTTGCCGTCGCTCGCGCACTTGCCCTTCTGGGGCGTGTTGGTCGACCGGGCCCAGGCGATGCTGCCCTCGATGCCCGACTTGGTGGTGTACGGCTTGGCCTTCTCGTCGAACGAGAGGCTCTTCTTGTCGGGCTGGGTGTAGCCGCCGTAGACCCACCAGGCCACGGTGTTCACCGCCACCTCATCGGTGTCCTTGGCGCCGCTGGCCCCCTTGGAGCCCACCGAGGCCAGTGCCGTGTCCTCCGTGCGGCCGTCCTTGTCGTCGTCGGACGTGCACCACTTCGACTTGTACCTGGCCACCCCGGACATGAGGGCGAGCGGCTTGCCGTCCTTGTCCTCGAAGCCGATGCTCAGGCCCGGGGACTGGACCTCCCAGTCGGCCGGCACGTCGAAGGCGATGCCCCGCTTGGGGTTGACGACGACCTTCCAGCCGGGGACCGTCGGCTCCACCGTCTCCGTGCCGCGGGGGTTGTCGTCCGACGCGGAGCCGGAGGCGCTCGGGTCGGTGGAGGCGTCGGTGGAGGCCGGGGCGGAGGGCGACTGGCTCGCCTTGGGGTCGGCCGTGCCGCCGTCGGCCTTGTCGTCCTTGTCCCCACCGAGGACCAGGAAACCGGTCACGCCGGCGGTCACCACCACGGCCGTGGCGGCGATGACCGCGACGAGCTTCGTCCGGTTGCCGCCCCCGCCGCCGCCCTTCGGCGGCTGCACCCCGTCCATGGGTACGGTCGCGCCCCACTGCGGCTGCTGGGCGTACGGGTTGGGCTGCTGGTAGCCGGGCTGCTGGTAGGGATTCGGCTGTTGGTACCCCGGCTGCTGGTACGGATTGTTCTGCGGGTTCTGCTCGCCCCCGGGCGGCTGCTGTCCTGGCCACATGGGCAACAACCCTAGTGCCGTCGGGGACACGATTCGGTCACTGCTCTTTGTCAGGGACGTACCAGTGGTGGGTGCGGGCGTCGGACGCCGGCTCTGGCCAGAATTGGCTACTGACGGGTAACGTCTCCGTATGGGTGCAGACCAGATGTCGATCGGCGAGATGCTCGCCGCCACCGTGCCGATGGCCCGGACCTTGAACCTCGAGTTCCTCGAGGCCACCGCGGAGAAGGCGGTGGTGACCCTGCCGGACCAGGGCGCTTACCACAACCACGTGGGCGGGCCGCACGCCGGCGCGATGTTCACGCTCGGGGAGTCCGCCAGCGGGGCGATCGTGCTGGCCGCGTTCGGGGACCAGCTCTCGCGCGCGGTGCCGCTCGCGGTACGGGCCGAGATCGCCTACAAGAAGCTGGCCATGGGCGCCGTCACCGCCACCGCGACCCTGGGCCGCCCGGCCGCCGACGTCGTCGCGGAGCTCGACGCGGGGCAGCGGCCGGAGTTCCCGGTGGCCATCGAGATCCGGCGCGCGGACGGGGCCGTCACCGGAGAGATGACGGTTGTCTGGACCCTGCGGCCCAACGGCTGAACGGCGTCGAGCGTGGCCGGGTCGGGCCGCGTGCGCGGACACCCCGCCTTGTTGCCGGAGGCGGCGGAGTGCGGCGAGGGGCGACCCGCGAGAAACGTGGAAGTGCGCTGTGGGGGATGAGTTGAGGGTTTCGTGCGCCATTCGGCCATCCGCACACGCACGTTGACGGCCCCGTCGTCGGCATTCTCCGAATACGGGTGCGGGTACCGGTGGTAACCACCTTGCATTTCCCGCCTTTTGAGACGGCGGCTTTTCGAACTGCTTGTTCGCCGCGAGTCGTGTGTGCGAAGGTGGGCGCCCATTCCGTGTGCCGCCATGCGGCTGGAAGGAAATGGTGCAGTGCGATCCCCCCACCCCCCACGCCCTCCCCACCCACCCTGTCCCGGTACGACGCCGGGGGAGTCCGACCGCAGCCTCGCCGCCCGGCTGCGGGACCGCGACGGCGGTCACCACGCCGTCGCGCCGCTGCTCGCCCGGCACTGGCGGGCGACCTATGACTACGCGGCCATCTGCCTTACCGCTCAGGGAAGTTCGGCTGCCATGGTGGCCACCGCCGCCTTCCGGCAGGTGATGCGCCGGCCGGTCGGCGGCGCCCTGCGTCCGCGACTCCTCGTCGCCGCCCGCGAGGTGGTCCGGGAGTGGGCCGACGACGAGACGGCATGCGCCGTACTGCCGGAGCTCGGCAGGCCCGCAGGCGGTCGCGGGCTGCGCACGGTGACATCCACGACGCCCCCGAAGCGGCAGCTCGCCGACCGGGCTTTCCAGGCGCTTCCCGACGCCTTCCAATGTCTGCTCTGGCACACCGAGGTCGAGGCCGAACCCATAACCGTACCGGCCGGTCTGCTGGCCATTGACGCCGATACCGCGACAGGTGCGTTGCGGCAGGCCCGGGAACAATTCCGGGCGGGCTGTGTACGCGCCCACCGGGAACTCGCGCCGACCAGGGAATGCCGCTCCTACAACCGTCTTCTCGACACTCCCGTGCGCCGGGGCGGCACGCTGCTGCCCGGCGTCCAGCTCCATCTGCGGGCGTGCTCCCACTGCCGTCACGCCGCCGAACAGCTCAGTCACTTCGACGGCGGACTCGAGGTCCTGCTCACCGAGACGGTGCTCGGCTGGGGTGCCCGCCGCTATCTCGACTCCCGCCCGGCCCGCGTCCCGCGAAGAGCGTTGCACTGGACGCCGTACGGGACGACGCCGTACGGGACGTGGCCCGACCCGCTGCGCAGGTACCGCACGGGCCTGGCCCTGGGCGTCGGACTCACCACCCTGGCCCTGCTCGCCACCGTGCTTGCCGTCGTGGGCTGGGCGGACGACCACGCCGTCCTCGGCCCTCGCGCCAACGGAGGAGCGCACAGCACGGGCTCCGCCCGCCCGGGCGTCACCGAGGAACCGCCGCCGGCCGTGTCCGCCGCCTCCGGCGAATCCCGGCCCGCGGGCGTGACCCACGGCCGCCTCGTACACACGGGCGAGGCGGCCCCGGGGGCCGGCAGACCGTGCCGGGACGCCGCCTTCCCTCAGCCGAAGTACGGGGCGCGGGGTCCCCGCGGCGGCTGCCGGCCCCCGGCCGGCGTCACGGCCGGGCCGCACGTGCACAAGCCGGTGGTGGGGCACACCGTCGGCGCCCCGGCCTCGGGAACGCAGAGGGGGTCCGTGGGTCCACGGCTCGGCAGACCGACCCGGTAGTCTTCCCGGGGGCGCTCTTCGCGGGCGCTCCCGGGAACACTAGGGACGCGAAACGGGGAGGAACCGGCGGTGCACGTCCAGGAATGGCTCGAAACGGTACCCGCGGCCGCCGTCTACGCCGTGGTGGGCCTGATCATCGGTCTGGAGAGCCTGGGCATCCCGCTGCCCGGTGAGATCGTCCTGGTCTCCGCCGCCCTGCTGTCCTCCCAGCACTCGGGCATCGACCCCGTGATCCTCGGCACATGCGCCACCATCGGCGCGGTCGTCGGCGACTCCATCGGCTACGCCATCGGCCGCAGGGGCGGCAGACCGCTGCTCGCCTGGCTGGGGAAGAAGTTCCCCAGGCACTTCAGCGAGGGACACATCGCCACCGCGGAGCGGTCCTTCGAGAGGTGGGGCGTGTGGACGGTCTTCTTCGGCCGCTTCGTCGCCCTGCTGCGCATCTTCGCCGGCCCCCTCGCGGGTGTGCTGCGGATGCCGTACTGGAAGTTCTTCATCGCCAACGTCCTCGGCGGCATCTGCTGGGCGGGCGGCACCACGGCGGTCATCTACTACGTCGGTGTGGTGGCCGAGTCCTGGCTGAAGAAATTCTCGTGGGTGGGCCTGGTGGCGGCCGTGCTCATCGGGCTCGGCTCGATGCTGATGCTCAAGCACAAGGCGAAGAAGGCACAGGCTGAGCACCGTGCCCGAGAGACCGAGGATCCGGAACCCGTTCCGGCCGGGGACTGAGCGGCGCGCCCCCAGGATGTGCGTGGGGGCGGCGCCGGTGCGCACGACCTAGTCGTGCACCTCGCGGTGTGCCCGCGCGAGCTCCGCGTACATCGTGCCGTTCAGGGTGATCCCCTGGCGCTCCTCCTCCGTCAGCTCCCGCCGGACCTTGGCGGGCACCCCCGCGACCAGTGACCCCGGCGGCACCCGCATGCCCTGCGGCACCAGTGCCTGCGCGGCCACCAGGGAACCCGCGCCGATCACCGCGCCGTTCAGCACCGTCGCGCCCATGCCGATCAGGCAGTCGTCCTCGACGGTCGCGCCGTGCACCACCGCGTTGTGCCCGATGGAGACGCGCTCGCCGACACCGACCGGGAAGCCCGGATCGGCGTGCAGGGTGCAGTTGTCCTGGACGTTGCTGCTCGCGCCGACGGCGATCCGCTCGACGTCGCCGCGCAGCACCGCGCCGTACCAGACGCTCGCGCCCGCGCCCAGCGACACGTCACCGATCACCGTGGCCGTGGGCGCCACGAACGCCTCCTCGTCCACCTGCGGCTCCCGGCCGCCGATGCCCGCGATCAGCGCCTTGTGCGTCATCCTCGTCCTACCTTTCACGGCATGGGTCCGACGGCACCGTACGCCATCCGGTGGGGCGAAGATCACAGGCGTCGCGGCCCATGGGCGCGGCCGGGTCTGAGTACGGTGAGCAGGTGCCCAAGCGCAAGAACACGTTCTCATCATGGCGGCGCCGCCTCGCCCAGCGCGCCGTCCACGCGGGCTGGGCCTGGGTACAGCGCACGGGCTCCGTCACGGCCGAGCACCCCGGACGCCTTCGCTTCGGCGCGATGGGAACAGGTACCAGGCTGGCCTTCCCGCTCGGCACGGTCTTCGGCGAGCCGTGGATCCACCTGGGCGCGTACTGCATCATCGGCGAGCAGGTCACGCTGACCGCCGGTCTGATGCCCGATCTCGACCTCGGCCCCGAGCCGATCCTGCGCATCGGCGACGGGGTGGTCCTCGGCCGCGGCAGCCATGTCATCGCCGACACCACGGTCACCATCGGCAGCGACTGCTACTTCGGGCCGTACGTCTACGTCACCTCCACCAACCACTCCTACGACGACCCGCACCAGCCCATCGGCAGGCAGTGGCCCCGGATGGAGCCGGTGGAGATCGGCCCGGGCTGCTGGATCGGCACCGGCGCGGTGATCCTGCCGGGGGCGCGGATCGGGCGGAACGTCGTGGTGGCGGCCGGCGCGGTGGTCCGCGGCGAGGTACCCGACCACGCGGTGGTCGCCGGGGCGCCCGCCCGGGTCGTACGCCGCTGGACCGCCGCCGAGGGCTGGCAGCCGCCGCTGCGGACTCCGGCTCCGGTGCCGATACCGGAGGGTGTCACCCCGGAGCAGTTGCTGGCGCTGGCGGACCTGGATGAGGAGAGCGCGGCCCGCCTGGCCGGACTGGACGGGGAGAGGGACTCCCGGCTCGCCGAACTGGAGCCCGAGGGCTGACCTGTCCCGCGGCCGCCCGGCCGCGCGCTCAGCCCGTCGCCAGCAGCAGCGTCCCCACCAGCGCCAGACCCGCTCCCGCCGCCTGCACCGCCCGCAGCCGTTCGCTGAGGAAGCCGCGGGCGGCCAGCGCGGTCACCACCGGGTAGAGGGAGGCGAGGACGGCGGCCACCGTGACCGGGCCGTGCTGGGCGGCGACCGAGTACGTGCCGTTGGCCGCCACGTCCGCGAGGCCGACGAAGCCCAGTGCGGGCAGCGTGCGCCAGGGAAAGCCCCCTTCCGGCAGTGCGGTTCCGCCCCGCCGCGAGGAGACGTGGAGCGCGGCCCCGCCCACCGCCACGTTGGTCACGCGCTGGACGAAGAGCGCGAGGAACAGACCGGTGACCGTGGTGGCGGCCTCGGCGATCAGCGCGAGCACCGCGCCGAAGCCGAGCGCCGCGATCAGCGTCAGCCAGATCGTCCGCGGCCGCACGGCGGCGCCCCCCAGCCGCGGCCCGCCCGCGAGCACCACGCCGGTGACGGCGACCGCGATACCCGCGACCTGCAGCAGCCCCGGCCGTTCGCCCAGCACCAGGCCGACCGAGAGGGGCACGGCCACGGCCAGTGAGGCGAGCGGCGAGACCACCCCCATCGGGCCCAGGGCGAGCGCCTTGTAGAAGCAGAGCATGGCGACCGGGCCGACCAGGCCCGCGGCGAACGCGAACCACAGCCGCGGCCCGGCCTCGCTCCAGCCGCCGGTGGCGAGAACGATCACACCCAGTACGGCCGCCGCGATGCTCTGGGAGACCACCACGACCGTCAGGGCCGGGCTGCGCCGCGTGAGCAGCCCGCCGCCGAAGTCGGCCAGGCCCCACAGGAGGCTGGTGACCAGGGCGAAGAGTGCTGTCACGGCGTGCCTCGCAGTACAGTGCGGTGGACGATCGGGTGCAACCCACCGTAGTGCAGTGAAGTGAACTCTGTCATCCATAATATTGGACGGAATGTGTCGGACCTCGAACTGCTGACCCAGTCCCTGGCGCGCAACGTCAAGCGCTGGCGCACCGAGCGCGGCTTCACCCTGGACATGCTCGCCGCGCGCGCGGGTGTCAGCCGCGGCATGCTCATCCAGATCGAGCAGGCCCGCACCAACCCCAGCCTCGGCACCGTCGTCAAGATCGGTGACGCGCTCGGCGTCAGCATCACCACCCTGCTCGACTACGAGCAGGGTCCGAAGGTCCGGATCGTCCCCGCCGACCAGGCCGTCCGTCTGTGGCACACCGACGCCGGCAGCTACAACCGGCTGCTCGCCGGTGCCGAGGCGCCCGGTCCGCTGGAGATGTGGGAGTGGCGCCTGATGCCCGGCGAGCGCAGCCCGTCCGACCCGCATCCCGCCGGCACCGTCGAACTGGTGCACGTCACCGCGGGGGAGCTGACGCTCACGGTCGACGCGGTGGACTACCGCGTGCCAGTGGGAGCCAGCGCCTCCTTCGAGGCCGGTACCCCGCACACGTACGCCAACGACGGCGCCGTACCGATGGACATGGTCATGGCGGTCTCGGTACCGCCCGTGCACTGAGACGCCCGGCCGGGCCGCGTCGTGCGGCTGTTAGCGTGCGGTCATGCGCGCACCCATCGGAAACTTCGACCGGGCCGTCCCCGCCCCCGACTGCCTCGACGAGCTGACCCGCCCGGTCGCCGATGCCGTACGCCACTGGCGCGGCAGCGTCCCGGCCGACCAGATCCTCTACGTCGAGACCGACCCGCAGTGGGCCGACACCGCCGTCTTCGTCGAGCACTACGGCCAGGACCTGCTCGAGACCTCCGCGAACTGCGTGGTCGTGGCGGGCAGGCGCGGCGGCGAGACCCGGCTGGCCGCGTGCCTGGCGCTGTCCACCACGCGTGTCGACGTCAACGGCGCCGTACGCCGCCGGCTCGGCGCCCGCAAGGCCTCCTTCGCGCCGATGGACGTGGCCACGGGGGAGACCGGCATGGAGTACGGCGGCATCACCCCGCTCGGCCTGCCCGACAGCTGGCCCGTCCTGGTCGACTCCGCCGTCGTCGACCTGCCGTACGTCCTCGTCGGCAGCGGCCGCCGCCGCGGCAAACTGCTCGTGCCGGGCAAGGCGTTCGCCGAGCTGCCGGGAGCCGTGGTGCTGGAGGGGCTGGGGATCTGACCCCGGAAGGTCAGCCCAGGCGGGGGATCTCGATGGCCGGGCAGCGGTCCATGACCATGTCGAGGCCCGCCGCCCGGGTGCGCTCGTAGGCGGCCTCGTCGACGACGCCGAGCTGGAACCAGACGGCCTTCGCGCCCTTGGTGACCGCCTCGTCCGCGACCGGGCCGGCCAGGTCGCTGTTGACGAAGACGTCGACCACGTCCACGTCGAACGGGATGTCCTTGAGGGCGGCGTAGCCCTGCTCGCCGTGCACCGTCTCCGCCTTGGGGTGGACCGGGACGACGCGCTTGCCGAAGCGCCGCAGCACCTCGGCGACGCCGTACGCGGCCCGGCCGCGGTTCGACGACAGGCCCACGACGGCCCAGGTGTCACCGAGTTCGGTCAGGATCTTCCGGATCGTCGCCGTGTCGCCGTACACCAGGGATCTCCTCGACTTGGGGAAGGGCTGCCGACTGGGCAACGGCGGGCGCCGCCCGGCGATTCCCCGCCGGGGAAAACCGGCCGTTATGTCCGGAAAGTGTGCCGCGAGCCTGCGCGCGGCCGTCCGGCCGCCTACGCTCGGGCCGTGCTGCGCATCATCGACGCCCGAACCGGCGAGCCCGTGGACGCCGCCCCCGCCCGCCGCGGCCTGACCCGTGTCGAGGCGCACGCGTCGGGCTTCGACGCCTCGGGCCTGCGCGTGCTGCTGGTCGCCGACGTCCTCGTCCGCGCCCTCGAACTGAGCGGCACGCCCGTGTGGGTCATGCTGACCGGCGACCGGGAGCAGGCGGAACTGAGGGCGGGCTCCGCGGCCCTCGGAGTCCGGACCTTCGAGGACAGCCACGACCTCGGCGCCGCCCTCGGGGAGGCCCAGGTCGTCCACGTGGCCGCCGAGGGCGGCGCCGCGGTGCCCGGCGGCGTCCGGATCGCCGTCGCGCCCGTCGACGCGACGGTGCCCGTCGTGCCCGCGGCCGCCGACGACCCCGCCGCCTGGCGCCTGGCCCTGCTCGCCCACGGCCGCACCGTGCCCGTACGGCTCGACGCCGCCGCGCTGGACGAGGCCCGCCGGACCCTCGCGCGCTGGC